>JAPLON010000104.1 GCA_026400695.1 Pseudomonadota bacterium
GAGCAGAAGTGGAGGCTCTACTTCAAAAATATCATCTATTATATAGTGACCCCCAAAGTCAAGAACTTATATCTTTTAGGTGTGGTACAAGGAATTAAACAGTTGGCTTGAAAGAACATTGATCACAAGAATCGCTCTTAGAAAAAGCAGCTGTTTCGTAGAGTAGGATTAGCTTTGAACGAATTGCTGACAGGACAGCTTTAGAGCTGCCGCTGTGTACAATAAGAAGAAGGGGGCTTACCATGTTAACAACTGTAGGACTAGACGTATCTAAAGCCACACTCGATTTTTGCGTTTTAAAAACCAAGGACGACCGAAGATTTTATAAATTCGATAATAACGCAGATGGCCATCAAAAACTGTTGGATTTGTTGGCAAACCTAGAAGTAGCATTAGTGGTTTTAGAGCCAACCGGAGGTTATGAGGCCACAATTTGCGCTGTATTGCATCGCCATAAATATGCTATCCATAGAGTGAATACATTATCATTTCACAAGTTTGCTAAATCTTTAAACTAAAAAAAAAATCGGATCGATGCGTATAAGCTAGCTTACTATGGAGTTAGTATGGATGTTAAAGCAAATTATCACCAATCAGAATATCAGCAGCAACTTAAGGATTTGGTGGCTAGACGAGAGTACTTGGTTAGTCAATTATCCAATGAAAAGAAAAATTTAAAACATAAAGAGCTCTCAAAAATAAAATATTCTATTAGCTCTCATATTACTTACTTAGTGAATGCGATTAAGGAATTGGATAAGCAAATTGATGAGTTTGCCTTATCTGAAGAAGATCAAGCCAAGAAAGTTGAGCTGGCATGTTCTGTTCCAGGTATAGGTAAAACTCTTAGTTATAAGTTGTTAGCCTTTTTGCCTGAATTAGGGGATGATTCATTTGATTTAAATGAATTGACAGCGATCACAGGGCTTGCTCCATACTGTAGGGACAGTGGAAATAAATCAGGTAAGCGCTTTATTCGAGGAGGGCGCAAAATCCCACGAGATGCTTTATATATGGCGGTGTTGAGTGGTTTTCATAAAATTCCTTTGTTAAAAAATTTAAAAGAAAGATTGCTAAAAAAAGGTAAACCTAAAACGGTTGCGATTGTTGCTTGTATGCGAAAGCTGTTGGGAATTTTGCACTCCATTCTTAAAAGGCAAGAGGAATTTGTTGAGCAGATCGTTTAGAAGACATTAGTAGTTACCCACAAGTCCACAGTCCTCCCAGAGCCCTTAATTGCTCTGGGCATTGGCTCGTGGACACTGTGGGTAACATGTGTCCCAAGCGGAAATTATTTTTTAAAAAACATTCAAAGATAATTGCTAAGCAGCTATTTTTGAGGAGAGATTCATCGTTTGTTTAACTTTCTTTTGCTGCCTAATTTTTTCTTTTGTTTTTCCGTTTGTTATTGTAGTTGGGCCTTGTGGATCTCGTGGGTAAGTCGAAGACTTATCCACATATCTACAGGCCTGAGTTCCCTTGCTTTCTAGACTTCCCACCAACTTCGGCATAAATGCCCACTGAGTAGCTTCCGCTTTACCTGTCATCACCTCATGCGGCCTATGCTGGTTTATTCCGCTGTGCCTGCGTGAATAGTTATACCAGTGAATATAAGCATCCAAGCTTGCCTTGGCTTCCTTTACACTTTCGTAAGTATTTAAGTAAACTTCTTCATATTTTACTGTTCTCCAGAACCTTTCAATTGGTATGTTATCTAGGGCTCGGCCCTTGCCATCCATACTGATTCTTACCCCAAGCAACGTCAGTTGATAAATCCATTCCTGGCTGGTGAACTGGCAGCCTTGATCAGAATTGATAATCTTTGGTTTGTAACCCTTGGTAATCGCCATTTCTAGCGCCCTTAAACAACTTTCCGTATCAAGGCTCGTGCTAATATGCCACCCCATCACATGGCGACTCAACACATCAATTAATACGGTTAAATAGATAAATCCAGTGGCTGTCTTGATGTAGGTGATATCTACACACCAGACATCGTGCGGCTTTAACGGTGGATATCCTTCAACAAATATGGAAACACTTTATGTTCATGATTACGCTTGCTTAGGTTTTTCTTTGGATACACCGCCTCCAAACCCATCAACTTCATCAATCGATAAACCTTTTTGCGGTTGATAGGGTAACCTAAGTCCTTTAAATCCCAGGTAATCCGTCGATATCCTTGAAATGGCCTCATGGCATAAATCTCTCGAATTTCATTCATGATTGTGACCGTATCATCAGCACAGGCCTTGGGCCTCACATAGCAGCTTGAAAGATTCACATCTAAAAGCTTGGCTCGAGAACGTTTGCTTAAATCTTGATGCCCACTTTTTACAAGTTCTTGCCGTTCTTTCATCGGTATCTCCCGACAACTTTGGCTAAAAAACCGTTTTCTATTGTCAACCTCCCAATGGCGGCATGTAATTGTTCAATCTCTGCCTGACCTTGATCTTTAGTTGGTATGCCATTTTTAAATACTTCTTGGCCATTATCTAGTAAAGCCTTTTTCCATTTAAAAAGTTGTGAACTAACTATGCCAAACTGCTGACACAGTTCCGCTGTAGTTTTTTCACCTCGAATCGCTTCAATGGCTACCTTGAACTTAAATTCAGCAGTGTGCGGTTTCTTCTTCATATTGCTTTTCATTTAATTCATCCTCTTATTATTTAGGGATGAACCTCTCCTCTGACAACTGTTCTATTTTATTGGGGTCATTATAGTTTAAGCTCATTTTTGTGCCATCAATAACATAGCTGTTAAATGGAATCAGCCTCTACATAATTGGGCTTTGACTATCTCGCAGCTTGATATTTACTTCCCTAATCGACTTAATATTAATGGGTAAATTTATGCGACTGACACAGTTCATTGAAGGTTCTCAACTTATGTGAAAATTGTCTTGCAAAAAGGGACCACCATAAAGGATATTTGATTTTATCCCATTCTACACACTACGGCGTTTACTTTTTGTAGTTGGAATAACAAAATCTTCTGTATCTGGCTTATTGTAACTAACACCTGGATACGCAACGCATGCAACTCTTGCAACGTCATTTACACAACTGTCTGCAATTTCAGCCAATATTCGACAGCAAGACGCAGATGCATTATCACCACTAATGTCGATAGTATCAGAGCATACTGCGCAAAGTAAATCATCACCACGACAAACTAAATCTACTACCCCATGTGTACCTGTATTTTCATTGGCAAATTCAAGATCTTTCTTAGGAAATCCTGCAAAAAAAACTATAGTTAAAATCACAATTGATAACAAAAAACTTTTAGCTTTTGCCATTAGACTTTCCAACTTATTAAACCCATAGCCATTGCTACAGTGAATGCCACATACTTCTAACATTTCCCATACTTAATTGCAACATACCGCCTACAAAACTTTCCTAGAAACCTATTATGAGGCATACAAGGAATATAAGATCCATGTTTTTACGACGAAATCTAATAAGGAATCTCTCCAACCATCTGTCATCAATGATTCAATAATAGCGTTTAGTGCAGGACCATGTATGTAAACTGGACAACAAAAATACATTACGAAAAAATTTGCAACAGAGCCGAGAATCCTTATGAGGTGCGATTTTTAAAAGTTTGTCGTGAGCAAAATTTTTCTTCATCAATTTTTGCGTATGGATTGCCCCCAAATCAATACCTCACTATCTCAGACACCCCGCGTCTAGTTGAAAAACGATTATAAGCATCCATTACTTCATGCTCTAGTTTAAATGGACGATTTTCATATACCTCAATTCTTAACCAATCCGTTTCTTTTTCTAAATCATCATTTGATATTATTTTATGCCAAGTCTTACGCTCTGCATCCCAACGATAACCACGATTTTTCAACTTATCTTTGTTTTCAAAGGGAGCACTGAGAGCCCATAATTTTACATCCGTTGCACTTGCTTTATCTAGTAATGTCTTAAATACCTTCGCACCTGATGATGGTAGTTCAGATTGCAAAATTTCCAATAGTGCATGACAATCCATTGAAGCCCGATGACCACTAAAGTGAAATCCAAACTTATAAGCCAAAAACTCTAGACTAGCTGCACCAAAACCCTCACCTTTCCAAGGCATCTGTGCATATGAACACCCCCAAGCTTTCTTTTTAAAAAATGGTAATCTTGCTTCAATAAACCTCCGGTCAAAAGCTGCGTTATGGGCAATCACTAAATCAACATCTTCAACTAATTTTTCAACCATTGAATCAAAGATTTTTTTACCCATTACCATATCATCCGTAATGCCATGAATGTTTGTAGATTCCAAAGGAATTGGCATGCCAGGATCTTCTAATTCATTGTAGGTTTCAATCACACGATATGCCTGCCCTGTTTCTGGACAATACTCAACTACTACAATACCCAGCTCAATAATCCTATCATGATCGTGGCTTATACCAGTGGTTTCGGTATCTATAATTGCAGCCTTAAGTAATTTGGCTGGAGGATTTGCCTCAGAATAAAATGTACGTGGTGTAAATGGCCGAGTGATTCGATAGTTTTGTGATTTAACCCAATCTACAACGAAATCCAGATCTAATGGTTCTGAGTCTGGTTGCGCTGTAAAGCTATGGCTTGGTTTAGAGTTTAACATAACGTTCCCTCCCCTTTAAACATCTAGCGTATGATAATCCAATTGTCGTGGTAAATTACAGAAATTTTTGTCTGAATCGCTAATTTTTAAGAAATCATACCCGTAAAATTACGTTTTTAATTATGGCTTATAGTAGCCACAAAGCATTAATTTGGAGGCCCCAAAAGTTCCCACCAAAAGACAAAGGATAAGCTCCTGTATACAAAATAATCCCTATAAACGACTTATCTTTAGCTAAGTTTTCCTTAAACCAACGTAAATGCTTGAAACTATCTTTAGAAATTGATGTACTTGCCTTAACTTCAATACCAGCAATATGCCCATCTTCATTTTCAACAATGAAGTCAATTTCTCGGCCGAGCTTATCGCGATAGTGAAATAACTGATAATCTTCAAATGCAGCATCAATCAAAGCAGCAAGTTGTGTAAAAACAAATGTCTCCAACAGCACACCACTAGCCGTTCTGACAATAATTTTTTAGCATAGGCTCTACATATATGGGTATAGTTTCTTATTATTCATTATATTCGACAGAGCAGGCAATGAGAGATGCTAACCTTGAAAATGATCCAATTGTAACTTCTGGGCGTATGGGGGTTGCTTATGGATCTAGCTTTGGTAGCACAGCACCTTTGGCAGATTTTGCAGAGCTTCTATTCAATAAAAATCTAAAAAATATTACCTCTACGAGTTATATAAAGTTGATGAGCCACACTGCAGCAGTTAATATTTCTCTTTCTTTCGGTTTGCAGGGAAGAATTATTCCGACATCTGTGGCGTGTGCATCTGGAAGCTTAGCAATAGGATATGCTGCTGAAGCTATTCGTAGCGGAGCTCAAGATATTATGATTGCTGGAGGGGCAGAAGAACTATGTCCATCTATGGCAGCTGTATTTGATACCCTTTATGCAACAAGCACCCGTAATGATTCTCCCATGACTACACCGCGTCCTTTTGATTCACAAAGAGACGGGCTTGTAATAGGAGAGGGTGCTACTACTTTAATTTTAGAAGATTATGATAGCGCGGTTGCTAGGAATGCCAAGATATACGCTGAAATTGTTGGGTTTGGTACAAATGTAGATGGTCAGCATGTGACTCAGCCATCCCATAAAACAATGGAACAAGCAATGCGTCTGGCTTTGAACGATGCCAAACTTAGCCCTGAAGATATTGGCGTAATTAATGGTCATGGAACCTCAACAGAATTTGGAGACGTTACTGAATCGCAGGCAACTTATTCATTATTTGGCGATAAGGTTCCATTTCATACCCTGAAAGGTCACTTTGGCCATACCCTGGGTGCGTGTGGTGCTCTTGAAGCTTGGCTTGGTATTGAAATGATGCGTGAAGGCTGGTTTGCTCCAATTGCAAATTTAGATGAAGTAGACAGCAAATGTGCTCCCCTTCATTACATCAAGAAGGATATTTTAAAGAAAAATATAGAGTATTTTATGAGTAATAATTTTGCTTTCGGTGGAATTAATACTAGTTTGATTTTTCGTTTGTATAGGAAACTGGGATTGTAGGGTGAGACCATTCCAGAGTGTGGAGTATAGGTCAGAAGTAGCGTAGTTTCTGCTATTTTTGGAAAAATAGTACCTACATTTTGATTTATACAACACAGCCGATTGTTGTATATAGCAAAGTATTAACTTTAAGGAAATCCATATGATTCTTGATCTATCATCTTTGCAAAAAGCCATAGCTCAGCTTGAAGAGGCTCTTGAGTATTGCCAATCAGACCTTGCCAAAAACGATGCCAGGTTAGCTCAACATCTGCGAGCTGCTGCTATTCAAGCATTTGGATTTACCTATGAATTATCATTTAAAATGCTTAAACGATTCTTAGAGGCTACTGAACCGAACCCCGATTCGCTTGACGAAATGAGCTTTAACGAAATCATCCGCAAAGGGTTTGGGCTTGAAATGCTGTGTAGGATTATTGCTGGCCTTCGGGTCAGAAATAATCCTACAAAAACAAGTATATTACATTAGTAGTTATTCAAAATTAGATCATTTAGTTTATGTATCCTATTAACATGACATCGACATCAGGAGTATAGCGAGAAACGTTTTGTCTGGTAATGTCAGTAGGGCCATCACTTTGATTATCATAGTTATGCCATTTTCCACTTGAAAAATACATACATCTTGCATGACCATTACGTGACCACGACGCAACAAAATCTCCTTTATAATATTTGTCATCGATCTTTATAGATCCATCGGCACAAAATTTACTAACCCCAGCTTCAATCCATTTCTTATATGGAATAGCTACAATTGGTTTACCAAAAAATAAATCTTTTGCATCCCAGTCTGTTAACACATAGTTTTCAAAATGAGGAATACTTAATTTGTTTTCCATTTCTTCTACGACATATTCTCCAATTGCTCTTAAAACCAACTCTTTTGATGGATGCTTGTTGAACGATGCACTATCAATTGTATTTTTTGTAATTTTAACGTCTTTTACATAATAATTACCATTTTCATCTTTTGATAATAAGTCTTCAAAATCTTGACTCAACTTTTTATTCTGTAATACACCATATAAAAATGAATACAAAATGCATGCGCTTTGATTGCTTGATTGCCTAAAATTCTTACTTGATGTTTTTAGATTTTTAAATTCTGATCCAGCTTCAATTTTCTCTGATAATAAAATTAGTTTTTTTTTATTTTCATTAGAGAAACTTCCATAAGAGGGAGTATATTTTTTTGATGTAGAATTATGGATAGATGACTTTGAAGATAACTCCATATCTTGAAATTCTACATTTTTTAGTGGGAAAATAGGGTCAATTAAGCAGCTAGCAAAGAATATATTACTGACGATTAGATAAACTATATTGAAACGTCGCATAAGGAGATCCTTTCTACAATTATCCCAATACGATATATAGTTTTATATATTAACAATAAGTTAACAGTTTATTATGATAAAATTACAAATTAGCTATGTAAAAAGTTTTAACACTTGTAATGCAATGGCAGATAAATTATGGCTAATAACCCCAGGGAGAATATTATTTCGTATTAGATTTCCATTCATACCAAGCATAGTGGTATACAAAAATTGCAATGATAACTAAATCAAAAACTAAATTTCGAATTAAGTTACGTAAAAGCCTTGCAAATTGTAAAAGAAAATATTAATGGATCAATATTAAAGATTTAATGACTATAGATCAGCACCCACGTTTTAAGCTGTCTAAAATAGCTAAGTAAGAGTCTTTACTTCCTTTTTTTAATGCAATTTCGTTGGCCAAAATTTGCAAAAACTGGGCAGGTTTTTGTTGGCGAATAGCTTTATTTAATAAAATTCTATGCCAAAAAACTGATTCACTTGTGGCTTCTTGGGGCATAAGCCCTTTCGTTAAGGAAAGCTCTGGGAAAGACGACTTAGCCTTAACTTTAGGTTTGTCTGCTTTTTCTACGGGTACAGTGGCCAAAATTCCAAATAAATTATTTTGTGTAAAATTTTTCATCTTTATTATTTAACCAATTTTGCTCTAGCATATTCCACCAATGGTTCATCACCAATGGCAGCAGCCATTTCTGATTTAAGAGTAATAACTTGGTTAACGCCAGCAATAATTACATAAAAAATACTTTTTCCATCGGTAATCCATACTATCTCCGTCGATTTTCCATCTTTTATAAACTTAGTAGTAACCGCAAAGTCTTTGTCTTTTGCTTCAACCTTTGTAACATTGTCCAAGCGCGCATTAACCATAGCGTTTAATTTTCCTTCACTCGCATAAAAATCTAGTAAATACTGTTTAAGGTATCGTTGAACAAGCTTTTGGTCTTCACTATCTAAATGCTTGTATTTGTACTTAGCAGTTGTAAATACAGCACCTGCAATACGATTAAGGTCAAAACTGTCGGTAATACTTTCGCTAAGCGCTTTACGTTTGTCTACATCTTTCATAGAATCATGATTGATAATATTAAGCGCCTTTGTAACAACATCTGTAACGAAAACACGAGCATCATCTGCACCGTCTGCTTTAACAGGTACCCAAAATGAGCACACAATAAAAAGGCTTATAAAGATTTTTTGCATATTAAATTCCATTTAAAATAATTTAACTTTACGGTAACACAAAATAATGAATAAAGCATTAAAATTATTAATAAAATTTATATCAAAAATTAATTTTTCAAGTATTTATTTTTTAATACTTGCAGCTTTAATTGGAGGGTTAGCTTTTGCACCATTTAACCAACCGATAGCATTATTTTTTTCAATATATACTCTTTTATCCAACTTACAAATGCAACCTACTTTTAAAAATTTTTTTAAAAACTCTGCTATTTTTTGTTTCTTCTTTTTTCTTTCCCACCTTTATTGGGTATGTTGGGCTGTAAATGTTTATGGCTTACCTATGGCAATGCCACTGGTTCTAATTGGCATGCCGTTGATTATAGGAATATTTCCTACCATATGCATGGTACCAAGTTACTATTTCAAAGAAAATAAAGTTAAGTTTGCATGGATCTTAGGAGCTGGATGGTGGATCAGCGAAATAGCAAGAAGCTTTTTATTTACAGGATTTCCGTGGAATTTAAACGGATATATATGGAATTTATCAATTTTACAAAGCACACGTTTTTTTGGAATTTTTGGATTATCGCTATTAACTATGTCAGCTTGTGTAGTTTTATTTACCAAACAAAAACGCTTATCCATACTTGCATTATGCAGCTTTTTAGGACTTTGGATTGATGGCAATATACGCCTTCGGTCATCTCAAATAAATACCGAAACTAATGTAAGGTTGGTTCAACCAGCAATTGACCAACGTCAAAAATGGCAATCTAGTTTTTTTGAAAAAAACATAGAACGCCTTGAAATGCTCACCACCAAAAAAGGTGAAAAAACTATTCA
The DNA here is from genome assembly GCA_026400695.1 of Pseudomonadota bacterium. Taxonomy (GTDB): domain Bacteria; phylum Pseudomonadota; class Alphaproteobacteria; order Paracaedibacterales; family CAITNM01; genus CAITNM01. The sequence continues at coordinate 9,522 of JAPLON010000104.1, forward strand.
TCTTACTATTTGGCCTGAAGCAGCTGTGACAGTACCTTTGGATCGTTATATTAATTTAACTGAACATCTAAGTGGCATGATTAGCCAAGGATACCTCATAACTGGAGCACCAAGGATTACCCATAATCCAGACCAAGTATTTAGCAGTCTGCAGGCAATTGCCCCTAATGGGTTAATTTTAGCAACTTTCGATAAATTTCATTTAGTGCCGTTCGGTGAGTACGTTCCTTTACGTAACCTAAACCCGTTTCCAAAGCTTACCCAAGGAACAATGGACTACTCACCAGGAACTGGACCGAAAACAATTACATTACAAGGTATTCCACCTTTCAGTCCCCTAATTTGCTATGAAGCAATATTTAGCGGCGCTGTTATAGATCCTTTAAACCGTCCGCAATGGCTATTAAATGTTACTAATGATGCTTGGTATGGCCATACAAGCGGACCATATCAACACCTTAAAATTGTGCAAGTTAGAGCTATTGAAGAAGGTTTACCTTTAATTCGTGTTGCAAATAATGGAATCAGTGCTGTAATTGATGCTTATGGTAGAATAATTCACCAACTTGAACTCGATAAAATTGGAGTTATTGATGCTAGCTTACCGGTATCACTACCAGAAACTTTGTATCGAAAATTGATTAATTTTATTAATTTCGCAGTTGCATAAAAGAAAAATTATCTTTAAACATTTAGAATGCAAATAATCTAGCAATGCAATCTGGTTTTTCAGGGGAGTGCTTTTATAAATCTGCGCCATAAAAAAGGAAAAGATAGATTAGAGCTTTTAAAAAATCATTTAGATGATGTTGATTTACAGCTACTTAGAGAATCTACAAATGATGAGCTAGAACTAGCTGATACCTTGATTGAAAATTCCGTTGGTTATTTTCAACTACCTTTTGCTGTAGCTCCAGGAATAACTATAAATGGCAAACTTCACCCATTAATTCCCTTAGTAATTGAAGAAACATCTGTTGTAGCAGGACTTTGTAAAAGTATTTTGTTTACTAATTCACATGGCACTATCTCAGCATCACAATCTGGAGATGGATTTATTGGTCAAATTCACTTCCCTAATATTAAAAACGTTGAAAATTTTGAACTCAGCATATTAGCCTGCAAGGATTACTTACTTACCAAAGCAAATCAAGGGCCATGTGAAAATATGGTACAAAGAGGCGGAGGGGTTAAGGATATAACCGTTAGATTAATTACCAGAAATGACGGTAAGACAATGGGAGTAATACACGTTCTGGTTGATACCAAAGATGCCATGGGGGCCAACACTATTAACCAAACCTGTGAATACCTTAAGCCTATGGTTGAAGCAGCAAGTGGTGAGCAAGCTCTATTATGCATTTTGTCAAACTACAACACAGAAAAAATTACCAAGGTCGAAATTACTATAGAAGGAATTGATGAAACCTTAGCTAAGCGCATTGAAGAAGCTTCCGTTATAGCACAATTTGACCATTATCGGGCAGTCACACACAACAAAGGAATTATGAATGGTATGGATGCCATTTGCCTGGCCACCGGCAACGATTGGCGAGCCTTAGAAGCTGGTATGCATGGTTTTGCTGCTCGTAATGGGCAATATCGAGGTCTTTCTAACTGGGTATCTGAAGGGAAACAGCTCAAGGGAATACTAGAAGGACCAATCAATGTTGGTATTGTAGGAGGTGTAACAAATATCCACCCTCTGGCAGCTTTGGCTCTACGCTGCCTAAAAGTAGAAAGCTCAACAGAGCTGGCATATGTAATTGGGGCTATAGGAATAATTCAAAATTTTGCAGCATTGCGTGCGCTAGTAACTGATGGTATTGCTAAAGGCCATATGCGATTACATTTAAAAAATCTACTTAAGCAAACAGATGCAACAGAACCAGAACAAGAAAAGGCTTTAAAACTACTTGAGAAAATATTTGATACCAAGCATTATGTAAGCGCCAATGATGCCCATAATGTTTTAAAAGAATTAAGATCGTGATTAGTCATCCAGCTAAGTGCATTTTATCGGGAGAGCACACCGTGTTAAATGGGGGAATTGCCCTTGTTAGCCCGCTTAAAGCCTACAGTACAACCATAGAATACCAAGGATCATCAAGCCTTGAGATGTTTTTCAATAGCAGACCTTTTACAAAATGTATTTTAAGTTTGCTACAAAACCTAGCTCTATTACCCAGAACATTTTCTGGAATTCTCAATGTGAATTCAAACATTCCCCAGGCTTCTGGACTGGGAAGCTCTGCTGCTTTGTGCGTAGCAATAGCTAACTTGCTTGTACAACATGGCTACATTTTAGCAGAAAAAATTTTTGAAGTAGCCAGAATGTGTGAAAACCTCTTTCATGGTAAAAGTAGTGGCGTTGATATTGCGGGAGTTATGTCAAACAGTGTTTTGCTTTACTCTATGGAAAACGGTCCCAGCAGCTTTATACCAGCATGGCAACCACATCTTTATGTTTCTTATTCTGGTATACCTTCTAATACCCAACAGGCTGTGACAAAAGTACTAAAATATCGCGATAACTTTCCAAATGCTGGAACAGATCAAAGTATGGAAAATGCTACCCAACAAATTTATAGTGCCCTTGTTAGTATTGATATTAAAGGTCGCTTGCAGCAATTACGAGATGGCTTAAATCAATCTAGTGAATGTTTTGAAGAATGGGGATTAATTGGAGATTTTTTGCGAACACATCAAAGTAAATTAATTGAAGCAGGAGCAATAGCCGTAAAACCAACTGGATCTGGTGAGGGAGGACATGTTTTAAGTCTTTGGCAAGATACTCCGCCAGCACATCTTAATTTAATACCCGTTAATCTATGATAAAAATTAGTGCGCCTGGAAGTATGCTTATGTTTGGTGAACATAGTGTATTGCGGGGAGGTCAGTCTATTGTTTTAGCAATTAATAAGCGAATACATGTAAGCTTAGAACCAAGAGCAGATAAATTAATTAGTATCAACTCTTGTTTGGGAACCTTCGAAATTTCTCTTGAAAATATAGATGTACAACCTCCATTTCAGTACGTTTTACAAGCTTTAAAAAATTATCCTCCATCTTTTGGCCTAAATATTTCAATAGTTTCTGAAATGTCGCCAACTATGGGATTAGGCACTTCAGCTGCGGTTGTTGTTGCACTAATTGCTGGCTTAATTACCCTAGCCAACGATGATATAAATCAATTATTTTCAAAAGTACTTCAAGTTATCAGGCAAATACAAGGAATTGGATCTGGCGCTGACGTTATGGCAAGTATTAAAGGAGGAGCTGGTTTATTTCAAAATCGTCAATACCAACCATTAACATTGCTCATTGAACTTTTCGCTACCTACTTTGGTAAAAAAATACCTACAGCAGAAGTAGTTCAGTATGTAGCAAAACGATTTATTGATTATGCTGAACTGCTAAAAAATTTAGATATGGCTAATAATGCAATTACTAAAGAGGCAGCTAAATCTTTAGATAATGCCCAACGACTAGGTGATCTTTTTAATATAAGTTCAGGACTTATGGGAGCATTTGGTGTACATACGAAAGAAATTGAAGATTTTTTATGGGAGCTACGCGAACAATCATTTGGCGTTAAGCTATCTGGTTCAGGACTGGGAGATTGTGCAATTGGCGTAGTTAAAAACGGTTTTTATCCAGAAGGTAGTTTTCCAATTACAATAGCACCACAAGGTTTAAAGATTGAAAAATGATTGATAAAAAAAGTTATGTAGGTCAACTAATTTCACTAAAAATTCCTACCATAGAATTCTCTGAGGCTTTTGCTCCCTCAAACATTGCCTTATGTAAATATTGGGGAAAAAGAAATTTAGATTTAAATATACCATCAACACCAAGCTTATCAATATCTCTGGGTAATCGCGGTACCAAAGTTCAACTATCAATTGCCCCCCAAAATTCGTTGAGTATAAACGGTAAATGCATTGCCCAAGAATCTCCTGTTTTTAAGCGTACCTTTGATTTCATAGAATTATTGGTACCTAAAAATATAAAACTGTCAGTGCAAAGCGAAAACAACATTCCCACAGCTGCTGGATTAGCATCATCTGCCAGTTTTTTTGCAGCACTCACTATTTCCTTAGACAAATTATGTAGCTGGAAAGTATCTCTTCAAACTCTTTCATGTTTGGCACGCCTTGGAAGTGGTAGTGCCTGCCGTTCATTACACCATGGATTTGTAAAGTGGCTTAGTTGTGATGACCCTTTTCAGTCATATGGCATACCAATGGACGTACAATGGGAAGAACTACGAATTGGTTTATTAATTTTCGATGATAAAGAAAAACTTATGCCATCACGTCAAGCAATGTTGCACACCCAAAACACTTCATCTTTATACCAATCATGGTGCGAAAATTCCAATTCTGATTTTGAAATTTTTCATAATGCAATTGAAAAAAAGAATTTTCAAGCGCTTGGTGAAACAGCTGAGTACAATGCTCTTTCCCTACACGCCGTTATGCTTTCTGCCAGACCTGCCATTATCTACAGTCAGCCTGAAACACTGAAAGCAATCATAAAAATACATGTATTACGACAAAATGGTATTCAAGTTTACTTCACACAAGATGCAGGACCTAATTTAAAGCTAATATTTCTAGAAAATGATCTTGAGTGTATTTTAGAAGATTTTCCCAGAATGGAAGTAATAAATCCTTTCTCTAGGGTAGACAATCTCAGCACTTGATTATATTATTCACCAGAGCAATTTTTTATTTTATAAAAAATCTATATGTCTGTTGGAATTGAATCAATTGGAATAAAATTGCCTTCATATGTGATTGAGGCAAAAAAAATTGCTAAACTTAGAGGAATGCCAGAGGAAAAAGCAACTATAGGTTTAGGTTGCCATATGGTTGGTTTGTGCTTTGATCAAGAAACAGTCGTTGATTTAGCTGTAAGCGCTGCCGAACGAGCTATTGCTCGTTGGGAAGGCAACATCAATGAAATTGGCATGATTGTAGTAGGCACTGAATCATCGTTAGATGAAGCTCGTCCATTAAGTGCTTGGATAGCGGAACGATTACAACTAAGCGGACATATACGTTCATATGAAGTTAAGCATGCTTGTTATGCTGGTACGCTAGCGTTGCGCCAAGCCGTTGAATGGAAAAAAGCAACCAATTCGCCTAAAAGTGCTTTGGTAATTGCTGTTGACGTTTGTTTATATGCACCTGGACATGCCGCTGAGGTAACTCAAGGTGCAGGTGCAGTTGCAATGATCGTAGGCGATGATTCTATTTGCTCTGTTGATCTGCAAACTTATCCATATAGTGAGCCATGTTTTGATTTTTGGCGTCCAACTGGTGATGTTTTTCCAACTGTAGATAGCAAAAAAAGTTTAAATGCCTACCTAAAGGCTACGGAAAATTGTTTTAAGGCATTGTTTGCGGATCAACCCAATTTATTTTTTGAAAGCTTCAGGTCTATCTGCTTTCACGTGCCATTTCCCAAAATGGTGCTTAAGGCATTTAAAAATCTTTCTTTATCTTTCAATCTTTCAGAATTTGAACAACATAAATTATTAAGAGACAAAATTTTGCCGTACATTACGTGGAATAAGGAAGTTGGTAATGCATATTCTGCAAGTCTTTGGATAAGTGTTGCGCAAGCACTAGAAACAGCAAAAGTAGGCGAAAAAATTGCTTGTTTTTCCTATGGTTCTGGCTTTGGCTCAGAACTTTTTGTACTTGAGCGTAATCATAGAAGCGGAGATTGGGCAAAAGATGTAAAAATAGATTTAGATATGCGCGAAGAAATTTCTATTGAAGAGTATGATAAGTGGCGTAAAAAAGAGTTTTTTAAATTAGACAAACAAGAAGTCTTAACGGATGTAGCTGAGGTTGCATAAAAAAGCCGTCAACATAAAAATTCATTCTCACTTGCAATTATAATACCAAGAAAATAACTGCGTGTACCATATAGCCAAGGAAGATTTGATAGCACTATCAACGATCCCCCTCCTCACATTAATTCTATGGTAGAATTTTTGACTTTATTTTGTTAGCTTGGAATGAAATAAGTTTTAACTGAATTATGCCAAAAACAGATAGCTGTATATCTTTTTATTTACAAAATGCCGCAATACGTGGGCAATTTTGCAGGATTAGCAAATCAATAACTAGTGCTTTAGTTAATCACTCATACCCCAATAGCATTAATAGACTTTTAGCAGAAATGACTGCTGTTTCTCACTGTTTAGCTATGAACGCAAAATCTGAGTATCAAGCAGTAATGCAATTAACAGGAACGGCACCTGTACGCGCAGCTCTTGTAGACTTGTATGACAATGGTCTCTTTAGATGTTGCGCCTCATTTGCAGACAAACCTAGTTCAAAAGATATAAGCTACAATACAGTGCCTGAATTTTTTGGACATAATGCTAAATTACTTTTTACTATGGACATTAAAGAACAAAGATATCAAACATTGATTGAACTACTACATTCTAAATTAGAAGATTGTTTTCAAGACTATTTTGATCAATCAGAACAGATTCCATCAGTAGTAATGATTGCCAGTAAATCATCAGATACGAAAGTAGAAGCTGCCTCTTTAATTTTACATAAAATACCAGATCTTACAAATAGTAATGAAGCAAACGACAATTGGGAGACAGCAAAAATTTTTACACAAACTATAAAAACTGATGAGCTAATGGATCTAAATACAGATATGGAAAAGCTTATTAACCTTGTTTACAATGAATTTAGCCCCATTGTTTCACGTGAAACAACTATTAATTTTCAATGCAAATGCTCTGAAAAAAAATTTAAAAAGACTTTGTTTCAGCTAGGCATTTCTGAAAACTCATTGGAAGTTATCTGTGAATATTGCAATAAAAAATATTGCATAGACATTGAGTGCAAAAATTCATAAAATCGTAGGCGTAAGCTAAATATTAAGGCAAACCTATAAAATCATTAGAAAAATATGACTTGTATATAAATGAGCTTTTAAAGTGGAGTGCATCTATTAATCTTGTTCACGAAAAATCGAAAGACGACATGATACAGAGACATATTCTGGATTCTCTACAATTAATTAATTATATAAATAAAGATAATGATAGGATTGTAGATATTGGTAGTGGCGCAGGATTGCCAGGCATGATTTTAGCAATTGAAGGGGCATCATTTGTTAAATTAATTGAACCTACACAAAAAAAAACAGTTTTTCTAAATCATATTAAAAATCTTTACTCACTTAATGTAATTATTCTAAATAACACATGGGAAAAAATTAACGAGTGTGATTCAAACGTTGTTGTCAGTAGAGCATTCAGTTCTTTAAGCAATCTTTTAGAGGCAATGCTTTATGTTTCACGTGAAACAAATTCACCTAAGGGAATTTTTCTAAAGGGTGAAAAATTAGAAATTGAAATTCTTGAAGCGAAAAAAAACTGGAATTTTAGTTATGAGATTCACCAAAGCATTACACACGAAAAAGGGAAAGTCATAAAAGTATGGGACGTAGAAAAAAGTGACAGCTAAAATTATAATGTTTGGCAATCAAAAAGGCGGGGTAGGAAAAACAACATCTGCCGTAAATATCGCAACTATAGCTGCTGCTTCAGGATATAAAACATTACTTATAGATCTTGATCCACAAGGAAACAGCAGTTCAGGCGTAGCTGGAAACAAAAAACAAAATGGTACATATCATTGGTTAATGACAAATTCACAAAACCCCATTCAAACAACATACATTCCCAATCTAAACCTAATTAGTGCTTCCATGGACCTAGCTGCAGCAGAAATAGAACTTTTGCATGTACCACAGAGGGAATACATTTTAAAACAAAGAATCAGCTCCATCCAACATCAATACGATTACATAATGATCGACTGCCCTCCATCTCTTGGTCTACTAACAGTCAATGCACTTAGCAGCAGCGACTACATTCTAATACCAATGCAATGTGAATACTATGCACTAGAAGGTATTAGCCACATTATCCAAACTATTCAAAGAGTACAAAGTGGCTTAAATCCTAAACTTAAAATGCTTGGAATCCTTTTAACAATGTACGATAAGCGTAGCTCTTTGAATCAACAAGTTGCTAATGATCTAAGGTTTCACTTTCAGGACACTGTCTTTAAAGCAGTAATTCCAAGAAATATTAAAATTGCAGAAGCTCCGTCTCACGGCAAGCCAATCATTCTATATGATGTTAAAAGCACTGGATCCATATCATACATGGATGCCACCAAGGAACTTCTTCAACGTATTAATCACACATAGGTAAACAAATGAGCAACTTAAATCTACCCTCACTTGGTAAAGGCTTGGCTGCACTACTAGGAGATGTACATACTCCACAAGCACAACAAATACCACAAAGTCTTGAAATTTCATTAATCCAACCTGGAGCCAATCAACCTCGTCAAGAATTCAATGAAGAGAGTTTAGCTGATCTAGTACTATCAATTCAAAGAAAAGGCATACTTCAGCCCCTCTTAGTAAGGCAAACTCAACCAGGAAAATTTGAAATAATTGCTGGAGAGCGTCGCTGGAGAGCAGCAAAAGTAGCAAAATTAGAAAGAGTTCCTGTAGTAATTATTGCTTGTAATGATCAGGAAGCTCTGGAAATTGGATTGATTGAAAATTTACAGAGGCACGATTTAAATCCATTAGAAGAGGCCGAGGCAATCAAACGTCTCCAGGAAGAATTTAAACTTACACAGGAACAAATCGCTAGCAGCATAGGAAAAAGCCGTAGCTACGTTGCAAATATTTTACGCCTTAACACACTAAATCCAGATATTAAAAAATTAATCAGAGAAAATAAACTTAGCGCAGGCCATGCGCGCGCTCTGATTACGGCACCAAACCCGAGTGTTTTAGCAGAACAGATTATCCAAGAAAATCTATCTGTGCGTGACACCGAAAAATTAGTAAAAAACCACAATCAAAAAGACAAATTAAACAATAACTACTCTAGTTCTCCAATAAGCGCCACATCAGGAAAACAGTTCGTTGGTCCTATGGATACCGATATCCAAATACTTAGTGATCAACTTGCAGAAAGCTTAAATATGAAAGTTCATTTGGTAGTTAAAGGACAAGGGGGATCACTAACGATTAACTTTCAAAATCTTGATCAGCTTGACATTTTATTATCTAGACTACAAGGTCACCCAAATAACCAATAAATATGGGAGATTTTATCGCCTTACACTACCTAACCACTAGAATTTAAAATATTTCACAAGGTGCCAAAACTAATGACAGCTATTTTTCCTTTGCTATATGGCAAATCAAATAATTCTAGCAAAGCATTTGCCCTAGAGTCTCCCTTTAAACCTTCTGGTGATCAACCGCAAGCTATTGAAGAAATTGTAGGTAGCTTTGAAAAAGGCGATAGAGATCAAGTTTTACTTGGAGTAACGGGTTCGGGAAAAACGTTTACGATGGCTAACGTCATCCAAAAATTGCAACGGCCTTCATTGATTATGGCTCCCAATAAAATCCTTGCAGCACAACTATATTCAGAAATGAAAGAATTTTTCCCAAACAATCGCGTTGAATATTTTGTCTCTTATTATGACTATTACCAGCCAGAAGCTTACGTAGCGCGCAGTGACACATTTATCGAAAAAACTGCTTCCATAAACGAACAAATTGACCGTATGCGCCATTCAGCCACACGAGCTATGCTTGAACGCCACGACGTTATAGTTGTTGCTAGCGTCTCATGCATATATGGCATTGGAGGAGTTAATACCTACAGTGAAATGACAATAGGCCTAAAGGTTGGCCAATCTATTGATAAGCAGCAATTAATGAAAAAACTTATCGAAATACAGTATAAACGTAATGATATAGATTTTAGCAGGGGAAGCTTTCGCAGCCGAGGTGATGTGCTAGACATATTTCCAAGCCATTTTGAAAATAGATCATGGCGCCTAAGCTTTTTTGGTGATGAAATTGAATCAATTTCAGAAGTTGATCCACTAACAGGAGAAAAATTTACCAACCTTAGTGAGATTCTAATATTTGCTAATAGCCACTATGTAACTCCAGGACCAACTGTACAGCAAGCAATCAAAGAAATTCAGGCAGAATTAGTTGTAAGGGTGGCTGAATTTGAATCTATGGGTAAGCTGCTAGAAGCTCAAAGAATTTCACAAAGAACTAAATTTGATCTTGAAATGCTAAAAGCCACAGGCATGTGCGCTGGCATTGAAAATTATTCTAGGTACCTTACAGGTCGTGCTCCAGGAAATGCGCCACCAACTTTATTTGAGTACCTCCCTAAAGATGCAATGTTATTTGTTGACGAAAGTCACGTTTCCGTACCACAAGTTGGTGGTATGTTTAAAGGTGACAGAGCGCGTAAAGAAGTATTAGCAGAACACGGATTTAGGTTACCATCTTGCAAAGATAATCGACCACTAATGTTTGAAGAGTGGAACGACATGCGCCCTCAAACTTTATTTATTTCTGCAACTCCAGGACCATGGGAATTAAAACAAACCCAAGGAGTATTTACAGAACAATTAATTCGTCCAACTTGGCTTGTTGATCCCATATGTACAATTAGGCCATGTGATCATCAAGTTGACGATCTTATGGAAGAATGCCGTAAAACTATTGCTAAAGGATACAGGGTTCTAGTAACAACCCTAACTAAAAAGATGGCAGAAGCACTAACACAATATTTATGCGAAGCTAACATGAGGGTCAGATATCTGCATTCTGATATTGAAACTCTGGAACGTATTGAAATAATTAGAGGATTACGATCAGGAGATTTTGATATTTTAGTTGGAATAAACTTACTGCGTGAAGGGTTAGATATTCCTGAATGCGGCTTAGTCGCAATTTTAGATGCTGACAAAGAAGGCTTTCTACGTTCAAAAACATCACTAATTCAAACGATCGGCAGAGCTGCACGCAACATTGATGGGCATGTTGTGCTTTACGCAGACAAAATGACAGGCTCATTAGATGCAGCTTTGCAAGAAACAGAACGCCGGCGCAACAAACAAATTGCTTTCAATAATCAACACAACATTACACCTGAAACAGTAAAAAAAATAATTTCTTCATCGCTTGAATTAAAATCAAACAAAAAAGAAACTAATAGTAAGTTTAGCAAAATGTCACCTCAGGAAATTGAAAAGAAAAAACAACAACTCTTAAAAGAAATGAAAAATTTTGCTGCAAATCTTGAGTTTGAAAAAGCTGCTGCGGTGCGCAATGAGCTACGTTCTTTAGAGGCTTTAGAACTCAAATATTTATAATATTTTCTACTATTAGTTAATATTTTTTAAATTCATTATCTCTGTATAACAAAAATTAACCTTTTGTTAATACTTAACTCTTTAGCATTAGCTATAGTGATAAGCTAACCTTTGCGTGTTAGCATTATCTAAGCAAGCTTTGTTGGAGGTAAAATGCAAACAAGTAATAATTTTGAACTTAATGAAAATATTGAGTCTAACCAAACAAAGCACTCATCAAAAAAAAAGAAAGAATCAAAAAAAAATCCTAATACTGCCGAAAGCTCATACACATTTTTTGCAGAATTACATCCAGACATACAAAAAGGTATGGATAGCTTAGGAGAGTTTTACGCAGGACTCGCTGAAAAAATAAAGCAACCAGCACAGTTAGAACTATTTAGCCCAGAAATAATTGGTAAAACGTTAGCTGAAACTCATAAAGTCTTAGTCGATACCTTTGTCGTTAAAGCCGATGAATGGGATAGCAAGCAACGCAATTATTTAGGTGACCTAGAAATATTATTACAAAAAACCTTAGACCGCCTACAAGGGATTGAAACCGACCCTGTAATTACACCCAATAGCAATGATCGACGTTTCAAAGCCCCAGAATGGCAAGACTTTCCAATATTTGATTATTTGAAACAATCTTATTTATTGCACAGTAAATACGTTAATGAATTAATGGAATCCCTAGAAGGCATTAATGTTAAAACAAAAGAAAAAGCCCAATTTTATATACGTAGTTTGCTTGATGCAGCATCTCCATCCAATTTTCCATTTACCAATCCTGAAGTGCTTCGAGAAACACTCCGCACGCAAGGACAAAATTTAATGCGTGGCTCTCAAAAACTATTAGATGATAACTTAAAAGCAAATTTTTTAAGTTTACCAATGTTTACTAACTTAAAGGATTTCAAAGTTGGTGAAAATTTAGCAATTACGCCAGGAAAAGTAGTTTACGAAACACCATTATTTCAATTGATTTATTTCAAACCTACAACTACTGAAGTTTATGAACGTCCATTGCTAATCATTCCACCATGGATAAATAAATATTACATTTTTGATTTACAGCAAGAAAATTCATTTGTGCGCTGGATGCTTGATCAAGGATTAAGCGTGTTTGTAGTATCATGGATAAATCCAGATGAATCATATTCTGATTATGGTATCAGCGATTATGTATTAGATGGAGTTTTAGATGCGGTTTTAAACGTCCTTAAAATTTCAGGACAAGAAAAGCTTAATCTCCTGGCTTATTGTGCTGGTGGAGTTGTTGCTACAATTTTATCTGGATACTTAGCAAAGCGCATAGAAAAAAATCCAATAGCTAGCATTAGCCTTTTAGCAACACCTATTGATTTTGACAAAATGGGCGACCTAAAAGTATTTATTTGCAAAGATCAGATTAATCACTTAGAAAAGCGTGTCAATAAAATTGGTTATCTACCTGGAAATGAAATGGTCAGAGTCTTTAGTATGCTACGTGCCAATGATCTAATTTGGACAAATTATGTTAATACTTACCTACTCAATAAAGAAACCTTCCCTTTGGATTTTCTCTATTGGAATTGTGATACAACCAATGTTCCAGCAAAATTACATATTGAATATTTGCGTAACGTATTTCTTGAAAATCGTCTTTTAAAACCTAACAAATTAAAAATCAATGGTCAGGGTATTGATTTAAAAGAAATAAATATTCCAATTTTTGCATTTGCCACCAAGTCAGATCACATCGTTCCTTGGCAATCAACCTATGCAATTAAGAAAATTTGCCCTAAAAATACCACCTTTGTGCTAGGTGCATCAGGTCATGTATCTGGAATTATTAATCCTGTACACCGTAATAAATACTGCTACTGGACATCAAATAGCCCATCTAAAAATTCTTCTTCGTGGTTAGAAAAAGCGAAAGAAACTCCAGGATCATGGTGGCCAATGTGGCACACTTGGGTCGCTAAATTCTCAGGTAAAAAAACCACAACTAACATGTGGCAAAACACACCAAATATTGAAGAAGCTCCAGGAAAATATGCAGTTTCTTCTTCACCAAACACATAATTTTTTAAAAATAGCTTTTTTGGCTTTGCTTAACCTTGTATTTTTTGCTAGAAATAAACCTGGAGCCTGCATGGTGGAACGGTAGACACAGCAGATTTAAAATCTGCCGCCCAAAAGGCGTGCCAGTTCGAGTCTGGCTGCGGGCACCAAATCCAATACTTTATCTCAAATAAATTAAAACCAAAAGTTTGTTTTGGCTCTAGGCTTATAAAGCCTTGTCTTAAAAGTAGCCATGAAAATCTAAATCTTATTTAGGATACCCTAAAAGATGGGCAAAAAAAGTCAAATGACTTTGTAATCAAATTCCATAGTTAAATATATATATTTTTCACGTATTTCTATTGGTTCATTTTCTGATAGCTTTACTCTGGTAACTTCATACTTAGATAGTCGGCAATGATAATCGTACGACAAGGAAAATGGAGGTACCAATGGTGTTTTATATATTAGTGTTCTTCTCTTTAGCTGTAATTTCTGCACTCCTAGGCTTTGGCAAGCTTGCTGGTACATTTTCGCAAATTGCTAAGATATTATCAGTGATTTTTTTAATATTATTCATTATCAGTTTTATACGCCACATGACTTAGACCATCTAAGGAAGAAGTGCATGGCTTAGAGCCCCCCTCAAGAGAAAATATATGGCCATAGATAATTTACCTAAAAAAACTTTTCCCTTTATTTTATATTTTCTAAAATCTTATTTTTTAGAATGCTTAGGCATGATGATTATTGGTATTTTGTGGTCCGTGGATCTTTCTTTACGTCCTTACCTTATTAAGGTAATGCTGGATAAATTAGAGATGGTGTCACCACATGCTGATTTATTTACTGAACTTATGGCACCTGCATTAACTTATATTGCCTTAGGCTTTGGTATCAATTTTATCTACCGTATTTATGATTACCTAGCATTACGATTAATGCCTTCTCTTTACAATGATATTGTCATAAAAGTTTTGGATTATACTGAGCAGCATTCCCATAGTTATTTCCAAAATCATTTTGGTGGCAGTATTGTTAACAAAATTTCTGAAATGGCACGAGCTGTGCAAGATATTGTCGAAACTATAATTCATCGCTTCGTTTCTCACTCTCTTGCTTTATTAATTGCCTGCTTTGCCATGGCAAGCGTTAACCTAATTTTAGCCCTAATATTCTTTACGTGGGTTATTGCTTTCTTAGTCAGTAGTTATTTTTTCTCCAAAGAGCCATATATTTTGTCGGAGCAGCTTTCCAAAACCCACACAAAGTTGATTGGAAAGATCATGGACAGCGTTACAAATATATTAACAGTTCGTCTCTTTGCTCGACAAAAATTTGAGATTAATTATGTTAAGGCGCAAGCAAGAGAAAGAGAAGAAAGAGCACAAGCTCTTCGTTGGAGTAATTTAAAAAGACAAGCAGCCATGGAAACTGCTTCTAATATCTTAATGGGTATCCTAATTTGTTACCTTATTTACACTCGTCAACAAGGGCTGATTACTATTGGAGATTTTGCTCTGGTATTAATGGTATCAATCTCAGCTATTGACGCTGTATGGAACCTTTCAAGAGATTTCCTTGAGTTTTCTGAGCAACTCGGACAATGCTCTCAAACTCTAACCCTAATTGCGATTCCTCATGAGATTAAAGACACTGAAAATGCTCTTCCACTTAAAGTAAATAGGGGATCTATAGAGTTTAAAAATGTATATTTTAGTTTCATAGAAAATAAATTTTTATTTAACAATTTGTGCATAAGTATTCCAGGCAAACAAAAAGTAGGATTAGTTGGATATTCAGGTAGCGGTAAAACAACTTTTGTTAATCTGCTTATTAGACTTTTTGATATTCAAGCAGGCCAAATATTAATTGATGCCCAAGAAGTATCAAAAGTTACTCAAGAAAGTTTGCATGAGAATATCAGCTTTATTCCACAAGACCCCCTACTATTTCATAGAAATATTGCTGAGAATATTCGATATGGAAGGCTTTATGCTACAGAAGAAGAAGTTATTCAAGCAGCTATTAAAGCAAATGCTCATGATTTTATAAAAGATCTGCCGGAAGGCTATAACACTTTAGTTGGAGAAAGGGGTATCAAGCTTTCAGGCGGGCAGCGCCAGCGCATTGCTATAGCTCGGGCAATTTTAAAAGATGCAAAAATCCTAATTCTGGATGAAGCAACCTCAGCTTTGGATTCAGTCACAGAGCACATTATTCAAGAAAGCTTAAAAAAACTAATGAATAATAAAACAGTTTTTGTGATCGCCCATCGTCTTTCTACTCTTCAAGATATGGACAGAATCTTGGTTTTTGAAAAAGGAAAAATTATAGAAGATGGTAGTCACCAAGCATTAATTAATAAAAAAGGCGTTTATGCTTATTTATGGGAACGGCAAAGAGGCGGATTCTTACCGGCAGTATGTTGAAAAAAAAATTAACAACCCAAATAATATTTTTTTTCACTATACTAATAATTACATCTTTTTTAAATAAAGGTTATTCATTTTCACAAGATTATATAAAGGGCTATATATCCTGTATTATAAGTGATTCCATACCAGAAGAAGAATTAGATTTTTATATAAAAAATGAAAGATTGTACATTCGTTTATTGAAAAGAGACCTTGATTCATTAACAAAAGAAAAGCTAATTCAACGCTTAAAAAAAACTAATTTTTTTAAAGAAATAGATATTACTGTTGGATATGCGCAAACTTCTTCTGCAATTCCTAAGGCATCACGTGCTTTAAATTCCCAGGCATCTCAACCTTCTCATGAAATTTTGCCTGCTGGAGTTATTTACGATTCTCCTATTGCAGATCCTAAGTGGCCAAGATTTTCTGCAGGTTATAACAAACACCTAAAAAAGGCATACGGAAAAAGTATTTTCAATCTTTCGTTTGGAGAAAATTTAGCTCTTCTACGTTATAGAACAGATGGATGGGCATATGAGCTTGGGCTTCAGGCTGGGCTTTTTGGGTTGATGGACGTAGGGTCTTCTCCTACCCGGCTAATTAATTCAGATTATTTTGTAGGAGGTGGAATATCGTTAGTTTATGACAGGAGATGGCAAAATTTATTTCAATTCTCTCACCTAAGCTCCCACCTAGGAGACGAATTTTTAATCAGTAAACCAGATTATATCAATAAAAGGGTTAATTTGAGTTATGAAGCATTTAAATGGTTTACAGCTTATAAATTTGATTCTTTCCGACCATATGTAGGTTTCGGTTATCTAGTTAATCGAGACCCATCAACACTTAAGCCTTTTACCTTAGAAGTAGGAATAGATTATATTTCGGAAAAAAGTTTTTTGTTTGATACGACACGATATGTACTAGGTGTGCATACACATTTTTGGGAGCAAAATAATTACAAATCAAGTTTTAATATTAGGACAGGACTGCAATTAGAGGACTCTTTATGGAGAGGCAGACATATGCAATTCTTGATTGAGTATTCCCAAGGAAAATCAAGACATGGACAATTCTATGCAAAAAATGAACATTACATAGGTTTTATGGTAGCTTTCTCAAACTAAGTGTTGATTATAAATCTGCATTTCAATTGCAGGTAAAAATTATTTTTTTAACGTATGACCTATTAAATAAAAAGCGCAACATTCACCATAAACTTAAACTAACAGGATGCTTTATGGCTTTTAAAAAAATACTAAAATCCCTCATTATTGCGGGCGTTTTATTTTCTCCTTTATGTGCGGGAGAAGTAAAAGTAAAGAACAATGCTACTACTCCTGTACAAGTTACTGTACGGGCTAAAGAAAACCAAAGTGGCATCAGTCCGTTCATTGTTACTCAGGTTGTTCTGCCAAACGAAGAAATTACAGTAACAATAGACGAAAAGAAATTTAACGGAGTTACTTTTTCAGTTCAAGGAACAACAGTTACAGATCCTTCAATTGTACCTTTAACAAGTAATGAATGTGTTTTAAGTGGGCATGAGGGTAGAGTGGTTATTACTCCTAAAAGCGATGGCACAGCGTTGGTCTGCGGCGTTACCCAACTGTCTAATTAAATAATTTTTAACTTAAAAAGGCTTTCCGGCTTACGCCTCTGGAAAGCCTTTTTGCTATCAGCAGTTGATACGATAATGAGCAAATTCAAAAATATATGAAGTGAAATTTTCTTAACGGTTTGTTCTTAGTTGGTTTAAGAGAATTGTCTTAATTTTTTCAGGAACAGTTGAATGGGCGAAGCTCGTTACATATGCTCCATCAGGGCCAACCACATACACAACACTTGTGTGGTTTATCAAATAGTCGCTAAAACCTTCCTTGATTTCCTTTTTAGCATAAACTTTGTACTTGCTCATGGCATCTTGTAATGCTTCTTCTTTGCCTGTAAGCATCACTATGTTTGGATCAAAGTTAGTGCTATATAATTTTAAGGTTTCACAAGTATCGCGAGTTGGATCAACACTTACAAAAAAAACACCTATTTTATCTCTATCTTTACCAAGCATTTGCAAAGCTGTCGTGATATGTTCCAATGCCATTGGACAAACGTCGGGACAGTAAGTATACCCAAAATAAATCAACAGAATCTTTCCGCGATATTCAGAGGTAGACCTCAACTTTCCGTTGTGATCAATCAAGGTAAAATCTCCACCAATCTTTTTATCTTTGTTAGAGACATCATCTACAGTTGTTTCTTTGTATATGGTTCCCTTTGGTTCTTGGAATTTATATATGGACAAAGTAATACCTAAACCAATACTGATCCCAAGTAATGCTAAAATGATTAATCTCTTATGAGCCATACACTAACTTTATTTTTTTAAATTTGAGCCAATCATATATTGTTTATAGCACCACAAAAAGCATAATAAGCTTAGATACAAGACTTTATCTTTGAACTACCAAGATATTGCTTTAAACTTAACCTATGTTATGGAAAAATCAAATCAATAGGAAAATTATATGATTGGTATATTTGCTGCAAAGCGTACTGCAATAG
The DNA here is from genome assembly GCA_026400695.1 of Pseudomonadota bacterium. Taxonomy (GTDB): domain Bacteria; phylum Pseudomonadota; class Alphaproteobacteria; order Paracaedibacterales; family CAITNM01; genus CAITNM01. The sequence goes on from JAPLON010000104.1 coordinate 27,802, forward strand.
GTGCGTTTCAAGGACAATTTAGTTCATATTCAGCTACTGATTTGGGTGGGCACGCTATTAAAGCCGCATACAAAGCTTCTGGAATTAATGAAATCGATGAAATTTTTATGGGATGCGTTCTACAAGGTGGTTTAGGACAAGCCCCCGCTAGACAGGCAACAATTAAAGCCGAAATGAATGAAAGTATTCCAGCTACTACAATCAATAAGGTTTGTGGATCTGGTATGCAATCTATTATGTTTGCCTGTAATAGTCTGCGTCTTGGAAATATTAAATCTGCTATTGCTGGTGGTATGGAAAGCATGAGTAATGCGCCATACGCCTTAGAAAAAGCTAGATCAGGCTATCGTTTTGGCCACAGTACCATCATTGATTTAATGTTACATGATGGCCTTGAAGATGCCTTTGCGCGCGCACCACAAGGTGGAAGATGTGCCATGGGTTTTTTAGCTGATGCAACAGCTAACGCATATTCATTTTCTCGTGAATCTCAAGAAGATTTTGCCAAACTAACCTACGAAAAGGCACATGCAGCCCAAAAATCAGGAGCATTCAATAATGAAATCGCACCTCTTCTTCATAAAGATAAAAAAGGTGAAATAGTTATTGATCAAGATGAGCAAATAACACGAGTTCAACCCGCTAAATTTGCTGTACTCAAGCCTGCTTTTAAAGCAGACGGTACCATAACAGCCGCAACCAGCTCATCTCTAGCGGATGGGGCAGCAGCTTTAGTATTATCTTCTAACACTACTGGAGCCATGGCTAGAATTGTTGGATATACATCCCATGCCCAAAGTTCTGAAACTTTTGCTACAGCACCAATTGGCGCCATTGAAAAATTATGCAAGCAAATAGGATGGTCGATTAATTCTGTTGATGCTTTTGAAATTAATGAAGCGTTCGCCGTAGTTCCAATGGCGGTGATTAATACCCTTCAAATACCACGGGAAAAAGTAAATATTTATGGTGGAGCTTGCGCCCTAGGTCACCCTATTGGTACCAGCGGAGCACGCATTGTTGTAACTTTGCTTAATGTTATGCAGCAAAACAACTTTAAAAGAGGTATTGCCGCCGTTTGTATTGGAGGTGGCGAAGCAACCGCTATTGCTATTGAAATTTAGTACTTTAACCCAAGGCTAATTTTCGTATTACTAAACTGCAGAATGAACAAATCTCTATAGCCAACATCACATAAAATGATAAAGTTTTTACACTGGATCACCACGACCCTACGCGTCTCGTGATGACTGTTTTATGAGTCTTTGCGAGCAAGCTTTGCTTGCGTGGCAATGCAGTATAAAGTAATCAGTTTATAATAAGCCATATTTCTTCTTAAGGAGATTTAGACTTTCTCTATCGTGCATTAATCTAATTTTATCTTCTTCCTTTTTAGTCTTTTCTCTTCTCTCTGCTTCAATCTTCAAACCTAAGCTGTCATAATTTTCTGATTTTTCTTTATCTAATTTTTTTCATCATTCAGTTTTTGTTTTAGTTTATTAACTGGATGTTCCTTACCATTATCATTCTCCCCTATAGCTGGGCCATTCAAATCTAAGTTAAAATTATCAGATTTATTTCCTGCAAACAAAAAACCAAAAGATATGGCTAAAAAGAAAAATCTAGTTTTAGTATTAAATGTCTTCATAATATTTATCATTATCCAATAACCCTTCTGAATGATCTACGCAAAGAGCAACTGCTGCGTCACCTGTAATGCTGATTGTAGTACGCATCATATCAATAATGCGGTCAATACCTGCAATTAAGGCAATACCTTCTATAGGCAAGCCAATTGAACCTAAAACCATTGGAAGCATTACAATAGTACCACTTGGAATTCCAGCTCCGCCAATTGATCCTAACGTCCCTGTTAAAATTATGTATCCATAATCACTGGGCTCTAAAACCTTACCTGTTGCTTGGGCAAAAAATAATGCACATAAACTTATATAAATAGCAATACCATCCATGTTAATAGATGCACCTAGTGGCAAAACAAATGAAGAACTCAGCGATGAAATTCCCAAACGTTTTTGACAAACTCTAATTGTTGTTGGCAATGCCGCCTTAGTACTACTTGTTGAAAATGCTAACGCTTGGTATTCAAGGCTCTTCTTAAAAAATGGCCTTGGAGACAAGCGTGTCCATAAAAAGATCAATAGTCCAAAAACCAAGTATTGAACACCAAATGCTATATATGCGCAACTTACCAATTTAACTAATTTAGTTAACACTTCTAAACCTTGAGTGCCAATAATCCACGCAGTCAAAGCACATGCCGCAAGGGGAGACAGCTGAACAATAAAGTGAACCATTTTAAACACCATTGCAGACAACAGCTGAAAAATACTTGCTAACCGTTTTGATGATTCATTATCTAACGTATTTAAGGTAATTCCAGTAAACAAAGCAAAAAATACTACCTGAAGCACAACTCCTTGTGCCATTGCGTCAATGGCGTTCTCTGGAACAATATTTAAGATTATTTCAATAATTTTAGCTGCGTTAGTATCTCTTGGTATGTCTGGTAAGTTTTCACCACTAAAATTTAAAACTACACCACTACCTGGTTCAAAAATGGTACCAACTATCAAGCCAATAGAAATTGCAAATAAAGTAGTAATCAAATAAGCAGCTGTTGCCTTAATTCCAACCCTACCAAGAGCCTTAGAATCGTTAACGCTGGTAATTCCACTTATGATTGCAAAAAAAATCAATGGAACAATTATCATTTTAATAAGGCGAATAAACAAATCACCAAATGGCTTTAGGTAGGCAGCGTCCTCTTTTAAGACAATACCTAAAATAACGCCCAACACGAGGCCTATTAAAACTTTTTTCCACAATTTCATAAAAACTAAATTTTTTTGGAACAGATCAACAGTCTAACCTAAGTATGATTTTTGGTAACTAAAATATTTACAAAAGCTTACACTGATTAAAATAAAAGGGGCTGACACCTGACTTTTAAGAAGTTAGGATGTAAAAATGTATGTAAAGCATTGCAAACTGTCACGTTCAGAGCAGTTAAGACTATTAGAATATTTTGTTGCAGGAACTCCTGCCAGAACAGCAGCGGATTTAGTTGG
>JAPLON010000100.1:0-1975 GCA_026400695.1 Pseudomonadota bacterium
AAGCTTAATTTCTTTTGCAAAATTTGTGCCAAAGAATTTAGTTAAAAAATTGTTAGATAAAGGAATTGAGGTAAAGATTGGCGGGACTAAAAAGCAGTTAACAATTGTCTTTTCAGATATTGCAAATTTTACAGCGATTAGCGAATCATATCCTGCAGAAAAGCTGGTATTGCATTTATCAGAATATTTTGAAGAAATGACGGAAATTTTATGCAAGCATAATGGCACGGTTGATAAATATATAGGTGATGCAATTATGGCATTTTGGGGTGCACCTCATGCAGATGCTAATCATTCAGTACATTGTTGTGTTAGTGCTTTGCTTTGCCAAAGGCGTTTGTTGGATTTGAATCGTAAATGGATATATGAAAAAAAGCCTCAGCTTTTAACAAGGATAGGTATTCACACAGGTGAGGCTATTGTGGGTAATATCGGTTCATCAGAACGGATGAATTATACAATTCTTGGCGATTCGGTGAATTTAGCTGCACGTCTTGAGGGTACAAATAAGCTATATGGAACAAACATTATAGTAAGTGATGCAACAGTTAAGCACCTTCATGATCATGCCGTAGTAAGGCCATTAGATATTGTGGCGGTTAAGGGGAAACAAGAAGGAGTGCCGATCTATGAGCTTGTAGCCTTAAAGAATGCAGATCCATTAGTATTGCCGAGTGATAATCAAGTAAAATTTTGCGGAGAGTTTACAAAAGGATTTAGGTATTATCTTGAGCAGAGATGGGATGAGGCGATTAATATTTTTCAAAATTTGCAGCTAGATTATGGAAGAGATGAGCCTTGTGATATGTATATAAAAAGATGTGAAGAATATAAAAAAGCTCCACCACCTAAAGATTGGGATGGAGTTTATCATCTAGAATCAAAGTAGCATATTTAAGGATTGGCGAATTTCGTGCATATGCGGAATTACTAAAGAATTAGCGGATTCTGCGCCTTTTTTAAGGTATTTAATAAGAGTTGATTCATCATTAAGTAGTTCAAGCATTTTTAGACGAATTGGCTCCATGTGATTGACTGTAACATCAGCCAGTTTAGACTTTACCTCTGAAAACATTTTGCCTTCAAATTCTTTTAAAACATTTTCAATGTTATTTTGCGTAAAGATTGCATAAAGATTTAATAAATTTTTGGCTTCAGGTCTATTTTCCAAATCAGCAATAAGGCCAGGAATTGGTTCTGCATCTGTCTTTGCTTTGCGAATTTTAAGCTGAATTGTATCGTTACTATCCAAAAGATGTATTCTTGAATAATCAGAAACATCTGATTTACTCATTTTTTTCAGACCATCTCGCAAGCTCATAATTCGTGCAGTTTCTTTTTTTATAATTGGCTCTGGTAGGGTAAAAATTTGCTTGCCAACATAGTTATTGAAGGCTTGAGCAATGTCACGCGTGAGCTCTACATGTTGCTTTTGGTCTTCACCAACTGGTACGTGGGTTGCCTTGTAAGCTAAAATATCAGCTGCCATTAAATTTGGGTACACAAATAAACCAGTCATAGTTTGGTCTTTATTTTTACTGGATTTGTCTTTAAATTGTGTCATTCTCGAAAGCCAGCCCATAGGAGTTATGCAATTGAAATACCAAGCAAGCTCAGTATGAGAAGGAACGTTGCTTTGCACAAAAATATTATTTTTAATAGGATCTATGCCACTTGCAATGTAGGCCGCAGCAATAGTTAAAGTGTTTTTGCGTAAATCTTTAGAATCTTCAGTGGTAGTTAAAGCGTGTTGATCAACTATGCAAAAAAAACACTCATCAACAGTATTGAGCATACTAACCCAACTGCAAATTGCCCCTAAGTAATTTCCGATATGAATGTTTCCTGTTGGGCGAATGCCTGAAAGAATTCTTGTTTTCATAGTTAATCCTCTATTACTTTTAAGAAAAGTTTGTGCAGATTGCATAAGCTAATTACTTGCTTAAAATTTAATACTTGTGTTGTGTGGGCTGAA
>JAPLON010000100.1:2028-5506 GCA_026400695.1 Pseudomonadota bacterium
ATAGTTATACCATTAAGTTTGCAATTTTGTATGGAGGTAATTGTTTCGGTGCCAATGGTTGGTAAATCATCTAAAGTGCTTTGATTTTTTTTTGCAGTTTTGATAAGAACACCCCCCACAGGTGTGCGTTTAAAATTTGCGCAGCGCTCAATTAAATTTTGGGTACCTTCGATAGCTTCTATTCCAAGTACAAGGCCTTCATGTACAACACAAGCTTGGCCAACATCAGCATTTGATAGGGTGTTTAAAACTGCCTGCCCACGTTCAATGTCTTTTTCATCAATTTCGTTTGGTTGCGTTTCTGTATAAACACCAGGCTTTAGTACTAAATTTGGTAGAAAATCTCTGGGGCCAATTATTTGAAATCCTTCTTCTCTTAGGAGTTCTGTAATTCCTTTTAAGAGGGCATCATCACCAGCAAATGCCTTTATGCCTAGTTTTTGCATCCATTTTATACCAGTTGCATCAAAGCCTAACGAAGTCAGGGATGGTCGCTGGATCTTGCCAGCAAAAATCAGGGATTCAACTTTATTGTGTTTAAAAAATTCTAAAATTTCCCCAATTTTGCCTATGCTGGTTTGTAAATGGGTAGAGTTAGGAGGAGGGGATGATTCATTAAATGATACGATTACTGGGTGCAATTGTTTGGAGATAGCTTCCTCTAGCACTAAAGAAAATAGATTGCCAGATCCTGCGATAATGCCAATAGAAGAGTGAGGAGGGATAAGGTTAATTGTCATACAAGAGTGCAATGTGCAAACTTAAAAATGCGCAATTTAATCATTTTTTAACCTAAATTGAGATATATTATACTTAAGAACAGGCCATTCTTCAGATATTACTTTAAGGCATCCACATAAAGCCAAAAAAGATGCCAATGGCGAAGCTATGTCTGCTACAAGGTTGGAGCCAAGGCGGGTGGCCCACCCTTTATTTGGGCGGGGGTGGGGGGCGGAACCGTATACCATCAAATGATTAATCATTCGTTAATTTCCATAAAAAACTTACACACAGTGCAAAGTCATAATGGACTATACTGCTTTTGGTTGGCATAAGGAATTTGATTTTCCGCTAAGAAATTCTAGAAAAATTTTTGCATCTTCGTCGTCAGCGTAGCGCGTATTTAATTCAGTAAACCTTTCGTTTATGGGTTGGTTGTTATCTGCCATGAACAGATCCATATAAATATCTTGAATTTTTTGAATAGCATCACGATTGAAACCTCGACGTCTTAGCCCAACCAAGTTAAGTCCATTTAACCAACCACGTTCTCCAATTACCATCCCGAATGGAATTACATCGTGTTCAACTCCTGCCATTCCACCGATCATTGCATGGTCGCCGATTCTTACAAACTGCTTAATAGCAGCAAGCCCACCGATAATTACAAAGTCTCCTACCTTTACGTGCCCTGCTAAAGTGGCGTTGTTAGCCATAATTACGTGGTTACCAACCACGCAATCGTGTGCTACATGGCTACCTACCATCAATAAACAGTGATCGCCTACTATGGTTTGCATAGAGTCTCCAGCTGTCCCTGGTTGAATTGTCACATACTCACGAATTATATTATTTGACCCAATAATAGTCCTAGAGGCTTCACCACTATATTTTAAATCTTGTGGTGGGTGGCCTATGGATGCAAAAGGGTAAATCTTAGTCTTTTCACCAATTTCAGTAATGCCGCTAACTGAAATGTGGGAAATTAGTTCAACGTGATCGTTTAATACGACATCACCACCAACGCAGCAAAACGGTCCAATTTTTACGCCAACGCCAATTTTTGCTTTTGGATCAACAATGCTGGAAGGATGAATAATCATTTGCTGGTAATCATAGCTGTAAAAATTGCTTCATCTGCAAGTTCATCACCTACCCAAGCCTCACCTTTGAATTTCCAAATATGGCCGCGTTCACGATTCTTAGTTACCTTTAGCTTAAGCACGTCGCCAGGTACTACAGGCCTGCGGAATTTTGCTTCATCAATTGACATGAAGTATACAATATTACCAGGTTTTTCACCGCCATTTTGTACGGTTAAAGTTTTCATAACAAGTGCTGCAGCGGTTTGTGCTAAAGCTTCAATAATTAGTACCCCTGGCATAATTGGGTGTTCAGGAAAGTGACCTTGAAAATACCATTCGTTAAGAGTGACATTTTTTATACCAACAGCAGATTCTCCTAGATGCACATTTTCAATACGATCAATTAGCAAAAACGGATAACGATGTGGTATAAGAGCTTGAATTTCTGCCAAATTCAAAGTAATTCCTGATGCTTCAAAATCAACAATGTTATTTTCTGCCAAGTTCATTATGGGTCTCAATTTTTGTTACACTATACCAATTTGGTAATGGGTTGGCAATTTTTCAAGTGTGGTTTGTCAATTGATCCAAGAATAAGGTTATCTAAATATCGACCAACAAGCGTTAAACAGTTTTTAAAATTGGAATATTAGCTATAGCCTGCATATGTGGATTAAGCGCACATTTATTTTACACAGCAGATATTAGATACATGCAGCCGTATTTTGTAATTTCCATAAGGTTTAACGTTGGGTTATTTAACATCTTTTAATAAAACTTTAACCACTGCTAGAGCTTGGGATTCTGGCGCTACATAACTGCTAGATTTTGATTCATCAGGCACATTTGGCCACTGCATTACTAATTTATTATCCGCTAAATCATTAAGATATGACTCATGCGCAGCATTCATAGAATCAACTCTGCAAACAACTGTGGGTATAATGGCTATAGATTCAGAAATAGAACTGGTTGATTCGCCTGGCACAATCATAAACCCTTTGTTTTTATGAACAACTGCCATAACAGCCTTCAAGGCTGAAGTAGCGCCAAACTGGAAATCGTAAAACTCAAAATGCTCACCTTGCTTAAAACCAGCCTCTTCAAGCGTATTTAAAAAAGCCTTTGAAACTCTATCAACTTTTCCATTTTTGTGGGCATTAGGATCACGGTTGTGAATATCTTTAAAAGCACCTGTACGCGGTCCATTGGTAATAAGAATTTTATGGCCTGTTTTTTTCAAGTACTCACAAATTTCTAAGCCTAATTCATGGGCATTTTTTTCGCTAAATAATTTCCAGTCTTTGCCATTTGGCATTTCAGCATCACCACCCAAAATAAGGCCGACCTTAGCATCTTTCATATGAATTATTGATGTATCTTCAGCACTTATAACCTTAGCTGACATCCTATGTAAAACTCCTTGAGTGGGTATTAGCTCCACATTCTGTTTTTTTGCCCAACTAATAATTTCGTTGTTTAGCGCATGTTTTGGAATAGCGACAGAGATATCGTGTAAATCTTTCATGGCATCAAACCATTGGTGAACACAGAGTAAAAACTTCACATTTTTTGTAGGTGTTGTTGTTTTAAGAAAATCAATACCGTATTGCCCTGCTGTAACAATAATATTTTTTTGATTTTTATCTAAATCCTTAGATAGCAGTTTAAAA
>JAPLON010000160.1 GCA_026400695.1 Pseudomonadota bacterium
AACTAAATCAGCTGCTGTTCTGGCAGGAGTTCCTGCAACAAAATATTCTAACAGTCTTAACTGCTCTGAACGTGACAGCTTGCAATGCTTTACATACATTCTTACATCCTAACTTCTTAAAAGTCAGGTGTCAGCCCCAAATTATTTGCAGCTGCCATATAAAAAAAGTGCTAGCCAAACGCTAGCTCTTGTTCGAGTACAAGTTTAGTCGTTTTAATTTAATCTTGCAGAAACACCTATTAGTGTATGAGTTATGCTGAAACTTGTTAGATTCTTTTCTTTAAAAAAATCGGTAACTTCTTGTCTTAAAGTTGGATCAACATTTTGACTAATTTTGTAAAGTTCATCTAGACCAATAGTTTTTGTATCCTTTTCCATAATGGGGGAAGTGTAATATTCTTTACCATTAAAAAGGAAGTCTAATTGAAATCTAAGAGCAGTTATAGCCACCTACGTATAATATGGCTATAATTTTAAACAAACTTTAACTTATTCTTTATCCATGACCTATTCTCGTGATTTTCGCAGTAAAGTACTAACCGTAAGAGAGCAAGAAACCCTAAGTATGGCTAAGGTTGCCAAACGCTTTGGCGTTGGTTTAAAAAGCGTGCTGCGTTGGTCTAAAAATATTGAGTCCATAACAAAACGCAATAAGCCAGCAACTAAAATTGATATGGAAGCACTGAAACGTGATGTGGAACAATACCCCGATGCCTACCAATTTGAACGTGCAACGCGGTTAGGTGTTAGTGAGGGTTGTATATTTCATGCCTTGAAGCGCTTGGGCGTTACCTATAAAAAAAACTCTGGAGCACCCAAAGGCGGATCCAGAAAAACGCTCTGTTTTCTGCGAAAGGATCAAGAAACATAAGGACCAGAGGCGTTCTCTGGTATTTATTGATGAATCTGGTTTTGCTCATGATATGCCACGTCTACATGGGTACGCTGTAAAAGGCAACCGCTGCTTTGGCACTCATAACTGGGGTGCAAAAGGACGTACCAATGTGATTGGTGCTCTACTTTTTGGTGCATTACTGACAGTCAGTCTGTTTCAAACTAACGTAAATACCGGGATATTTAGCAGCTGGGTGATAGAAGACCTAATTCCAAAGTTGCCCGCTAACAGTGTAGTTATCATGGATAATGCCAGCTTTCATAAGGGGATGCTTATGAAAAAAGCCATAGAAGATGCTGGTCATACGTTGCTTTATTTGCCGCCATATTCGCCTGATCTTAATCCAATTGAGAAGAAATGGGCTCAAGCAAAAGCGATTAGGAGACGTGTGGGGGGTAGTATAGATAACCTATTTAAGAATCATGTTTTATAGTCAAATTATATGTAGCAAGCTATACATTGTTTTTACTATCAAGGTAGCCCCATGGATGGTGTCTTACTTCAAACCTGGCAATTCTTAGATTTTCTTCTGGTACTGCACTGGTTGCTTCAGAGGCTATTAGTAAATTGCACAAAGATATCGCCACAGCTATTATTATTCTTTTCATACAAACTCTTATAATAGATTAATCGCACTTTGCGAATATATCTAATTTTTTTTGAAAAGGCTAGTAGAACTTTATTTTAGTTTTATTTTATAAAGATGGTGCTACTTTCTAAACATAACTGTCTTATTAAAAAGAACGCCAAGTAAAGTACTTGGCGCTTTTTAGTCTTTGTATTTAGTATGTTTATCCCAAAAAATAGGGATTCTAAACCTATCTACTTAAGCACAACAGTAGGTAAAGGTTTAAACGTAATACTGTATTCAGTTGGGGCTTCGAAGAATTTTCGAACTCTTTCTTCTAAACTTTTGTCGCCAGTGTTAAATACTAAAAGTTCAGCCAAAGCTGTTGGTACTGCTACATATTCATCAGCTGAATCGTAATAAGTTTTTCCGTTGAAAGAAAGTTGTACTCTAGCTCCAAGGTTAACTACAGTGCCATCGTCATCTCTTTGATATAGTCGAGATATAACCTCAAATTTTGTTGCTTGTCGTTGTTGTGCCAATCTTTCCCTGTCACCTGGTCTATTTGGTAATGTTGCCATTAGTGCGCTGCATACCATTAGCATTGCAATTAATATTGTTTTTTTCATTTGAAATCTCTTGATATATGGAACAGACATTCGCGAATTTATCACATTACTTTTGAATATACTAGAGGAGTTTTGTTTTAATTCTGACCATCAGAAACAGATTCAATTTAATCAAATTGTCTACGTTTTTTCTCACAATTCCTTTGAAAGTAAACATTAACAAAGGTATTTATAAAATCTTCTTTTACTAATTCTTCAACGTCTTCAAATAAACTGAATGCTTTTTCAGCTTCTTCTTTAGCGGTATCAAAGAACGCAAGGACATTAGCTTCTAAGGTTTTAGCTACATCGCTGTTAAATCTTAAAAAATCATTTGTTGTTTCGCAGGTGACTGTAGTTTCGCATGGGCCATGAGTGTAGTAACATTCTCCATTAAAATATAGACTTGTTAACGTCATGGGAATCTTAGTATTGCCATCTCTATCTACGTATATACGTGTAGATACAACACTAAATATTTTGTGTCTTTCAGTATTTATATCAGAAGAATCCGTATCAGATGATGCCGCTAACGCTCCGCCTATCGCAAATAATGTGGCTAATATAATTCTTTTCATTAAAATATAATTCTAAATATTACTGTAACAGAATATCAAAACTCACAAATTTGTCAAAAAATAATATACCTATTCCTGCTCATTTCTCATTGCTTGGGGAGCAATGTGAAATGTGTATTATGGGGACTGGTAATCTTAACCAGAGGGATCAGCAGGAATAGGTATATGTCCCATGCAATTTTAGTAAAATTTTCTGTATCTGCTTTATTAACATTTTTATCCTTGACAGTTATCTTCTGTTGATGCTTTTGATTATTGGTCGAGGTTATTTATATGGATAATATGTTGAAATTTTTTGTGATGGTTTTATTAACAAGTGTAGGTGCTTTGTATTCGTGCTGTGGAGATACTACAGTAGCACCATCTGATGATGTTAAAGATAAAGCCTTACCACCCATCAGCTCTCACCCAAGTGTTTTATGGGATGTTGATAGGAGAATACATAGGAAAGTACAACTTGTTTTGCCGCCTGAGAAGGCCGCTTCACCAGCAGAAACACCATGCCTAGCTGAAGATGCTGAGTTTTCTATCTTCACCCAATGTGCATCTGAAGGAGATTTCAAAGCATACTATGATTTTGTTAAAGGTATGAAAAAGGAAAGACTGACCCGATTTTTTAGTTATTGGCCGGATAATACTATTTTTCTTAGTGATCTTGATGCTGGTGGCGCACTATCCGACAATACTCTTGGGGCATTTAAACAAGCTCTTTTTGAAGTCATAGGTGCTGCAGACATAACAACACCAATCGTAGGTGTTCCAGACTTCGCTGGTTTTAAGAGAGATGTAGAATTGATAGTTTTGTTAGCCATTGAGTCACATATTAAATTTTTTGAGTTAGTTGCGCCTTCTTGTACTGATTTACCGACGTTTGGTGATGATTTGCAGTTGTGTGACTACGAAGAATTCAAACTATTGAGAGATTCCATCACTAGTGATCCAAGCTCACCATTAAAAGACCCAACTGTGCAAGGGGTTTTTGCTTCCATAAGGTCGATTGTAGAAAGTTAATAGTTAACACTTAGGTTTTATACCATTTTCCCTAATTAATTGTCTTTTTTTGTGGATTCCAGCCGGAGTTTATTCTCGGCCTGATCGGTGACGGGAATGATACTAAAAGCAGCTGCAAAACTAGTGTTTCCTTGTCATCCCTTCGAAAGAGGGGATCCATTTTTACTTAATGTTATTTTCGATAAATGGTATTAGTTGATTTGCGCTGCAGGGTTGCTGCTTATGCCAAGCGCTGATCTTAACATAAACGCTGGAGTTATTTCTCCAAAACCAACTACAGGGGAGGTTTCTATAGGAAGCTCCCTAATCTGGTGCGGCAGGTACGATCTAGGTCTTTCTTTTTCAGTCCTTACTTTAGGATGAACCTTATTTTGCGGTTCTTCTTTTACTTTTTCCTTAGGTTCAAACTGCTTGGTATTTAATTTTGTATCTTGATGCTTTTCAATATTTGCTAATAGCTTCATTTCACGAGGGTTGGCCAAGGTAAACGCCAATCCTTTTAGGTCTGCGCGTCCTGTACGACCAATGCGGTGCACATAATCTTCTACTTGCAATGGCACATTAAAATTAACCACCATGCCCAGGCCTTCAATATCAACGCCGCGGGCAAGTACATCACTGGCAATCAATACACTAATTTCCCCAGCTTTAAATGACTGCAAAGTTTTGTTGCGTGATTCTTGATCCATATCACCATGGATTGCCCCAACCAAAAATTTATGGCGCATCAAAGAGCTTTTTAACAAATCAATATCGCGCTTACGATTGCAAAATATTACACAGTTCAAATCAGGGTGGTCATGTAAAATTTCGCGCAAAGCCTCGCGCTTATTTGTATCACTAGCAAGTATTGCAAATTGTTCAATCGATGCTTTTGCACCCTTATGCCCAGCCACTTCAATTGTTTTTGGTAGCATCATATATTGTTCAACAAGCTTGCGAATATCAGGGGTCATCGTTGCACTAAACAATAATGTCTGTCGTAGCTTTGGCAGAACCGCCATAATTTTATCCACATCAGGAATAAAACCCATATCAAGCATGCGGTCAGCTTCGTCAATTACCACATGCTGTACGCCACATAGTAGTAATTTGCCGCGCTCTAAAAAGTCTAACAAACGCCCGGGCGTTGCAATTACAATGTTGTGTGGTTTTTGCAAAGACCGCTCTTGCATGCCCATTGGGTCTCCGCCAATTAGCAAGACTGATTTTAAGCTTTCAAACTCATCAAACCGACGCAAATTTTCCTGTACCTGCACCGCTAATTCACGGGTTGGTTCCAAAATTAATACACTAGGGGTTTTAAATTTCTGAGGCTTTTCCTGCTGTATGCTTAAAATTGGCAATAAAAAGGCTGCGGTTTTACCGGTTCCAGTTTGCGCCATGCCAATAATATCTTGCCCTCGCAATGCCACAGGAATTGCTTTTTCTTGAATTGTTGTTGGGACTAGATACCCAATCTCTTGCAAGCGCTTACATAGCTTTTCGCTTAACCCGGTTTGCGTGAATGACATGTGTTCAAAATGCTGGACGATTCTACCAATCTAGGCACTATTTATAAAAAGTCAAGATATATGTATGTATATTATTCGTCTCCATTGCCAACCTGCGTCTCCATTGTCATCTCTGCCGAGCGCCATAGGCGCGAGATATGGGATCCATTTGGGCATAATCAAATTATTTCGAGTAGGCTATAACCTCCTGCAACGGCCACCTTGGTCTTGGTTGAAAATCAATCTCTGTTGGCGGTACCTGGTTTTGTATCGCTTCAATTGCCGCCCAACCAATCATCGCCGCATTGTCTGTACATAAATGCATTGGCGGGAAAATCGCCTCGATACTGCGCTCTTCACATAATTGTTTTAAAGTGACACGTAAATATTGGTTTGCCGCAACTCCGCCTGCCATTACTAAGCGTTCTACTTTATGTTTGCTGCATTCTAATGCCTTAGTGGTGCGTTCTTTAAAAATTTCCCCAACCGTAAATTGAAAGCTAGCAGCAATGTCACATGCGGTTTGCTCATCTATAGTATTTCGCTCAATCTCTAATTTCACTGCCGTTTTTAAACCAGAAAATGAAAAATTCGGTTCAGAGGAATGCTTTAAAGGCATTGGAAAGATAAAACTTTTCGGGTTCCCAAGGGTTGCTTTTTTTTCTAATGCTGGGCCACCTGGAAAATCAAAATCTAATAATTTGGCAATTTTGTCAAAACATTCTCCAGCTGCATCATCCAAGGTTTGCCCCAAAAGCTTATATTGGCGAAACCCCAATACCTCAACAAACATGCAATGCCCACCGGAAGTTAATAATAATAAGTAAGGGTAGGGTGTGTCATGGCTTAAGCGCGCAGTAAGCGCATGTCCTTCTAAATGATTGATTCCATAAAGTGGTTTATTTAAGGAAATGCTTAATGATTTTGCCAACATAACCCCTACCAGCACTCCACCAATTAGTCCTGGACCTGATGTAACCGCAATAGCATCTATGTCTTTTAAGGTTATCCCACTTTGAAAAATTGCCTGGGTAAATATGGGCTCGATATTAGTAAGATGCGCTCTTGCTGCAAGTTCTGGAACAACTCCGCCATAGGCTTGGTGCTCTTTTACTTGGCTTCTGGTAACAAGGCTTAATATTCTGTTTTCGCATGCAGTATCTTGTACTACAGAAATCGAGGTTTCATCACAACTTGTTTCAATCGCTAAAATATACATAAAATTTTTTTATTTTAACTTTTTATTAATCATGTCCTTGTACTGTAATTTATAGAGATAACGAATTAATTACAATAACGGAAGGTTTACAATGGCTGATACAGCAAAAAAACGCGTAGCAATCGCTTGCCAAGGTGGCGGTTCACATGGTGCTTTTACATGGGGCGTGCTTGATAAGATACTAGAAGATGGTCGCTTTGAAATTGAAGGCATGACAGGAACTTCAGCTGGTGGAATGAATGCTGTTGCTACAGCACAAGGTCTAGCTAAGGGTGGTAATGAAGAAGCTCGCGCTACCTTAAAATTATTTTGGGACCGCGTTTCAAAAAGCGGAGAAAAAAGTGCACTCAATAATCGTGGGCCAATTGATAAAAAAATGAACAACTGGACCATGTACAATACTCCAGGGTTTGTAATGTTTGAATTTTTAAGCCGTATGTTTTCTCCATACGAACTTAACCCTATGAAGACTGATCCATTGCGTGATGTTATTAAAGAGACTTTTGATTTTGACTTTTTGCGTAAGCAAGATGTTTGTAAAGTGTTTTTGTGCGCAACCCATGTGTTTTCAGGTAAATTAACTGTATTTAAAACAGAAGAATTAAAACTAGAATGTTTACTTGCTACAGCTTGTTTGCCGACTATCCATAGTGCAGTACAGGTTGATGGAGAATACTATTGGGATGGTGGATTTATTGGTAACCCAGTAATGTTCCCATTGATTTACGATTGCGAAACATCAGATGTAATCCTAATTCAGTTAAACCCAACCATTAGGAATAAGTTGCCTACAAGCGCTCGTGAAATTGGTGATCGTCTAAATGAAATTACTAACAACGCATCTGTTGTGCGAGAAGTGCGCGCTATGCACCTAATATCACAATTACAAGATGAAGGAATTATTCCTGCTGACCGTATGAAAAGGGTTCACCTTCACTTAATTGAAGATGAATCAACATTCCAAGAGCTTGGATGGGGAAGTAAATTAAACACTGAACCTGAATTTTTTGCCCATTTATTTGAACGGGGTCGTGCTGCGGCTGAAGCTTGGATAAATGAAAATTATGCGAATGTTGGTAAGAAGACCACAGCTCCTATTCGGGAACATTTTACCGGAAAAGATTGGGGCCAACACACTAGCCATAGTGGTTCTTTTAAAATGCTTGATAAAAAGAAAAAATAGTTTTCCTTTCTTAAAATGTATATTACACAAAGGCCCCGCTATTTGTTGGCGGGGTTTTTGGTTTGTGAATGAATATTTGGTTTGACAACTTAACCTGCCAAACATTAGTATCAAAAATACTAAGAATCAATAGATTGAACTATCTTTTGTTGTATTTAAGAATTTTAATTATATCGCAGCTTGTGTTAAACACCTTAGCTGCATGTGAGCCAATAATCGGTTGTTTGCGGCGTCTTGGGTGTTGCGGTTTTGCAAGCGCCAATTATGTCAAACCAATAGACCCAGCATTGGGTGGTCTTGCGCCCGTATCACCAGATGTAGAGCAGGTGCCGGCTGCACAACCTGGAATGCTCATCGGAATAGCTGATGATCTGGTTGTATCTTCCGTTTCATCTTCATCTAATCCTTTATTGCCAGATGATGCTCCTTTACTAGAAAAAGTAAGAATTCCCTTAAAAGAATTACGTATTCTTATAGTCGAAGACAATGCAATTGCTGTTATGGTTCTTCAGCGTCTTGGAAGAGGCCTTGGTTTCGTAGAAGAAAACGTTAAATGTGCGTTAGATGGTACGGCAGGGGTACGAGAATTTTTGAAACATAAGCCCCATCTAGTTTTTATGGATAGAAATATGCCTATCGAAAAAGGTGTGGCTGCTATTGAGTTGAGGCAAGAGCTAGAAGCTATTGGTGTGTTGGATGTCATTGAAATAAAAAATGGTGTGGATGCAACTCTAGCAATTCGCAAATCTCAGAAATGTATTGGGGTTGTTCCAGTTATTATCTGTATTTCTGACGATAAGTCCAATCAGAGCGTGGAAGAGTTTACAGCAGCCGGCGCAGATGGTTTTTATCACAAGCCATTTTCTAGCGGAAGTTCTCCCCTTAAAGAATTTTTGGGAACCTATTTTGAATTTGTTGATTAACTCACCTTACGCAGGCACCATCTGATTACGTAAAATTTGCAACTCTTTCATTGTAGCCTGATTAGCAATAATTAAAAGTTTAGATTTGATGGCAAAATGATTAACCGCAACCTTAACTTTTAACGCCTCTAGTTTAC
>JAPLON010000061.1:0-2185 GCA_026400695.1 Pseudomonadota bacterium
TCCTTAAGGACCTTAAGTTGGTCCTTAAAGAATATTATTAGGTGTCAGCCCCTAAAAGTATATACGGCAATCAAGGTAGAATTTGGCTTGAATCATTGCCCAAAACTGTACTCGGCTTATCTCAAAAATACGAACTATCAAAGCTCGTTCCTGTAGATAACTTAAGCTACAACTATGTGTTAAGTGGGGTTCAAGGTAACTGCTCAATAATGCTAAAACTAGGATTAGATAATGCAGGACTAAAGCAAGAGCACGCAGCACTTAAAGCATTTTCTAAATTTGGAGCCCCTAAAGTTTTAGCTGAAGAAGATGGAATGATATTGCTAGAACAAGTTTTGCCAGGCACATCGTTAAAGTCATACTTTCCCAAAAATGATGATGAGGCAACACACATAGCATGCGACATAATGAAATTGCTGCACCAATCACCAATTCCAGAATCAAACAACTTTCCACATGTTAATAGTTATATCGAAACACTCAACAAGGACTACAGCATCCCCACGCAATATCTAAATAAGGCAAAAGGAACGCTTAATCAGCTTATTCAAACATCTGATAATCAGGTTTTGCTGCACGGTGATTTGCATCACGACAATATTTTAAAAAATGGAAACAGTTGGCTTGTGATAGACCCCAAGGGAATAATTGGTGAACCAGCATACGAAATTGCTACCTTCATTTACAACCCAATACCTGAAATGCTTAACACCAATAGAGCTAACGATCTTATAAAAAATCGCATAGCCACTTTTGCTAAACTTCTTGATCTACCAGAAATAAGAATCATCAACTGGTGCTTTGTTAAAGTTGTATTAGGCTGGATATGGAACATTGAAGACAACCTAAATACAGACTCTTTTGAAAAATTGTCAGCCTTTTTTGATGGGTTGGCATCTTAAAAACTTTTAGACTCTATTTTTACGGCGCATAAATTGCAAAAAACATAACGGAACAAATGAAAACAGCATAAGACGCAAACTTCCCATTAAAACTACGTGCACCATAACTGCTAATTCTGCCATGTATACGGTTTTGTGTAACCTCTTCCATTTTGCAAAAGATAACCTTTTTACAGAGTAATTATTACTGGTAACAGCCATTACTAACATAATTGGGAATGCTATAAAAAATGCCGGTATAATGGCTGGATGCAGGAAGTAAACCAAACCTTGTAAAAAACCACCCATAACCCTTTTTATGATAAAGCAGGTTAAGTGGATAAGAACATACGAAAAACTTGCAACCCCTAACTGTCTTCTATAACGATTAAGTTTTATAACCCATACCCATTTAAGTTTAAATGATTTAAGTGGATTCAAAAGTAAAGTTGTAACAAAGAAAGCTAAAGCAAAGTACCCTGAATATGAGGTCAATTTTTTGCATAATGTGTAATCCCAGCACAGCATCAATAGCATGATCACAGCTGGTACATGGAAAATAACCCATGGATTATATGCTTTTATTATTAATTTCTTTAACATTTTGAACCTTTTCTTAAGTCTTTCCATGAAATGGTAACTCAATTATCTTTATACTTTCTTAAAAAGTACACAAGAAAGCATCAAAACTGTAGTTGCGATAATTGACATCACAATACCTATTACCACCAAATTTCCATTATAAAAATAGGTGGCAAGTCCTGTAATAATTGAACACAAAAGATAACGCAAACTCATAATCACAGATGCTGCTACGCCTTTAATATCAGGAAATATCTCTACAGAATATGCAAATATAATGGGGTAAATAAGTGAAAAACCTATACTAAAAACACTCATAGAAATAGTAAGCTCTAAACTGCTAGTTGAAAAAATCATCATTATACCGCCCACAAAAGGTAAAAAAGTAGCAATTAACAAAGTCATTTTTTTACCAAGTATCTTTATAATTTGACCAAACGTAGCAGATGTAATGGCGAAGCTAGCTATAATCGCCCCTTGATTAAAAGTGTAGGATGCCATATCTAAATTAAATCTATTCATGTAAATAAACGGTGCTACAGCAACAAAAGCCATATAGCCTCCATAAAGCAAACTTGGTGCAGTAGCGGAACTCAAAAAAGAAGCAGATGAAAAGAGTTTCTTATAACCATTTAAAAGCCCACTAATATTTATTTTTTCTACGCCTGTTTTTGTTTCTGGCAAAAGTAAATATATAAAAAACCATGAGGTCAGGCAGACAA
>JAPLON010000061.1:2271-2597 GCA_026400695.1 Pseudomonadota bacterium
TAATTAATTATGCCACCAATAATTGGTGCAAAGGCCATCATAGTAGAAAATACAGCATTCATAAGACCATAAAGCTTGGCAGCTTGTTCTGCTTTATATACATCCGCAATAATTGCTGAAACAACCACCGCTGACGTTGCCGCACCAATACCTTGAATAATTCTTGCAATTAATAGCCAGCTTATTGAAGTAGCAATAACGCAAGCCACTGCGCCTATTACTAAAATAGCATTGCCAATAAGCATAATTTTTCTTCGCCCAAAAAGGTCTGATAAAGGTCCATAAACCAATGATGCCAAGCAAAACCCAATAAGGTTATAGGTAAT
>JAPLON010000165.1 GCA_026400695.1 Pseudomonadota bacterium
CGAATGATAAAACAGCTATTGAGGGATTTACAAAGAACTTACGGAATGCTGAATTAGATGCATATTGTAATCGTAACGGCATTGAAACAAGCAAAGGTGCGCTTATCTCTCAAACGCTCAGAGACCTGGTATTACTAACAAATGCGCTTATACAAAACACTACTATTTCAGCTTCAAAACATATTATTGCAAGTGATTCTACAAAAGAATTCAGCCCTTTTGTAACGCGATTCTAATGCGCCTGCGCTACTCTATGCACGCAGGGCGTGAAGATAACCCTTAGGAACATCCGAGAACACTAAGCCCATCGTGCAAAACAATCCAAAATATCATATGATGTGCTCAATATTTTATCGATAGAATCCTTGGAGCATCTATGTCAAATACCCGCATTTTTACGTCAGAATCTGTTTCTGAAGGCCATCCCGATAAAATCGCAGATCAAATTTCTGATGCGATATTAGACGCTATTTTAGCAAAAGATAAGCATGCGCGTGTCGCCTGCGAAACACTCGTTAAAAACGGATTAGTCATGATTGCCGGGGAAATTACAACCAACGCCTGGGTTGACATGGAGCAGATTGCTCGCAATACAATTAAAAACATAGGCTATAGCAACCCAGCTTATGGTTTTGATAGTGAAGCTTGTGCTGTTGTTTCTGCCATTGGTAAACAATCTGCAGATATTGCACTGGGCGTTGATCATCGTGAAGATCATGATTTAGGGGCAGGCGATCAAGGATTAATGTTTGGTTATGCCACAAATGAAACGCCAGAATTAATGCCCGCACCCATTATGCTTGCGCATAAATTAGTGCGTGAACAAGCAAATGTGCGTAAATCAGGTAAATTATCTTGGTTGCGTCCCGATGCAAAAAGCCAAATTACTTTACGTTATGAAAACAATAAACCCGTTGCCGTAGATTGCGTTGTTTTATCAACACAACATGATCCTGAAATCGATCATAAAGAATTACAAGCAGCTGTAATGGAAGAAATCATTAAGCCTATTATTCCTGCAGAATGGTTACATAAAGACACAAAATATTTTATTAATCCAACAGGGCGATTTGTGATTGGTGGGCCTGTTGGTGATTGCGGTTTGACGGGGCGAAAAATTATTGTGGATTCCTATGGTGGAATGGCGCGTCATGGCGGTGGCTGTTTTTCGGGTAAAGATCCGTCGAAAGTTGATCGTTCTGGTGCTTACGTTGCACGATATGTTGCAAAAAACATTGTAGCAGCAGGCTTGGCTGATCGTTGCGAAGTCCAAATTTCTTATGCTATTGGTGTTGCAAAACCCACTTCTGTTTTAGTAGAAACCTTTGGTACCCACAAAATTCCGGAAAATAAAATTGCAGAATTAGTCAATCAGCACTTTGATTTACGTCCTCGTGCAATTATCGAGAGTTTACATTTATTAAATCCTATTTATTTACCTACAGCAGCTTATGGTCACTTTGGTCGTGATGATTTGAATTTAAGCTGGGAAAAGACGGATAAAAAAGAAATTTTAGCCGCTGCTCTATAAAAAAACATAGTATTTAAAGCTGGAAAACACGGTATTGAACCATTTTGGTATTCGTAACAAAATGGTTTTTTATTACCACAGGAGTCCAGTTATGAAAAAAGATGAGTTCTTAATTGCAAAAGAGCACATTAAAAACAATAAAGATGTACGCGGTTTATTAATCAAAAAAAATATTTACCCGGAAAAATTATCTTCTGCAGAAGACGTTAAAAAAGTAAAAAGAAAAATAAATGCTGAACAAAAACAGCTAACTTAAAGAAGGAAAAACCATGACAAAAGTAGTAAAAAAAGCAACGCGTGCTGACTATAAAGTCGCTGACATTACTTTAGCAGATTGGGGTCGCAAAGAGATTATTATCGCTGAAACTGAAATGCCAGGATTAATGGCGCTCAGAAAAGACTATGGCAAAAAACAGCCACTAAAAGGTGCTCGCATTGCAGGTTGTTTACACATGACCATACAAACTGCTGTGTTAATTGAAACACTGGTTGCATTAGGTGCTTCAGTACGTTGGTCTTCTTGCAATATTTTCTCGACACAAGATCACGCAGCAGCTGCCATGGCAAAAGCCGGTATTCCTGTTTTTGCTTGGAAAGGTGAAACAGAAAAAGAATACGACTGGTGTATCGAACAAACATTAAATGGCCCTAAAGGGTGGCAGCCAAACATGATTTTAGATGATGGTGGCGACCTAACAATTTTGGTTCATGAAAAATATCCTGAGATTATGAAAAATATTCGCGGTATCTCTGAAGAAACTACTACAGGCGTGCATCGTTTATATGACATGGCAAAAGCAGGCACCTTAAAAGCGCCGGCTATTAACGTCAATGACTCTGTAACAAAATCAAAATTTGATAATTTATATGGTTGCCGTGAATCCTTGGTTGATGCCATTAAACGCGCAACGGATGTCATGATCGCAGGCAAAATTGCTGTGGTTTGTGGTTATGGTGACGTCGGTAAAGGTTGTGCACAGGCACTGCGTGGTTTGGGTGCGCGTGTAATGGTCACAGAAATTGATCCTATCTGCGCATTACAAGCAGCAATGGAAGGCTATGATGTTGTCACCATGGAAAC
>JAPLON010000045.1 GCA_026400695.1 Pseudomonadota bacterium
GCCTTCTATGACCAAACCCAAGATTACCATCAACATATTGCCCTTCACCATCTGGACCACGATGCGCAATACTGTCGGTCATAGCTTTAATTTGACTATGGGCAACAGGTTGTTGAAAATTGAGAATGCCTGATATTCCGCACATATTAGATTGCTCTTAAAGCCTCAATTACATAATCAAAATCTTCTTTTACCATCTTGTTATGCAATGGAATCGCCATTGTGTTTTTATCGCAAGATTTTGCGCCAGGGAAATCATCATCTTTAATGCCGTATTTTTCTTTATAAAAGCTCAGCATATGTACTGCATGAGTTCCTGGCCTTGTTGCTATCCCCTTTTGCTGAAGAATATCCATAATGTCATTTCGTGACATAGGTGATTTTTCAGGATCCACGTAACATACGAAGGCTTGCCATGCGTGCTGAGTAACATAATCTGGTGTTGCTTGGGGTTTTAACCAACTGATATTTTTAAGTTTTTCTGTGTAATATTCAGCCCAAACTTGGCGCTCTTTAATAAAAGATTCTAGCTTTTTTAGCTGAACCAAACCTACAGCAGCCTGAAGATCAGTCATTCTATAATTAAAACCAAGCATTTTAAAATCGGGAAGTAAGTATGGTTTAGCACTATTGTGTCTTGCTTCTTCAGAAATTTCTGCCCCATGATTGCGCATTATATCTGACAATCGGTTAAGTTCTCTATCATTTGTCGTAACCATTCCTCCCTCACCAGTTGTAATCGATTTTCTAGGGTGGAATGAAAATGCTGCCATATCACCTAAAGATCCGGCAGGTCTATTTTTATAAGAAGCACCAGCAGCACAAGCCGCATCTTCTAAAATTTTAACATGACTCGGTATTACAGCACGAATTGCATCAATATCAGCGCAAAGACCGAAGAGATGCACAGGAATAATTGCCTTAGTGCGTTCAGTAATTTTTGAAGGTATATCTTCAATTTTTATATTAAATGTATTAGTATCAACATCGCAAAAAATTGGGGTTGCTCCACAATATAAAACAACGTTTGCTGTTGCCACCCACGTAAATGCAGGAACAATCACCTCATCTCCAGGCCCAACACCCATAGCCGCTAAGGCCAAATGAAGACCAGTTGTACAAGAAGTAACCGCAAGTGCATGACTAACATCGTGCAACTTTGCAAATTCCTTTTCAAATTGAGATACTTTTGGACCTTGCGTCATCCATCCACTTAACAATGGTTCACGCACTGCATTCCATTCTTCGTCAGTTAGTGACGGGACAGCTATAGGAATTTTTCTGATTTTTTCTGCAGTTTGACTCATTACGCTACCTTTGCCCTTCGCATTTCTACCTGATCGATATGATTTTTACGCCATTCTATAAGTTTTTTTAATCCATCTTCTAAGTTAAGAGCTGCCTTAAAACCAATTTGTTCAGTAGCTTTTTTTGGGCATCCAATACGATTTTTAACAAATGTTAGCCCAGACGGCTCATATTTTACAGAAAGATTTGATCCTGTAATTTTTAAAATCATTTCCGCAAGCTCTTTAATAGAAGTACGGATGCCAGTACCAACATTATAAAACTGGTCGGTAGTCTCAGCTTTCATTGCACATACGTTAGCTTTTGCACAGTCACCAACATACACAAAATCATAGGCTTGAGAACCATCACCATAAAGCACTGGAGCAATACCTTTATCTAAGTTATCAAGCATTTTCATGATAACAGCAATATAAGCCCCACGATAATCTTGGCGTGGTCCATATACGTTCATATAACGTAAACCCACAAAAGGTAACTTATAACGATGGTAATAAGCACGCGCCATAGCCTCACCTGCTATTTTAGTTGCTCCATAAAAATTAGTATTGTTAAAAGGATGATCTTCGTCCATAGGTTCACGCACTGCATCTCCGTAAACAGATGCAGAAGAAGAATAAACCAAACGTTTCACACCTTGGTTTACACATGCATCAAGAACATTAAAGGTGCCTTCAACATTTACATTAAAGGCAGATCTAGGAAATTCATGGCACTGCAAAAGCCAAAGAGCTGCAAAATGAAATACACCATCAGCCCCTTTTAATGCCTCATTTAAGATATCTATTTGGCATATATCACCACCAATCTCAAACACACGTACACGCGGGTCTTCAAGTGCACTTTCTATATTTCCATAAGTTCCACGAACAAAATTATCATAAACAATCAGCTCTTTTACATCTTCTTTTAAAAGTTCATCAACTGTATGAGAGCCAATTAAGCCAGCCCCACCAATAACAACTACTTTTTTTCCTTTTAATTCCATTTCAGACCTCAATTAAAAATATCTTTTTGATTAACGTAGTACTTTAACTCAATTAAATTATTCGACGGATCTGAAACAAAAAAGCTAAAATGCCAACCTGATTTGTTTTGAAAACGTTCAAACAATTCTTCAAAAAATGAAGCTTTAGCGCCCTTACACTTAGCATATACGCTATCAAAATCTTCTTTTTTATCGAAGATAATACCATAATGACGCGGATACATTGTTACTTCTGTATCAACTTTAGCTGGATTTAAGTGTGTAACTACTTGATGACCAAAAAAGTTAAAAATCACATAGTTATCGTATTCACGCCCAATATAGGCACCAAAAGCTTTGGTGTAAAACACTTTTGCAAGAGAAAGATCATGTGTAGGAATTGCTAAATGGAAAATGCTCATAATTACAACTTTTCTTTAATAATGTGAGCGACTTCCTTAGCGGCATCCAAGCTAACATAACCACTCATAGGCAAGCTCAAAACTTCATTTGCTAAAGATTCACATACAGGCAAAGATCCCTCTGTTGCTGTTGGATAATCTTTATATGCCGCTTGTAAATGCAGTGGCTTCACATAGTAAACCATGTTTGGAATACCAGCTTCTTTCAAATCAGCCATTAGTTTTGAACGCTCTATATGTTTTGGTAAACGTACCGTATACTGAGCCCAAGCAGATGTCGCACCTTCCATAAGATGAGGAATTTGGACAATTTTTTTCAATGCGTCACTGTATGCATCAGCTGCTTTTTGACGTGTAATCAACTCATCTGGAAATATCTTAATTTTTTCTATCAATATTGCTGCCTGAATTGTATCAAGCCTTCCATTCATACCAATGCGCACATTGTCATACTTGTCACTACCCTGCCCGTGCACACGCAGTGACTTGATAATTAGTGCTAGTTCATCATCATTGGTAAAAATGGCGCCACCATCACCATAACAACCAAGAGGTTTCGCTGGAAAGAAACTAGTTGTAGCCATATCACCGATATTACCAACCATTTTCCCTTTATAAGAAGCTCCAAAACTTTGAGCTCCATCTGCCATAACCCAAAGGTTGTGCTCATTGGCAATGATTTGAACTGCATCGTAATCTGCTGGTTGACCAAACAAATCTACAGGAATAATTCCAACAGGTTTTAATCCTAATTTTTTGGCAGTTTGAATTCCTTGTTCTAAACTCTTAGGATCCATATTATAGGTATCTTCCAAAGAATCTATAAATACAGGAGTTGCTCCCACCCAAGCAACTACTTCTGCCGTCGCCGCAAAGGTAAAACCTGGCACAAATACAGCATCACCTGAGCCAACATTTTTAGCCATTAGACCAAGACCCAAAGCATCCGTCCCATTGGCACAACTTATAGCGTGCTTTACACCACAAAATGCTGCTAATTGTTTTTCAAACTCATGAACCTCTGGCCCCATAATAAATGTACCATGATCTAAGACACGCTTAATTGCCGCATCTATCTCTGGACGAATTCGCTCTAATTGAGATTTTAAATCGATAAATTGCATTGGTTTTTGAATTGTTTCAGGCTGTCTTAATGCTTGTGTCATCTTTTACCTCAACTAAACATTCATTAACTATTTTATAGAGTCGTTTTTCGCGAGGACATAACAAATCATCCCCAAGTTTTTCACCGGCATGGCTAACCCAACCAATTTGTTTAGCAGGATTTCCTACCATTACTGCATGGGGTTTTACATCTTTAGTTACAACAGCGCCCGCGCCGATCAAACTATAAGCACCCAAACGATTACCGCAGACAATGGTCGCATTTGCTCCTATCGTAACTCCACGTTCTACATAAGTTAGACGAAATTCATCTTTGCGTTCTATTTCAGCCCTTGGGTTATGAACATTTGTAAATACACAAGATGGACCACAGAAAACGCCATCTTCCAAAGTAACCCCTTTATAAAGGCTTACATTATTTTGGATTTTACACGCATTTCCTATAACCACATCAGGACCAATCATTACATTTTGGCCAATCACACAATTCTGACCTATTTTAGTACCCTTAATAATGTGAGAAAAATGCCAAATTTTAGAACCTTCGCCAATATCACAACCACCATCTACTAAGGCCGTTTCATGTACGAAATATGGCAATACCGTGCTACCCAAAGAAATATTAGTTTTTGAATGCAGTGATTGCTGCGCTGCATCTAAAACTTGTAACACTTGTAATCCTTCAAATCCATCGGTACGAGGCTTTTGATTATCACGAATACAATCGATAAAATGCTGACATTCTAGCTTTAAAGGTTCGGAAACCTCCATAGGCACATTAATTAAATCGGCTTTTGTAGCCTCTGGTAAACCATTTACCCAATTAATTTGATGTGGGTATAGTTTTAGTTTTTCACCCCACGGCAAGCCATCATCAAACACAGCCATTCCACGGTCACCCACTACTACCAGCTTTTGCTCTTTAAATGGATGAAGCCATGACACAAAAATATGTGCCTGAATACCATTTTTAAAAGATAAATGAGTTGTCGTTACATCATGAATACGTGGATTTAAATGACACGCTCCAGTTGCATAAACTGTTTCTGGTAAATCTGCTGCTAAGCTTAAAATCATGGAAATATCATGGGGAGCAAAACTCCAAAGTATATTTTCTTCATTTCTAAATTTACCTAAATTTAAACGATTTGAATAAATATACTGGAGACGACCAAGATTACCCTTAGCTATCAACTGCTTCAATTCTAAAAAAGCAGGATGGTACTGTAGAAGATGCCCAACCATAAGTCTTCTATCTACTTGCATTGCAAGATCACAAAGCTTTCTGGCTTCATCTACTTTTAATGATAAAGGTTTTTCAACAAAAACATGTTTTTTAGCCATCAATGCTTTTTGAGCTAATGTATAGTGCTGTTCAGCAGGAGCTGCAATTACAACCCCCTCGACATCACTTTGCAATATTTGCTCCAAGGTTAAACTTGGCACATTATAAGTTTGAGAAGTAGCTGTAGCTAGCACTTGGTTAGCATCACATACTGAATGTAACACTCCCAGTTCTGAAAAATTGCGAACAAGGTTTTTGCCCCAGTAGCCACAACCAATTACTGATATTTTAATGTTAGGCATGATTTTTCACCTTACTTGTTTGAAGCTTTTCATAGCTAGTAATTTGGCTGACCCGCCCTTGCTCCATCATCACAATTCGATCACAATCTTTAAGAGTTGTTAGCCTATGAGCAATCATAATAACTGTACGACTTTTGCTTACTGCATTAATAGTTTCCATTAACCTTTTTTCGGTTTCATTATCAAGCGCTGAAGTGGCCTCGTCAAAAATCAAAACTTCTGGGTTACGATAAAGCGCTCGAGCAATGGAAATACGTTGGCGCTCTCCGCCCGACAGACGAATGCCACGCTCACCCACAAATGTTTTTGCTCTCTCAGGTAATTGATCTATGAACTTACGCAATTGCGCCGCATCAATTGCTGAATTCAATCTTTGTGTATTAATTTCTTTTTCACCAAACGCAATATTGGCTTCAATTGTATCGTCTGTAAGATAAATCGATTGCGGCACATAACCAATTTTTTGATGCCATTGATATGAGTTAACCGGGTATTTATCATCAATCAACACCGCTCCATCATATGGCTTTAGTAACCCCAAGATTACATCAACAAGTGTCGATTTGCCTGACCCAGTTTCTCCAACAATGCCAATGCATTCGCCCTTAGTAATTTCGAACGAAACATCCTTTAGGGCATTTTTTTCAGTGTTTAAGTAACTAAAGCTAACACCACCTAGGTTTATAGATTTTTCAAAAGAAAAAGCAGGAAGATCAATATAGTTCTCTTTTGTGGCAACTGTATTGTATTCTTTATATACCCTTTCTATGGCTGGTATAATTGACTTAAACGTACTTAGAAGACTAATAACTCTATTTAGTCCTGGCATTATACGAAATCCTAAGTAAATATAACCACCCAAAATACCTATAGTTTGCACAGGGCTTTCATTTTCCAAGCACAGGCATAAAATTGCTGAAACGAACAAACCCACAAACAAAATTTCAATTACCATCCTGGGTAAAGAATTAGTTGCGGTTTGAATAGCCCTAATACGTGACTGCTTGCGTGAATGATATTGATAGGCGTTAATAAAAGCATCTCGTTTACCTAGCAATATTATCTCTTTAAAACCATGGAAAAACTGTAATAAATTCTGCCCACTATAAAGCGCAGACTCTTGCATACGCTGCCCCCAACGATAAAACTGCGGAAGCATTATTTTTGTGACAAACAATCCAAAAACCACACTTATTCCTAAAACCATTAGTGCTAAAGATGGATTCATCAAGACTACCATCGATATTAAACAAAAGAAAACAACTCCTTCAGATAAAATGCTTGCAATTGAAAGCATGCCGATTGAGAATACCTGCTCAACTTCTCCAATAACAGATAAACCTAAGGAAGAGTTACGAGTTAAATAGAATCCGTAATCAGCTTCTGAATACCTGTGTAAAACTTTGTTTTTAAATTGATAATTCATTTTTTGAATTGAAAAATTTTGAAAAAAAACTTCGCCAGCCGCTAACAAATTCTTCACCCAGTAAACCAATCCAACAATAATTGATATGTAAAAAATTATACGCCCATGAGATAAATTTACTTCAAATCCTAGCTTACCCAAGTATTTTTGCCCAATCTCAGGCTGATTAAGTACCTGTGCAAATATCACAATTACTGATGCCGTAACAACTTCTAAAAGCGAGACACATAAAGCAAAAAATAGTATCCCCAACCACTTAATTTTTTCCTCTCGAGTCAAGAGTGACCTAATTTTTCGTACTGCCGATAAAACTGATGGGGATGACACTTTTAAAATTACTCTACCATAGCTGCCGCAGTCCGGGTGCACTTGCACACCAAGCTTGCACCGAGACCACTAAAATTAATAATCAATCATTCTATTTTTAGAATGACTCTATTTACGCTGCTTCCACCGCATAATCCGGCAAAGCAAATCTTGTTTCCCTGCCCATAAAACTTAGCAGCAACCTGACGCGCTGATTTGCATCAAACATTTCAACCGTTGCTATTTGATCTTTGAACATACCATCTAAAATCCGTACTTTATCGCCTTTTGTGAAAGTAAGCAAACTACTCACAGGCACAATACTATCGGAAGTTTCTTGTGATTTTAAATTTTGAATAACATAATTTGGCATAGCCGTTGGATACTCATTATTAGTAAGAAGGTAGGAAATCCCCCTAGTTCCATTCACACTACGCCACCTAGCCACTTCCATATCCATACCAACAAATACGTAACGCGGAAACAATGGCAACAAAACTTCTTCAACTTTTCGCGCGTGTTTGCGGATTTTTTTAAACCTAGGCAGATAAACTTCAAAACCTTGCTCAAGCAAATGCTGCTGCGCAATGAGTTCTTTTAAAGGCTGTGTGTGTGCAACGAACCAATTAATCATGGCTCCACCGTCGATAAATGTAATAGTTTTAAAATAAGCAATCGCTTATTATCAACCCTATTTTTTAATGCATCATAGGTAGCTTGTGGACTTATTACATCTGTTATCAAAACAGCATCAAAAACCTTAAGGTCAGATCCGTGCTCAACATTGGTAACCGCAAACCCCATAGAATGTGCAACTAATCTAGCAATATCTGCTAGGTCACCCTCTCCTACTAAAGCTATATTTTTCCAACCAAATTTTTGACAACTATAAAAGACTTCTTCACATTGTGATCTGGCATCACGAAAAAATGACAGTGATCTTGCTAAATAGTCAGCCACCATGTGGCTCTTTTCTTTAAAACCTTCTGAGGTTAAAAAGTAGGTGATGCGCCTTGGGGAAATCTGCGATGCCCTGATCCACCCCTTTGTGATGCAACTTTTTAAATATTGATTCATCAACCCTAGTGCAATGTCTAATTCAACTGCCAAACCACGCTGAGTAAACGAAGGGTTACGCTCAATCTCAGTAAGCAGGTGCACCATAACCTTTTTTTCAGTTTGCTCACGATTATCTTGAAAAGCTGCCATGAAAGGTTAACAAATCGTAAATTTGTGTTCATGAACAGAACTTAATCGATACTGAACCTATCGTCAAGCACAAAAATTCACCCTCACCACCAAGCAAAAAGCTTTAAAGAAAACAAGCAAACCAAGCTACATAAAGATTTAAACTACACATACTTACTGCGAGTTAGGTAAAACACATACCATAAATTTTAGCCACCCCATTGTGTGTTTCCAGCAGCCCCCCTGGTATCGCTAACACTTATTTCTAAATCAGCTTTTTTTGCAAAGCTTGCTAGCAATTCGCGCAATTCCTCGTATTCTTTTGAAGATAATGGAAGATAATAGTGATCAGTTGAACCAAAATACCCGATTATATTTATATAATTTTTT
Source organism: Pseudomonadota bacterium (assembly GCA_026400695.1). Lineage (GTDB taxonomy): Bacteria > Pseudomonadota > Alphaproteobacteria > Paracaedibacterales > CAITNM01 > CAITNM01. The sequence continues at coordinate 8,720 of JAPLON010000045.1, forward strand.
ATAAGCGTTGTGTACAAATTTTGCAATTTTCCTAAACCATCTGCCCTAAGAATCTTAGTAGAACCTATGTCTTGAAAATTTTCACCTAAAATCTCCTGAATTGCTTGTAAATAGCCGGTAATAACTTTTATTTGCCATTCAACCCCTTTAATTTCTTTTATATTCTCAGGAGTCAAAACCAATGTCTGTGAAAGATTAAAGGCCCCAGGGTTCATCCACGGATTACCCCTTTTAACCGAATTACCAAAAGGTGACGAAGCTGCTTGCACTGCATTAAACAACATACACGCAAAAACAATTACACTTAAAAAATTTTTACAGTTCATAGCAAGCCAACTTAATTATAATATACTTACAGGTTAATGCTTAATTATTAAAATATGATTAATAAAGTAAAAATTATTTCTTCTTTTACTTTATTAATCTACCTATGACTTCAAGAATAGAATCTAACTCTGCTGGAGATGTAGCCGCAATATTTTCAAGCAAAAATGCCCGCTCTGTAAAGTCTGATTCTGGATCAATCATTTTCTCCAAATAAGGAGCATAGCTAGACAAAGCCCCAAACACAGAATTAATCTCTGAACTATAGTTCTTACAATAATAAGCAATAATTGACTTTACGGTAAATAGGGAGGTCCAATGCCTCAGAAAGGGTAGCAGGCATATATTTTGTACGTTTTCTTAGCTTATCCTTTGGACAAAGTGACTTTTCAGAAGATTCAACATCATAACCAAAAATTTGCCTTAGTATCATATGTTTATTTTGGTTTAGTTTTCCTTTAAAAAAAGGGCCGTTAATTGCACCTAAAAGCTTCATCTTTAGCTCGTTATCTTCATGAATGGCACAAAAAAGTCCTAGCACTTCATTAATAACAACAACCTCTTGTGACTCATTAATTAGACTATTCTCAAACAAGAAGTCTAGTGTCGAAAAAATTATACCTTTGCCCTCGTCACTCAGTTCATCATATGACAAATCCAATAACAATTTACTAAACTTACCCTGATGATTCTCTAATAAGCTTTTGCAAAACTTGCTTTCTTGAATACGCCTTATAAGCTCTTCTCTTTGCCCAGCTTCAGGAAGCTTAGAAAAAACTTCGATAAATCGTGCCATCCCAGCTTTATCAAACTTAGAAAACAGATCAACCGGTATAATATTAGTCTCTTGCAGCTTATTAACCGTAGCACAAGATGCGCCGCCAGCAAGCTCTTCTGGAACCAGCGAGTCTTCAGCACCATAAACAAAACCTACCCCCATCGCTAACACAACAACTTGAAAGAGTGAACCATTGTACAATTTGGTCATAATGTATAAACCCCATATAAATGCTTGCTATACATTATTTATACATTTTTATAGTTAAAAATTAATTAATTTTACCTTGAGATGATTAATAAACACTAGCCTCTTACTTGACCATTGCCATGCACAACCCACTTGTAGCTAGTTAATGCCTCTAACCCCATGGGGCCACGAGCGTGTAATTTTTGTGTACTAATTCCAATTTCTGCTCCCATGCCGAATTGCCCACCATCTGTAAAAGCTGTGGAAGCGTTAACATAAACCACAGCCGCATCAACTTTTTCAATAAATGAGTTAGCTGACTTAATATCTTCTGTGATAATTGCTTCGCTATGGCTAGAAGTATGTTTAATAATGTGTTGCATGGCTTCATCTATTGAATCCACTACTTTGACTGCTAATTTATAGGATAAAAATTCCCTTCCAAAATCCTCTGCTTTAGCTGTATGCAATAACTCTAAATTATAATTAGCTTTAAGTGCTTCGTATGATTTCACATCAGCAAAAATTTCTACGTTATGATTTTGCAAAGGTTCAACTAAGGAATATAAATCGTTAATGCGCTCTTTATGGATTAAGAGACAATCCAAAGCATTACACACGCTTACTCTTCTGGTTTTGGCATTGTTGATAATATCGCGGCCCTTTTTAAGGTCTCCGCTTGCATCAAAATAAGTGTGTACAATGCCTGCACCTGTTTCTATTACAGGGATTTTAGCGTTTTGCCTTACAAAATCTATAAGTGACTGACTACCCCTTGGAATGCATACATCTACTAAACCAGTTGCTTGGAGCAAAATATGCGTTTCTTCTCTGCTTGGAGGAAATAAGTAGACTGAATTAACATCCACATCGTGTTCTTTCAAACACTTTTGGATAATTTCTACAAAAATAAGATTGCTATGATAAGCTTCCTTGCCACCCTTTAAAACAACGGCATTACCACTTTTAAAACAAAGGGCAAAAGCGTCAATCGTAACATTGGGCCGTGCTTCGTAGATAATACCTATTACCCCCAAAGGTACAGATATTTTTTCTATATTTAAGCCATTTGGCATAACTTTATGTTCTAATCTTTTCGAAAGTGGAGATGGCAAATTAGCTACGTTTTTTACATCTTCTGCAATTGCTTTTATACGACTCTCATTCAAAAGCAATCTGTCATACATTGGGTTATGTTTATCAATATTTGCTAGGTCTTTAGCATTTGCGTCAAGAGTTTTATCACAAGTCTTCAGCAAAGATCCGGCTAAGGAAGTAAGAATTACATTGCGTTTGGCTTCACTCAAAAGAGCAAGGCCATAACTGGCATTTTTAGTTTTTTTAAGGCACTCAAGGATATTCATAAAATCTTTCTAAAAAATATGTAAATGATCGTAGTGAATAAAAGCAGGCTTACTTTTTTTTCCAATACATTCTTCTAACTTTTTAGAATCATACCTGGCAATGCCTATTCCTAAAATTTTTTGATTTAGGGTAGCAATTTCGACAATATCGCCTTTTGAAAAATTACCACTATAAGACTCTATGCCCACAGGCAGTATGCTTATAACCCGCTTGTTTTCTTTTAAAATCTCATCTAAACAACTGTTAATTATTATTCTTCCGCTTTTTTGTTGGTCACTATAGGCAACCCACCTTTTGATATTAGATTTCTTTTTAGTGGCAACAATCCTAGTTCCTACTTGTTCACCCAAAGCTAATCTGGTGATAATATTTGGCTGATTAACTGATGCTATATGAGGGACTATCCCAAGTTTTGACATTTTGCGTGCTGTACTAAGTTTACTAATCATACCACCTCTGCCATGGGTACTTTTCACACTTGATACATTAAGCCAGCTATTTTCTGGATCCATGGTATCAATTAGCTCAGCATCTGGTTCACTTGGGTGCCCAGTATAAACACCTTCGATGTTACTTAGAATTATGAGTTTATCTGCATTGATTTGTGATGCAATAAGGCCAGCTAATTCATCGTTATCAGTAAACATCAACTCTTCAATTGAAACGCTGTCATTTTCATTAATAATTGGGGTGATGTTATCTTGTTCTAAAATTTCCGAGATTAACCGCGAAATATTTAGATAGTGCTTTCTGGTATGAAAATCTTGCTTAGTAAGCAAAAGCTGAGAAGCAAGCATATTATGTTTTTTAAACATTTGAGAATAAATATGCATAAGCTCGTGTTGCCCTACGGATGCCAGGACTTGCTTTTCAGCAATAGAAGATCCGTATTCTTTACCGAGCATTTGGCGAGCAACATTTCTTCCAAAACCAACTGCACCTGAACTTACAAGCACTACCTTATGTTTGTTTTTTTGCAAACTTGCTATTTGATCAACTATTGAAGCAATTACTGATTCAAGTGGTGTTCCTTGCTCTGATAGAATACTTTGTGTACCAACTTTAACTACCATTTTCATTTTTGTCTCCTAATAGCTAGATCGTAGCCAAGACTTTCTAGTCTGCCTTCGCCATATTAACCTTTTAACCAGCTGGAGTAATAGTAGTTAATAAATCACGCATGCTGCTCAGCATCAAAGCGTAAGCTGCAGTTTCTTGCGTTAATAGCCCTTCTAAAGCATCAGCCAAATGTCTAAGGCCTGAATCTCTTGCTTGAATCATTGTTTTACGAAGAGGACAAGCAACAACCATGAGTGCAAATTTATGTGGATCATCATGGGAAGCAAGTTCAGCATAATAAATTGCCTTTGAAAATAAATCTACAATCGTTCCATCTTCCACTTCGTCAGTATAAAATGCTATCCTCGCCGCTGAGCAATAATATTGTGCAGCACGATCTGCATACAAAGATATATCAGCCACTCTCAAAGTCTTTCTAGCAACTTCTTGGGCAGCTTGCACATACAAAGCACAGGCTCTGGCACGCTTTCCCTCTTTATAGTATCTTCGAGCTGCTTTGGCTAACAAACTTGCCATATCCCTCTCTGTACTTTCTACTTCAGAACCTGAAGAAGCAAATTTAACAGTTCTGTCCCTTTCACCTGCTATTGGTGCTCCTCTTGCGGTAGGAACTGACATCATACCTTCTGACTCAGTCACCGGTATTCCTAAGTGAGGAAGAATAACTCTATCTCTTATTCTTACTTCTTCAGTTCCTTCTACTATTCTTGCAAGGCTGGGTAAACTTACGAACCCTCCCTCGGCAGCCATTAAAGAATGAGTCAAAAGTATGGTTATAGTAATATTTAATATAGTCACTATATTCATCCTTTCTCCTTTTGCTAAAATAATTAAGATAGCCGTTAATAAGTTGAATTTTCAAAGTATTCTCTACTGAATTTCTCCTCAATAGAAATATCTCCATCAATTACATCACCTAAAATCAATGTTTTAACGTAATAATAACAAAGCATTCATTAACAAATCGTAAATAATTAATATTCAACCATCAATTTAAGTAATGCACCAACATCACTTGTTTCATGCATCAATTTTTGATTATGGGACGATACTGATAAATTATTAGGGAATATTTTTAACAGACTGATCAGTATGATGAAGTAGCTATTCCAGGTGCAGCGGTAGCGCTTGTTCAAAAATCAAGAGTGCATAGACATTTAGTTTTGTAAAATATTATCAATAATCACCAACTTTAAATGTTAAAAATTTAAATTTTTCACGCAGACAGCTAACTTCAAACCATCTAGCCAGAACTTGTAGTGGAGGTAAAAACTATGAAAAAACAAACAACTTATGTGGTAATTGCTGATGGGACACGTGCTAAATTCTTAATTAAGAATGTGGATGGTTTAACTCCAATTCTGCATACGCACCATCTAGAAGAGGATGTGATGATTCATCAGGATAAGGGCACATCCACACCTGGTAAAGTAGGTAAGGGAATGTCACTTCATGGCTTGCATAGCTACCCCGCCCATTCAGATTGGTACCAGTTTAAAAAAGAAGCATTTGCTATAGACGTAGCCAAAATACTTCATAGTTCTGAGGAAAATTATAATAAATTAATTTTAATTGCATCACCATTCGTATTAGGACGTTTACGACTACAATTATCACCCAGTACTGCCTCTAAAGTGATTTGTGAAATAAATAAAGATCTCACTAAATCCCCATTAAAAAATGTTTTTAACGTCCTGAATAATATGGAAACGTGCCTGTAGTAATTGGATATAAACTATCCTAAGGCTTTATTGATATATTAAGATTGAAATAACCGTAAGGATAGCTCCTATGCTTGCAATAATATTTGCTATAATGAGGGGCTTATCCTTTATTAAAAATCCATAAATCATCCAGCTGCATACTGAAATAAGACCACACAAGAATCCAAATAGAGAAACATCGCGCGCACTTTTATTTTTGACGATCTCATAAAATTGTGAATAGAATACAAACTGCCCAAAAATTCCAATAAAAATCATGTATTTTTCATACAATTTTCTCACAATCTTGCTTCTTTCTTATTTTGAAAACTCGTTTTTAATTACACTAAGTGAAACTCCACGTGGCAAGCCCCATGGTTTTACGATAGATTTATAAAACGCTTTACCTATCCTTGTAAATTTGCATAATTTTTTCCAAACCATGATAACTTAATAAAGACAGGCTTTACATGCAAACAAGCGCCATGATCACTTGCGTATCATACAATATTAGGACCCATTAGCAAAATTATGGTTCTATTTTGCCATCAAAAAAGCTTTCTTGGCGGGTGAAATAAAGAAAATATTAACATTTTAGGAGTAATTCAGTTCAAGCTCATTCGCTTTAGAAAAATAATATTACGTTAAAATGTAGGGGGTAATACTTAGGACAAGTGAAAAAAATACCCCCTATCAATTCTTTAATGCAAAACTTCTATGTTGTGCATATGAAGAATGCTTTTCGGAGAGTGATCATGGATGATAACAAATTGAAGAATGACAAGGATAAAAGCTTATATAGCTATTAACAAATAATTTTAGTAATAATTTACAAAGTCATTTTTATATATCACAAACAACCCCCTTAAATACCTCGAATTATTTTATTAAAAACCTTCCTTGTATTAAAATAATGTTAACTATTTGTGTCCATAATGTTTATTGGTTGTTTGTATTTAATAAAGGAGATCTAATGTTTACTAAAAAATTATTGACAGGACTTGCACTTATTACAACTTTGAAATTATTTTGTTCGGTAATCACGTTGCGTGAACTGCAAGAACTAGAACCTGCAACAAGAACTGCACAAACTGTAAATCACTCAACTCAAGCAGTAAAACCTATAAGTTATTGGCCAATTAATTTGTTTTCGTCAGCCTATAGCTCATTCTATGACTTTCTTTTTCCAAATTTTGATAAATTAATAGAGCGTGGATCTGATATTAAAGTGCCTGTTAGCAGTAAAAGCCTCGCTGGCTTGCATCACGCTTCAACTTTACTTGTTTCATGCATCGATTTTCGCTTGCGCGATGAAACCGATAAACTAATGGAGAAAGTTTTTAGACTTACAGATGAATACGATGAAGTAGCTCTTCCAGGCGCAGCAATAGCACTTGTTCCACCATCAAAAAAATATAAACATTGGAAAAAAACTTTAACCGATATAGTAAATCTAGCTCATGATTTGCACGGTATTGAGCGAGTAATATTTTTAGATCACCGTGGCTGTGGAGCATATAAGCTGATGTTAGGTGAAGCCTCAGTAAACACTGCTGAAAAAGAAACACAAGCACATAAAAAAGTTTTCGAACAAGCTAGAAAAGTATTTGATGAAAAATTTCCACACATAAAAATGTACACCCTTTTAATGGGTCTAGATGGAACCGTTGAAATCTTTAAGTAAACGAAAGGTGCTCCTGTCATAGTCCACCCTATAACAGGGCACTACCGCATTAACAATTTTGAGTTAAAAATTCCTAGCCAGACATTACAACAAGATACAAACAACTAATCACACTTTTTTGGTAATATAATAATTTTTGTTAACCATTTATTTACTTTTGCATAATATACTAACAACTGGCGGCAATATATTTACTTAGGTGTATAATGTTGAAATCTTTTCTTAACTTTTTTTACATATTAGGTGCTGGATGTTATGCATCTTCTTTAGAATTAACTGAGGCACTCCTCTCTAAACCAGATCTTTTCTTAGCCAAAGAAACTCGCATTGGAATTATAGGAGGAGGCGCTGCTGGATTATCAGCAGCTTATTACTTACAACAAAATGGTTACAATAATGTTACCGTTTTGGAAAAGGAAGAACGCGTTGGCGGAAAATGTCACACTGTTTCCATTGATGGAAGCCCATGTAATTTAGGGGCTAGCTTTGTTACATCTTGTGACCTTCATGTGAGAGAAATAGCTAAGACTTTAGGACACGAATTTTCAGATTCACCTGATGCCTTTCGAATGTCATCGACTGATAAAAAAGTTTCCGACCTATCAAATTATTCTTTTTTTCAAAAAGGAATGAACCTTGCCAGAGGTGCAAAATTGTATTCTTCTCTTTTGCTACCAGCTGTAGGGTTTTCTGGAGTTCAAAAACAAGATATTTTAACCGGAACAATCGATGAATTTATTAAAAAGCAAAATCTTCCCATGCTATCTGATTGCATAAAGATCGCCTCAGAATCTTATGGCTATGGCCCAATGACAAAGCAAGCAACTCCATATGCTCTAAAGCTAGTTCTTCCTGAATTAAAATTAAGATTATCCAGTTTGTCAGCTTTATTTAAAAAAGCTCAAATCGATACACCAAAAGGGGGATACCAAGGATTACTGGAAACAATGGCTAGCAATCTTTGCGTTAAAACGGGAAATGCGGTTACAAAAATACTTTATGAAGGAAAAGAAGATGCTCAAAAAGAGATCCTTGTAACCACTTACGATAGCCTCGCAAAAACAAACCAATCTTTTCATTTTGACAAATTGATCGTGGCAGTACCGCCTGATCACCTTAAAGGAATTACAGAACTTGGTTCCGAAGAACAAGATCTTTTTTCACGCATTAGGTATTACGATTATAATGTAACCCTTTTCGAACCAGAAAAAGCTCTTGGTTATAAAGCTTATATAAACGATATCAACGACAAAGAGCCTACCGTTATATCTCAAATAAATTCCAAGGAATCTATTTGCTCCAGTTATCAATACGGCTCGTTAGATTCTTACCATCTTGGAGAAAAACCTTCTTCTTTATCAATGGACTCAACCCATTCTGGCTTAGAAAGCACACTAGAAAAATATTTGGGGACAAAAACTCAAACTATTAAAGCCCATAAACAGTGGGATTACTTTCCCCATGTTTCAGCTAAAGATATTCAAGAAGGATTTTTTGATCGCATGGAAGCTTTACAAGGGAAAAAGAATACATACTACGTTGGCTCTACCCTTGCTTTTGAATGGGTTGATGCTGTATTTGGGTATTCTAAGAATTTAGTTAATACGCATTTTCCCAAGTAATGAATAAACAAAAGCTATGTAAGCCATTACTAAACAACTTTCTTCTTTTGGGCGATTAAAATTACGTTTTCTCGCCCATCATAATTCCATGAAGTTGATTTGTAATTAAGCGGAATAGTACGACATTCTAAAATCTTGAAACCATTTTGTTCAAACGTTTCTCGCAGGGTGTTCACATCTAGAAATAAAAATGGATCTTCGTGAATATTTTTAATCTGCGCTAGTGTGGTTACATCCGCATCAACATACTCACGTAACGATTTGACAAATCCAGGATATTTTTCTCCTGCTTTTACCCGTCTTTCATATTCAGGTATGAATTTTTGAAAACGTTTTACGTATGGAGTAATTGCTATGACAAATACACGTCCACCAGGCTTTAATAGCAAAAACAAATGCTTAACCGTTAACTCTAACTGTTCTGGAGTACAAAAATGCAGCACACGAGCAATAAGAATAGCCTCATATTGCTCAAAATTTTTCACATGATCAGCATTAGTAATGTCAGCTTCTACAAACTTTACCTGATTAACACTATCTGACTTTAACCAGTTTTTCTGAATTTTTTCGGCTAATTTCTTTGCGGCAATAAACAAATGGCGTCTATCTAGATCGCTGAGTACGTACTGCGTAGTCGTACTTTGCTTTAGGGCATGCAGCATTACATCCCCGTAACAACCTCCTATTTCTAAAATTTCCTTACCCTTACCAAATTTTAAAAATTCTCGCTCTATATAGGCAAAACGTGCAGTTACAGCTCCTTTTTTGTTTAAGGTTTGAACACGACCATCAGCCTCTGGTTTTTGGATTTTTAAATTTAAGGCGTCACATTCTTTTATTGCTTGCTGATAGGTAAATGTCTCAGACCTAACATTTATTAAGCAAGCAGCAAAAATTAGTAAAATTTTGCAGTTGTTAACCATAAGGCTTTACTCCAAAGCGATGTGAGGTGCAACATGCTAACAAAATCTTTGTTATTAATAAAGACACCTTTAGTTAAAACTCTCTTGTTAAGTAAGAGGTAGGTTTAAATGAAAGCTTATTCGTGTTATTAAGAGCCATGCAGCTCAAAAAACTAGAGAGTAAATTTGGCAACAAAAAAAACTAATAAGAAATTGTTCAAAAGTTTAACAGCACTAGGACTATTTGCTGCTGGACTTCTTTCTTACCCATTGCTAACCAAGAATATTCCTGCATACAAAAATAATCATTATCCTTTTAGCTCAACCACAAAATCAATACCACAAACAAATACTGACACAACCAAATCTGATATTGAAAAACTAGGAGTTTGTTTTACTCCTAATCAAGCTTGCTTTCCTAAAATTCTTCAATACATTGATAATGCCCAATCAAGCATTTTACTTTTGGGTTATTCCTTTACTAGCAAACCTTTAACCGATGCTTTAATTAAAGCAAAGAACAGAGGCGTAAATGTGAGAATTGTTTTAGATCACAGCCAAAAAAGTCAAAAAGCTTCTAAAGAACCTATAGAAGCTTTAATTAAAAATCAGATTGAAATCCGTTTTGATCATTCCGTAAAAATTGCCCATAACAAAGTCATTATCATCGATAACAACCAAACTATTACTGGTTCGTACAACTGGTCACATTCAGCCGAATTTAATAATGCAGAAAATCTTATTTTCATTCAATCCCAAGAAGTTACTAAAAAATATACAGATTATTTTGAAGGTCGCTGGAATATTTCTAAACCAGACTACAATAAGAAAGTAAATTATAAAAAGTCGCATAAAGCAGTAAAGGTAAAGAAAAATTCTTTGATAGGCTACCTCAAATCCCCGTAATACCCTCTATCTGAAATGATATCTTCGTGATAACATTTGTCCTACTGATAACCAAACAATTAATGGAAAGGAACAACCCCATGAATAAACAAGACCTAATTGATTTTGTCGCAACTAAAACTGGATTAACCAAGAAGGATTCAGGCCAAGCGGTTGACTCCGTGTTTGATGGCATTATTTCTGGCTTAAAAGCAAGTAAAGATGCACGTTTTGTTGGCTTTGGCAGCTTTAATGTCCAAGCAACTCTAGCACGTAAGGGTCGTAACCCTCGCACTGGTGCTGAGATCGATATTCCAGCTGGTAATCGTATTACCTTTAAAGCTGGTAAAGAATTTAAAGAATCAGTTAACTAATCTACCTAACTTCTTAATGAACCACACCAATACTCCTACGGTTGGTGTGGTTTAAAATATTTTGGCTCAAAGTGTTAAAAGACAACAGTAGAAACACCCACCATTCACTATTACTTCACGGATCTTTGCTCTTTTGCATGATATAGCAAAAGAACTAGGTGCATTAGAAGGAAGAAAACTTATAGAGGTGCCCCTAACTTTGCTCCGTGCCAACAGTATTCAGACTATTCATGCATCTTTAGCTATCGAGGGGAATACCCTAACACTCGACCAGGTTACAGATCTATTAAATAGAAAAAAGAGTTTTAGGCCCATTACAAGACATTTTATGGTGAACTAAAAACCACCACCTTAAAGAAGCTGCTAGATTTTTTTACTTGTGCTAGTGTCTTCACTGAACAATAAAAAATAGTAAAATCTACATGACCATTAAAACTATTGACATAAATCAACTTAAGCAGGTTGAAACCAACAGCATAATACTAGATGTTCGCACCCAAATGGAGCATGCGGAAAAGCACCTTAAGTGCAAGCATGTTCATATTCCGCTTGATGAACTAAACCCTTCAGATTTTATCGCTAAAAATAATATAGATAAAAATAC
>JAPLON010000145.1 GCA_026400695.1 Pseudomonadota bacterium
GCGACCTACATCGCGACCAGTCATAACCTCTACAAGGTCACCTTTTTTCACTTTAAAACGAACTTGTGTCATTACAGCACCTCTGGAGCAAGAGAAATAATTTTCATATAACCAGCAGACCTTAACTCACGAGTCACTGGACCAAATATACGGCTACCTATTGGTTCACCTTGCTTATTGATCAAAACTGCTGCATTTTTATCGAAGGCAATCAAAGAACCATCAACACGCTTAACAGACTGTTTTGTTCTAACAATAACGGCCCTATAAATGTCGCCCTTTTTAACTTTACCTTTTGGCATTGCATCCTTTACAGTAACAACGATTATATCGCCTACTGAAGCATATCTACGCTTAGAGCCACCTAAAACTTTAATACAAAGGACTTCCTTTGCACCAGAGTTATCTGCAACTTCTAATCTACTCTCTGATTGAATCATAACGTTACCTTATTTCGATATTTTCTCTTGAGCTACCCAAGTCTTCGTTTTAGAAATCGGACTTGATTCAACAATTCGCACGATATCACCAATATTAAATACATTCGCCTCATCATGCGCTGCATATTTTTTATGACGTTTAACGTACTTACGATAAACAGGATGCATAACATCTCGTTCAACTTTAACAATAACAGTTTTTGCAGCTTTGTTACTTACTACAACACCCTGCAATACACGACGTGGCATACTAAACTCTCTCTTATGCTGACTTCAATTGAGTCAATTTTGTTTTTACTCTAGCGTAATCCCTGCGACATTCACGTGCACGAGATGGCTTTTCTAAACTGCCTTCTGCTTTTTGCATACGCAAATTAAAAAGTTCCTTTTTAATTGAAACTAAATTTTCAACCAAAACACTTTTATCTTTATTTTCTAATTCTTTAAACTTCACAGCAATCACCGCTCTTTAATATAGTCTTAAACTAATCTTTTTACAAACTTTGTTTCAATAGGAAGTTTTGCAGCAGCTAACTTAAAAGCATTTTCAGCAATATCTTCAGAAACACCATCTAATTCGAACATGATCTTACCAGGTTTTACCCTGCATGCCCAGAACTCAATTGAACCTTTACCGCTACCCATACGAACTTCAGCTGGTTTCCTAGAAACCGGAAGATCTGGGAAAACACGAATCCAAACTTTACCAACACGACGAATATAACGTGTTATTGCACGACGAGCTGACTCTATTTGACGTGCAGTAATACGAGCTGGTTCCAATGCTTTTAAACCAAATGCGCCATAACTTACACTAAAACCTGCCTTAGCAACTCCGTGTATTTTTCCTTTGAACGCTTTGCGATACTTTGTTTTTTTTGGAGACAACATAGCTAAATTCCCTATACTACAGAAGCACGTTTATCATGAATCATCGGGTCGTGTTCTTTAATTTCACCCTTATAGATCCAAATTTTAATTCCAATTGCGCCGTAAGTTGTTTGCGCTGTTGCTACCCCATAATCAATATCGGATCGCAATGTATGCAAAGGAACGCGTCCTTCACGATACCATTCCATACGCGCAATTTCCGCTCCGGACAAACGCCCTGAAGCATTAACACGAATACCTAAAGCACCCATACGAAATGCTGTTTGCATACCGCGTTTCATCGCACGACGAAAAGAAACACGACGTTCAATTTGTTGAGCAATTCCTTCAGCAACTAATTTCGCATCTATCTCTGGCTTACGAACTTCCACGATATTAATCGCAGCTTCAGCATTTGCCAGAGTACCTATATGTTTTTTTAACTTTTCAATATCCGCGCCTTTTTTACCGATCAATACACCAGGACGTGCTGCATGAATTGTAACACGCGCTTTCTTTGACGGACGCTCAATCACAACACGAGAAATTCCCGCTTGTAAAAAATTCTTTTCGACGTATTCACGGATTGCAAAATCTTGATGCAAAAAGTTTGCATAATCTTTAACGGAAAACCATCGAGAATCCCAAGTCTTATTGATCCCAAGACGAAACCCAATTGGATTAACTTTTTGACCCATACTAAACTCTTTCCTCTGATGTTTTTTCAGTCACTACAATACGAAGATGACTAAAGAACTTATTAATAATTGCATTGCGTGAACGACCACGTGCTTGAAAGCGTTTCATACAAACACCTTTACCAACAAAAGCCTCTTCAACATACAAATTGTCAACATCCAAGTTGTGATTGTTTTCAGCATTTGCAACAGCTGACCTTAAAGCTTTTAAAACATCATGAGCAATGCGTTTTTGTGAAAACTTTAATGCATTCATCGCTTTATCTACTTTAATACCGCGTATTGTCTGAGCAACCAAATTCAACTTACGTGGACTTACACGAATGTTGCGCAACTCTACATGTGCAGATTTTAAACCTACCAACATAACTACCTCTTAGACTTTTTATCAGCACCGTGACCATGATAAGTTCTTGTTGGCGAAAATTCACCAAGTTTGTGACCTACCATATTCTCAGATACCAATACTGGAATAAACTTTTGCCCATTATAAACACCAAATGTTGCCCCAACAAATTGTGGGATAATGGTTGAGCGACGAGCCCAAGTTTTAATAACATCTTTACGACCGGAAGCTTTTACTGCTTCTACTTTCTTTAATAGATACCCATCAAAAAAAGGGCCTTTCCACACTGACCTTGGCACAATTTCCTCCGCTACGCTTTACGACGACGTACAATCATTTTAGTTGTACGCTTATTATTACGAGTTTTCTTACCTTTTGTTTTGATACCCCATGGAGTAACTGGATGACGTCCACCAGAAGTACGACCTTCACCACCACCATGCGGGTGATCAATTGGGTTCATCGCCACACCACGAACTGTAGGTCTAACACCCAACCAGCGCATACGACCAGCCTTACCGTAAGAACGGTTAGAATGATCTTGGTTTGACATAGCACCAATCGATGCAAAACATTCACCATTCACCAAACGAACTTCGCTTGATGCTAATTTCATAATTACGTTGTGACCATCACGCCCCATAATCTGAGCATAACTACCAGCTGATCTTGCCATTTGACCACCCTTGCCAGCCTTCAATTCAACGTTATGCACAAGCGAACCAATCGGAACATTCTTCAAACGCATTGAATTGCCTGGTTTAACGTCAACCTTATCACCTGACACAACTTGATCACCAGCTTTTAGACGTTGAGGAGCCAAAATATAGCGCTGCTCACCATCTTCATACTTAATCAAAGCGATAAAACCTGTACGGTTTGGATCATATTCCACACGCTCAACTGTAGCAATCATATCATGCTTATCACGGCGGAAGTCAATCAAACGATAACTTTGTTTATGCCCACCACCCTGATGCCATACTGTAGTACGCCCGTAGTTATTATGACCACTCTTTGAAGACTTACCAACTGTAAGAATCTTTAGTGGACCACCTTTCCATAGCTCGGAACGATCAATGTTAACGAGTTGGCGCTGTGATTGTGTAGTTGGCTTATATTTTTTTAATGCCATTTTACGCCCCCAGACCAGTTGCTATTGAATCACCTGTTTTCAAGCGAACGATTGCTTTTTTTGTATCTTGCCTTTGACCTTTACGGCCACGAAATACCCTTGTTTTACCCAGACGATTCATTGTGTTAACTGATTCAACAGTCACATTAAACAAAGTCTGAATAGCTGTCTTAATGTCAGCTTTAGTAGCCGACGGCAACACTTCAAATGTATAGCGATTATTTTCTATAGCGGCCTGGGTTTTTTCCGTCACCAGTGGGCGCTTAATCACTTCGTACAAATCTAATCTCATTTGCTTTTCATTACTCATTTTAAGCGCTCCTCTAATGCTTTTGCTGCATCTGATGTTAGAACAACTTTTTCTTTACGCATAATATCGTAAACATTGGCACCAATTTGAGGCACTATATCCAACCCTACAACGTTACTAATTGATCTAGCAAAATTCACATCAACTGAGTCATTCGCAACAAACAAAACAGAACCTGAATGTAGAGCCACAGAAATAGATGTATTTATCTTTGGCAACTCTGCATTCAAATTATCGATAATAATCAAATTACCAGACTGAACCTTTGCAGACAAAGCCATGCGCAAACCAAGCTTTCTAACTTTCTTAGGAAGATCATACTCATGAGAACGGACAACCGGACCAAATATAATACCACCCTTGCGAAACTGAGCACCACGGCGAGCACCATGACGTGCACTACCAGTTCCTTTTTGCTTGTAAATCTTCCTTGTAGAACCACTTACTTCGCTTCTAACTTTAACTTTGTGATTTCCAGAACGACGCTTAGCTAATTGCCATGTAACTACACGAGAGATAATATCTTCTCGTGGAGTCAATCCATAGACATAATCATCTAATTCAATATCGCCAACTGCTTTGGCATTCTGATCGACAACTTTCAACTTCATGACAATAACCTATCTTGCAACTTTAATAGCATCGCGAACATACACAATGCCATTTTTTGAACCTGGGACACTTCCGCGAATAAATAACAACCCACGATCTGTATCAATTTCTTCAACGACCAGATTTAAGGTTGTAACACGAACTGCCCCCATGTGTCCAGGCATTTTCTTATTTTTAAAGACTTTTCCTGGATCCTGACGATTACCAGTCGAACCAATTTCACGGTGGCTCACTGACACACCATGGGAAGCAGGCATACCACCGAAGCCATGACGCTTCATACCACCAGCAAAACCTTTACCAACAGAAGTACCAGCTATGTCTACTAACTGTCCTTTGGCAAAATGATCAACTGCAATTTTTGAACCTGCATCAAGCATATTTTCCTGGCTTACCCGAAACTCACGCAACAAGCGCATTGGCTCTAATTCTTTTTTTTCAAAAAATGTACGCAAAGGCTTTGAAAGCTTACTTGCTGGAACTGTTTCTGTTCCCAGCTGAACAGATGTATAACCATCTTTTTCAACTGTTTTTTGAGAAACCACTACACAAGGCTTTACCTGGACAACGGTTACAGCCACTTGGGCACCTTGTTCATTAAATAACTGGGTCATACCCAACTTACGTCCGATTAATCCACTACGCATAGGACCCTACCTCTTTACAACTTAATTTCAACATCCACACCGGATGCTAAATCAAGTTTCATTAACGCATCAACAGTTTGAGGCAACCAATCCACAATATCAATTACTCTCTTGTGAGTACGAATTTCGAATTGCTCACGTGACTTTTTGTCAATGTGCGGTGAACGATTCACCGTAAATTTTTGTATGTGAGTAGGCAAAGGTATAGGACCACGAACATTCGCCCCTGTACGTTTTGCTGTACTTACAATTTCCTTAACAGACTGATCCAACAATCGATGGTCGTACGCCTGTAAACGAATTCTTATGCTTTGACCTTCCATAATACTCGACCTCTAATCCATCCCTATATTCTTTTTCAATTTGTTTAACAGTCTTAGCATTTTCATTATTAATAGCTAAGGAATTATTATTCGCTAATACTAATTTTTGCGCTGCATAATTTTCATCTAC
>JAPLON010000059.1 GCA_026400695.1 Pseudomonadota bacterium
AAATTTTAATTGTGTTTTCATAATATTCCTAAATAAAAAAAGTTTTACTATTCAAGTATACATAATTAATATTTACAAATAATTAATTTACACTAAATTAATTAATCTTAGATTTTCCAAAAATATTGACTATATTGACTGGACCCTACAATCAAGTTGTAGGGAAATTGCGGAGTTTATTGGGTAGTTCAGTTAAAACCTGCGCACTTTAAATAAATTAATCGCTAAGTTTTCACTTAACGATTAATGCTTTTGCAGTTTAGTTATTCTTTAATATTGAATGAAACCCCCCTGTCTTTTAGAGCCTTTTGAGCTTCATTAAACCTTTGTTGGGTTGTTAGTTCAGGAGCCTTTCCTGACTTTTCTGCTTGTGCTTTCCTATTTGCAGCATCTCTTCTAATCGCTATTTTAGTTGCTATTCTAGCCTCTTTTACTGCCGCTTTATTCTGTTTTATTTCTTCTCTTTTCTTTATTGCATCAGCTTTTTTCCATGCAGTTTCAATTGCGTTTTCTAGTTTAGCTGATTCTTCCATAGAAATAGCAATTCTTCCTCTTCGATCACTTAGTTCCTTTAGTCCTTTTTTTATTTTTGCCTTTTCTTTTTTATTTGTTGTCTCCATAAGGGCTTCTTCAGCAACATATGGAAGAGCTTCAATTTTAGCCGCAGCTGAAGTTGGGTCTTCTACTGCTCTTCTCTTAACAATAACTGGAACTTGAGCTAATTTTTTTCCTTTTTTCTTACCTTTTGCGGCAACAGCGGCCTGATTTTTCATTATCATTAACACTGACTTCCTTTAGTTCTTTTGCTGGAGCTGCAGTTGCTTTTCTAGCTACAGCATCGTTAGCTTCTCTGGGCTCTTTACTTGCAGTTGCTTTTTTAGCCATTGCAGTCTCTGATTCTGTAACAACTGATACCTTTTTTTCAACAGATGCATCTTTTTGAGTTGGCGTTTCATACCAAGCGTTATAAGCCGCACTTGCTACGTAGTGTGGAGCATTTCTCAATGCTGATAAACCATTCGAAGCCATACCCCATAAACTACCAAGGTAGCTACGAGATTGAGGTTTCACCATTTCTAACTTATTAACACCTTCCTCATTTAGTTGCCTATTTTGATCAGGTATTCTTAGACGTTTCTCATTACCTCCTAAACCAAGATCGTCACCCTGATCAGATGCCTGCGCTAAATTAAACGCAGCAATAGCTAACGCTAAAAGTTTTAATTGTGTTTTCATAGTATCCCCAAATAAAAAAAGATTTACTACTTAAATATACACGATAAATATTTATAAATAGTTAATTTACACGCAAATTTTAAATAATTTGCAAGTATAGCGCGAAGTGGTGCCTAGATCACTCCTTCTAGCAAGCATCTGTTAGTGAAGTTTTCCAAGATATTTTTAGGAAATACATATTTTTAAGCTTTTCAAGATCTAATGTGTGTGCTAAATTTTTTATTGTCTTCCCCGATAGCTCAGTTGGTAGAGCAAGTGGCTGTTAACCACTGGGTCAGCGGTTCGAGTCCGTTTCGGGGAGCCACTCTAAGCAACAGTTTCAGCAGTTTTTGTGCATAAAAAAATCTTTAAACAATTAAAGTAGGTATCACAATTTGAGGTTGATTGATTTTTGGCAACATCTTCCGGGAAGTTGGAGTTTTGAGAGGGCAATTTCCAATGGGTTGTCTCAAACAGGTAGTTTGGATGTTATTAAAATTAACAACGAGTCCTACGAAGTTCGTGAACAAGGTGCTTACCTAAATAATTTAGAACAAACTTTTTTTCGAGCTTATAATTTTTTTTGGAATTCTGATTCATGGCACATACATGGTGCAAATCCTAAAGATGGCTATGTCTTTTTATATAAAATTAGTGATTCCTCTTTTTCCTATGTTCATCATTGTGGGGCTGATAACTACTTGTTTGAACTTTTAGAATTTGGTCAAGATGCTTGGAAATCAGCCACAACTATAACCGGCCCTTCAAAAAACTTAAAAATTGAAACCAATTATAAATTAACCAAAAATTAAGATTCTGTTAACTATTTGTTAACTTTTGAGACATTAAGATGCCTTACATTAAGATGCCTTAGTTAAACCAACTTGGAGTCTGTTATGTCCAAATTTTCTAAAGTACTACTACCATTATTAACAACATTAGTTTTAAATGCTGCTGCACCCACAGTAGGTGAAATTGCTACTACAGAAGCACTTTTAGGTTTTAGAGTTACACGTAATATTGTTTGGTTAGATCCCCTAAATCAAGGCCCCTTACACCGTAGGGGTAGCAATAACGAAGAATTTGTTGTTGCAGCAAAAGATGATGATGTTCACGCTAACTTAGATAATGCTGGAACAATCATGGGGGGCTACTTGGCAAATGCTAACTCAATTCCTGGAGCAACAGCTAAACCAGCTGCGTTGGTCGCTTTATTGGCTGATGCTAATTGGAATAGGTTATTTGTGCTGGCTGAAAAATACCGTAAATCACTTGGTAATATAATGAGAAATTGTTTTGGCAGAGAGATATATCGCCTAAGGCTTGGAGCTGCTGATACAGTTGGCAATACTAGTGATATTATCGACATACCTTCTTTGCTTGCAGTTATTCAGCCAGTTGTGGTTGCTGGTGCTGCTGTTTTAGCGCCGGTGGTTCCTGCCTTTAGTGTTGGGGAAAGAGCTACTGCTGAAGCTCTTTTAACGTTTAGAAGAGGGCGTAACGTTGTTTGGCTTGATCCTCGTACTAGCCAGGCATTGTGTCGTTTAGATGGTGAGAATTTCGTTCATGCAGCAAAAGATGATGACGTTCACGCTAACCTAGATAATGCTGGAACAATTATGGGTGGATACCTAGCAAATGCAGCCACAATTCCAGCTGCTACAGCTATTCCAGCAACGTTAACCGCA
>JAPLON010000107.1 GCA_026400695.1 Pseudomonadota bacterium
AGAGCGTTGCAGATATGCCGAATTCCAATCCCGTTTGAGCCATAGACGCAGCATTATTTTTTACGTTCTTATTACCTGCATTTTTTTCTTCATAGGCAAACTGCTTGGTGTAAGAATAATTTACACCAACAAATGGTTTTAGGTTAAAGCCATCAACAATTTTACACTTGCGTTTTACCTGAATAGAACAAGAATATACATGGGTTACTCCATGGCCAATAGCCAAGTTACGAGTACCATTATCCGCAGTGTATGGCCTTTGGTGACGATCCGCACTACGCATAAAACTACCGTTTACATTGAATTTCCAATTTTTATCAAAAGTCTTATGGTAGTAAACGGTCATTTGCCCAGTATGATGAATACTCTTCATTTCATGGTCAACGTTTGCAAAAGAATTACCCAACCCAATATCTAGAGCCAAACCAATGGTTTGTCCGGTTGGCTTGTGGATATAATGACACCCTGAAATTATTCCATAGTGGTGATCCTTCATCGATGGATTTCCATAAATTGGCTTCGATTGACCTTGTGAATAAAGACCAGACACCCAAAAAGTTAAGCCCATACCGTTATTACGTAGTGCTTGGGTTGAACCCAATGTTTTTTCTAAAGTCTCTAAAGTTTTGGCATAAATTCTGTTATAGCCACCACTATGGTAATCGTTTTGCTTCATGCTTTGCATACCAAGTTTTAGCTGTTGTGGATTCAAACTATAACGAAAATTTGATTCATCATCACCGTCACCATCACCTGCTTCAACAGATGATGTTGCTGCATTTCCTGCTGCTGCACCAAGATTAAGGCTTCTTGCAGTGCCGCGGGTATTATCGTCTGTAGTAGGTACTTCCGGAGTAGGTGAATTTTTGCTGTTTAAAGTTAATCTACGGATTTTATAGTTATTTGTATCCGTCACATAAAGGTTGCCATCATCATCTACAGCAATTGCTGTAGGATTATCAAATATGGCCACTTTTCCTGTGTCATCAATGACTTCAATAGTCGTAACTATACCTTTAGTATCAATTTTTCTGATTGTATTATTACCCGAATCACAAACATAAATGTTACCAGCTCTATCAACTGCAAGTCCGAAAGAAGAACTTAATAAAGCTTTTGTTCCTAAACCATCAGTACTACCTGCAATACCTGCTTGTCCTGCAATAGTCGTGACTGTACCATCTTCACTTACCTTATCTATTGTTTTTTTCATTAAGTTACTTACATAAATACTATTTGTAGTGCCATCAAACGCAACTCCAACTGGCCTGTCAAATACCCCATCTGGAGTCTGAACGGTCGTAACTTCACCTGTATTAATATCAACTTTACGGATTTTATGGTTATGTGTATCGGCCACATAAAGGTGGCCAGCCATATCAACGGTAATTCCCCACGGGCTATTAAATCTGGCCTCTACTCCTTGAGCATTTTTATGACATGCAACATTAGCTTGTCCTGCAATGGTTGTAACATCACCAGTAGTATCAATTTTTCTAATTGTATTAACGCCAAAACCATCAACCGCATAAAGGTTGCCAATACTATCAAAGGTAAGCCCAAGAGGATTTGCAAACTTAGCTCCTTGGTCACGTTTACCATTATCCGTACCAGGAGTGTCTTTGGCTCCTGCATAAGTAGTTACCATTCCTGTTGATTTTTCAATTCTGCGAATTGTATGGTTTTCCGTGTCACTAAAAAAAACATCACCTGTCTTATTTACAGCAATTCCATATGACTTTTTTAAACTTGACTTAGAGCCATTAGCAAATCCGGCTGTACCATCACCAGCAATAGTAGTAACCACATAACTATCTGTTGCAGCATTGACAGTACTTAAGAACAAGTAAAAAAATAATAGTAAAAAATTTCTATACAAATTAGTCATAACCAAAAAAACATCGGCCCATACATATAGCCTGAGGTTAAATGGTTAATAATTTATTAAATAATTAATTAAAATTTTAGGGGCTGCACGAGATAACTAGTGGCATGAACGGCAACCACGCAATTTTTCTAAACTCAAAACAAAAAGACAAACAAGCTAGGCAGGTGCTCTTGAAAAACTTTGGCGACTCACCTATACATTAAGGTGATACTTTGTTAGACAATCAATATGCTGTTCATTGCTGTTGCTTTTATTTTCTTTTTAGCTGGAATGGAAATAGACATTTTCATTCCAAGCTACCCTGAACTACAACAAAAATTTGGTTTATCACCTGCAACTGTTCAACTTTGCTTAAGCTTAAATTTTATAACTTATTGTATTGGGTCATTATATGCAGGTGCATTAGGTGACCGTTACGGACTGCGCAAAGTAATTTTGTACGGTTTAGTAATTTTTGCGGTTGGAAGTATAGCTTGCGTTTTTGCACCGTCTTTTTCATATATTTTATTTGGAAGAGTGTTGCAAGGTTTAGGAATGGCTGCCCCAGCATCCCTTGGTTATGTGGTTATTGCAGAACGTTATCCTCCTGAAAAACAAGCGTCGATGCTTGGTACATTAAATGGCTTTATTACTGTAGCCATGGCATCAGCACCAGTGATTGGTAGCTATGTCACCATTTACGCCGGGTGGAGAGGAAACTTTGTTATTTTATTAGTTTTGTCTTTAATAGCTCTTTTGGCTTGCTTTTTTTGCCTACCTAAAGACAACCGAAAAATGAAAAATGTTTCACTTTCTTTGAAAACTTACATGCCATTGCTTGAATCAAAAACATTTTGGAAATATTTAACTCTTGTGTGTGCACTTATTTGTTGTTACTGGGCATTTATAGGTATGGGATCAATCCTTTATGTGGAAGGATTTGGAGTATCACTTAGAGATTTTGGATTTTATCAGGGTGCTATTGCTGCCTCATTTGCAATTGTTAGCTTTTTAAGCCCCAAATTGCTAAGCAAATTTGGACACCAAAAGTGCTTTAAAGTTGCAATTATTTTGGTAACAATTTTTGCAGTATTGCTTGGCATAGTTGCCATATCTGAAATTAACAACCCTATGTTAATTACAGTATTGATGTGCTTATTTACTATGCCTATGGTATTTCCGGTGAACATTTTGTACCCGCTTTTACTTGAAGTGGTTCCTGAGGCAAAATCTCGCGCCGCTGCTTTAGTAAATGTAACAAGATTGATTGTATCTGCTATCTGTATAGAGGTAGTTAGTTACTTTTATGATGGGAGATTTTTACAACTTGGTTTAACATGTAAATCACTGGAAAAATGAATAAGCAAGCTAATAACAATCAACCTTTCAATTTCAGCCATTACCCAATTTGTGTTGATTTGGACGGTACGCTTTGGGCAGGTGACTGTTTATGGGTTTGTATACGCAAATTTTTAAAAAAATACCCATTGCGATTTGCACAAGTGTTTTTATGGTTACGCCAAGGTAGAACACACTTAAAACATAACCTTTTGGATTATGTTACTTTCGAAGCCAAGGAATTAAATTATTTTTCTGAAATATTAATTTATTTAAATGAATTGAAAAGCCAAGGAGGAAAGCTTTACCTGATTACAGGATCTGATCAAGCAATTGCAGATAAAGTAGCAAAACACCTTAATATTTTTGAATGCGCTTATGGTAGTACTATTGGTAATAACTTAGTTGGAGATAAAAAAGCAAACTTGCTTAACCAACTTTTCGGTGTTAAAAATTACATTTATTTTGGCAATGAATGGAAAGATCGATTAATATGGCAGCACTGTGCAGCAGCCGTATGCGTTAACATCAACAATAAAACACTAAAATGGCTAACTTCAAATGGTATATATATTCGTAGGTTTATATGCAAATAATTGGTATGATTAGTCACAAATTACATATAATTTGCAATGACAACTGTGCTTAATCAAAAATCAAAATTTATTAGCGAACTTCTTTTAAATAACGGGAAGAGTAATGAGTTATTTGATAATTTTCTTGAGCATTTTTACAAACATACCAGCATGGGATATTTGCTGAGTATAGCAGAACGATCATCTAATACTGTAATGCTCCAAGTTGCAAAACATGCATTTGAAATTTTTCAAAATACCCCACCAAAAAATAGTTTTTATATTTCCCACCAATTATTTGAGGATCAAGGATTACAGGTTTTATTCTTGCACTGCTTTAATAAGCCATTTGTAGTACGCAGCTTAAATGTTTGGCTTAGTGCTAACAAATTAAACATCGATGAATTTATTCACGCAATTTTCACAAATCAAAGAGAAATCGGTAGCGATGATTACGAAGAAGCAATAATTGCTATAATTTTGCCAATTTCTACAAAACTTCCAAGTGATTACGAATCAACACTACCAGCACTTTACCAACAACTTATGTTAGTATCTGATGACTACTTGCCCATGCAAACAGAAATTAAACGGGTTGCTACTGCTTTATCAAATCAAGTACCTGAATATCTACAGCAAGTTGGTTCACTTTTAAAATGGCTTGAAAATAAAAATTTTGCTTTTTTAGGAATGCGTTATTTCAAAGCCAATTCTTTAGATCATGTAGATTTTTCCAACCAACCAGAACATAGGTTGGGCACTTTTAAGTTAGATAAATTTAATGAATCCAACGATTTTTTTCCTGAAATTTTAAAAAATAAAGAAGCACACGAAGATTTATATAACCTCCATATAATGCAAATAAAAAAAACTAATAATCGCTCAGATATTTATAGAAACTCTAGGCTTGATTCTATCAACGTACTTGATATTGACAGTAACGGTAAAGTAATTGGCATTGTGCAAATTATTGGTCTTTTTACCGCAGACTTTTACAAAGCTTCACCCCTAGATGTTCCTGGATTACAAAGCAAATCTACAAAAATTTACCAGCATTTTGAATTTTCTAAGCATTCTAATGATGGAAGAATATTAAAAAATATTATTGATAGTATTCCCCTTGATGAATTTTTTTACCTTCCAAAAACTGATTTAATCGGTCTCGTCACACGTATTTTAAATATGTACGATCGCACCACAGTTTTTGCACGCCACGATTCAGTTGCTAATTCAGTTTCAGTGCTGGTTTATATGCCTAAGCACAGATATAGCGAAAAACTACGCCAAGAACTTGGAAATTACTTACTAAATGAATTTGGGGGAACACTTACTTCAACCCATGCTCATGTAGGTGATGCCACATTTGCAAGACTGATTTACATTATAAATTGTAAAAATTGCAATCCGAAACAAATTGACATTGGACATTTAGAAGAAAAATTATGGATTGCATCGCAAACATGGCAAGAACGCTTCAATTACTTTTGCAAAAAAATAAACACCACAAACACCATCACCTTCTCTGATTTATATATTAATCTTAATGAACCTGAAGTTGCTGCATATGATACTTCACTAATTCTGAATTGGCTTCAAACTGAAGAAAATATTTATTTTGAAGTTATAAGTAAAGAAAATAAAATTATTGTAAGAATTTTTCAACGGCAATATCCATTAAGCCTTGGACAAATTATTCCTATCTTTACCAACTTTCAATTACACATTCAGTCTGAAATAACTTTTTTTGCAAACATTAATTCACAAAAAGTTTGGATGCATTACTACGAAATATCTAACTTAAATGAATTATCTTTAACTGAACAAACCATTAGAAAATTAATTGACGGATTAAAATCCGCTTGGAACAAAATTATAGAAGTTGATCC
Source organism: Pseudomonadota bacterium (assembly GCA_026400695.1). Lineage (GTDB taxonomy): Bacteria > Pseudomonadota > Alphaproteobacteria > Paracaedibacterales > CAITNM01 > CAITNM01. The sequence goes on from JAPLON010000107.1 coordinate 5,667, forward strand.
ATACAACGCCCTAACAGTAACGTGCGATTTAGATTTTAAAGAGATTATTATTTTTCGAGCTCTTGGTAGATTTTTAAAACAACTTGGTTTTAATTATTCTCAAAAAGCATTGGCAGATTGTTTGGTTTCTTACCCTGATATAACTCAAAAGTTAATTGAATTTTTTAAAGCAAAGTTTGATTTAAGAAAACAAAAAAACCCTAACCCTTCATTAGATAATCTTCATGAAAAAATTGTGCACTCTTTAGGAGTTATAAAACGCCTAGACCATGACCGAATCATGAGACGATTCTTAAACATTATAATAACAACAGTACGCACAAATGCTTATCAAAGTGGTGAATTTAAACCGTATCCATGCGTAAGCTTCAAAGTAAGCTCTACCCAAGTAATTGATATTCCAAAGCCATCACCTCTATTTGAAATTTTTGTTTACTCACCAACTATGGAAGGATGCCATTTACGAGGTGGAAACATTGCACGCGGAGGAATTCGCTGGTCAGATAGGCCAGAAGATTTTCGTTCAGAAACCCTTGGGCTAATGAAAGCACAAATGGTTAAAAATTCAGTAATAGTACCGGTTGGTTCTAAAGGTGGTTTTTTTGTTAAAAACTACGACTCTTTACAGGAAGGTGGTGCTAGTAATGATCAGTTAAAAGAAGTTGTAGTAAAAGCATACCAAAGTTTTATAAGCCAATTGATAGCCATAACAGATAATTTGGTAGATAAGGAAGTCGTTCCTCCCGCAAATGTTTTAAGATATGACGAAGACGATCCATATCTAGTAGTTGCTGCTGATAAAGGCACTGCTACATTTTCAGATATTGCTAATAAAATTTCTAATGGTGTAGGCTTTTGGTTGGGTGATGCCTTTGCTTCAGGTGGATCTAATGGTTACGATCACAAAAAGTTAGCAATAACAGCCCGTGGTGCTTGGATTGCTGTCAGAAGACATTTTTGGGAACTAGGCATTGATTGCCAAACCACACCTATAACTGTTGCTGGTATAGGTGATATGGCTGGAGATGTCTTTGGAAATGCCATGTTACAATCTACTAAAATCAATTTGATTACCGCATTTAACCATAAGCATATATTCTTAGATCCAACACCAGATACTGAAAAAAGCTACCTGGAGAGAAAGCGTTTATTTAATTTATCTGGTTCAAATTGGAGTGATTACGATCAATCCTTAATATCAAAAGGTGGTGGAGTTTTCGATCGCTCCGCTAAGTTTATTGAAATTTCTCCAGAAGTTGCCACACGACTGAACATCAGCCAATCTCAACTTTCACCAGATGAACTAATTTTAAAAATACTAGCCAGTCAGGTAGATTTATTATTTTTTGGAGGCATTGGCACATTCATAAAAGCCCAACATGAAAGTGACACACAAGTAGCAGATAGGGCGAATGATTCAATCCGTATTAATGCCCGTATGGTTCGCGCCAAAATTATTGGTGAAGGAGCAAACCTTGGATCAACCCAACTTGGACGTATAGAGTACGCCTTAAGTGGGGGTAGAATCAACACAGATGCTATTGATAACTCTGCTGGTGTTGACTGTTCAGACCATGAAGTTAATCTGAAAATCATGTGCGAAGTTCTGCTTCAACAAAAATTGCTTGATAACAATAGCAGAGATAATCTTCTAAGAAGTCTGGCAAATGAAGTAAGTGATCTTGTCCTAGAAGACAATTGGTCACAAACTCTAATTATTACACTTATGCAGGAAGAATCTCGCTTTGATTTAAATTCTTATATTAATTTAATTAAAAATCTGGAAAAGCGAGAAAATTTACCATTACGCCGTGAAATAGAATATATCCCAAGTGATGAAGAGTTGCTGCAACGCAAAAATCAAAACTTAGGAATCACAAGGCCTGAACTCGCTATATTACTAGCTTATTCAAAAATCCATTTATACCAAGATCTATTGCATGCTCTTAAAAATACTGCTTGTTTTGGTGAAATCTATTATTTGCAATATTTCCCCAAACTTTTTCAAAATGAATACAAAAATCATTTGAGCTATCACCCATTAAAAGTGGAAATTACTGCAACTGTGCTAGCAAACATGGTAATAAACATTATGGGGCCTTGCTTTGTAGGGCAAATGTCTGAAGCATTTAGAGTTGATCCTCTCGAAGTTGTACGAGCTTTTGTGGAAGTTTTAGAACAAACAAATGCGTATGAAAAAATTCAAAATTACACACGCTTGCAAAGTAATTTAGCATCTACTTTAACGTCACTACGACAAACTGCCAGAAATCTTTCCCAGTGTGTAATGATGCGCTTATCAAATTCTAATCATATTTTTGCCAGTAGAACTACAAGTACCTCAAACCACGTACCATTTTCTGTAATGTTTACTTACCAGATAACTATCAAAAATGGTATTGACCTTAAATTAGTTGAAGAAAACTACACAAAACTTGGTATCGACTATTTGTGGAATTGGGCTGAAATGATTTGTCCAGCTGGTTCATGGCAAATATCATCTTGGCTACTACTACAACATGACTTAATTAAAACAGTAGCAAACCTTTGCCAGCAATCTTGGAATGATGAAAAATTTTCTAACTACAACACGCTTTACGAGCAACTTAAAAATCACATTTCAAGTCTGCCAGATTCAAGCCAAGATTTATTGTTGTTAGATTACGTTATACGGCAATTAAGCACTATGTGTAGTTCCTAAAGTCTTGAACAAGCGATATCTAGACACTCTTGCAACAAAGGCAAAAACTCATTTTTAGGTAATCCTGCTGGGATAGGTTCAAGAAATTCTAAGGTAATGCAACCAGAACGTTTAAATTTAGAACGTCGTGCCCAAAATTTACCAGAATTTACAGCAATTGGCACAACAGGAACATTGAGTTCTTTATAAATTACACTAATACCGGACTGTAAATTTGTAGGATCCCCGTAGTTACCACGTCTTCCCTCAGGAAAAATAAGAATCGACATACCATTGGAGATCGCTTCATGACCTTGCTTCAGTAAGGATTTTAAGGATTTAATCCCATTAGAACGGTCAATGACAATACTATTGAGTTTAATTAAATAGCTACCATAACCTGGAATTTGCACTAACTGTTTTTTTAAAACAATTACAAATTTATCAACCAAAGTTGAAAAAATCAGAGTTTCCCAGGCTGATTGATGCTTGCATGCCAAAATCACTGGGCCATTTTTTAAAACTGCATCTAGTTTATCTTTACCAATCACTTGGTAATCAAGCCCAACTATTATTTTTAGGGCGTACATAATAATGTGGGTCCAACTTTTATACCACAGCGCGCAAAACCACCTTGGTAAGATAATCACCGGAACCCATAAAATTATAAATAATGAAAGAGTAAAGCTATAAAAAAATAGATCAAAACACCAGGAGCGAATGCGAGCTAGCAGTTCCATAAGTAATTCCTAGATTGTTTTTTTGAAAATATTAATGATTTATTAACTAATTGATGATAAGTGTTTCCATCCCCCACCCCCGCCCTTATTGGGTGGGCCACCCGCCTTGGCTCCATCCAATCATACAAACACAGCTCCGCCATTAGCGTCTTTAAGGGATTTAAAAAAGATGCTCTGAAACTATGTTTCAAGAATGGCCTATCTCTATTTTCCATAGTATCTCATCATTACTAATAATTTATTAATCACAAACAAACCTACGTATCTAAATACTATTCAATAAAGTTGCGTTTCCACCACAAGCCGTAATGTTTTGTGTAAAAGTTCTCTCATGCACAAAACGCAATAAATAATTTGGCCCACCAGCCTTTGGTCCAGTTCCAGAAAGGCCCTCACCACCAAATGGCTGCACACCAACTACTGCACCAATCATATTACGATTTATATACAAATTACCGACTTTAGCAAGACGACAAGCCATAGCTATAGTTGATTCCAATCTACTATGAATTCCCATAGTTAAGCCATAATTGGTAGCATTAATTTGTTGAAAAACTTTTTCTAAATCATCAGATTTATAGCGAATTACGTGCACAATCGGCCCAAATACTTCTTCATTCAATAGATCAATACTATTAATTTCCCAAAGCTGTGGTGCAAAAAATCCTTCCAATAAAGACTCTTTGCAAGCATAAATACTTTTAGCCTGCCCTTTACTTTCAAGGCCTCTTAAATAATCTATGTGGCCTTCTAGAGCTTGCTTGGCATCATTATCAATTACCGGACCAACATCCGTACTTAGGTGACGCGGATCATTAATCTCTAGCTCAGCCATCGCATTGCTAAGCATGTGCAACAAATTATCAGCTACATCTTCTTGTACGAATAAAAATCTCAATGCTGAACAACGTTGTCCTGCACTTTGATATGCTGAACTAATAACGTCGCTAACAACTTGCTCATGTAAAGCAGATGAATCAATAATCATCGCATTCATACCACCTGTCTCAGCAATCAATGGCACAATTGGCCCATCTCGATTTGCTAAATTGCGGTTAATTTGCAAGGCTGTTTTGGTTGATCCTGTAAATACTACCCCATTAACCCTGTAGTCACTTAAAAGGCAATCAGAAATAGTGCTTCCTTTAGCATGAATAAATTGAAATACGTCTCTAGGAACACCAGCCTTATGTGCCAACTCCACAGCAAACAATCCAATCCTTGGGGTTTGGTGGGCAGGTTTTACCAACACTGTGTTACCCGTTACTAATGCTGCTAATGCTTGCCCTAAAAATATTGCCAAAGGAAAATTCCATGGAGCAATACACACAAACACTCCACGAGCGTGATACGATAAACTATTTAGCTCACCTGTCGGACTAGGCAATTGCACTGGATCATTCAAAAGTAGACGAGCTTGATTTGCATAGTAATAACAAAAATCTATTGCTTCACGCACTTCAGCGACACAATCTACTAAGGTTTTCTTTGCTTCTACGCACAAAATTTGCATTAATTCCTGACGATTTTTCTCTAAAAGATCTCCCAATTTTTCTAAAATTTGAGCTCTCTTTTCTGAACCCAAACGATCCCAGCTAGGTTGAGATTGATTAGCAATTTCTAGAAGTTTTTTTAGTTGGGTTTCCTCTAATAACTCAGGAGCTTTTTTCAAAGAGTAATTATGAAATGCTTTCTGTGTACTGGCTAAATATCCATAATTAGAAAGATCATCACCCTTTGAATTTTTTCGGTAACCACTATAAATTTCTTCAGGTAGTTTAATGTAAGGATGCGGTTTATTTGCAGTGTGCTGACATTGATCTGCAACATTTTGACAAAGCAGTTCACACGGCAGGTGTGGATCATAAATTTGATGTACAAAACTGCTATTGGCACCATTTTCAAGTAATCTACGTACCAAATATGCTAAAAGATCTTTATAAACCCCAACAGGGCCGTAAATACGCTGTCTTACTTTGAGATTGCTGTAAAGCTCTTCACCCATGCCATAAAGTCTTTGCAATTCAAATTCAGTAACTTCAAGCTTAGATGCCATCTCTAAAATAAACGATGCTGTATAGGCGTTATGGGTAGCAAATTGACCGTAAATTAGTGGAGAAGCCTTTAAAATTTTTTGTGCACAAACTAAGTACGATAAATCTGTATGAGGTTTTTGAGTAAAGTTTGCGTAGTTACTTAAGCCACGTTCTTGAGCCCATTTAATTTCACTGTCCCAATAGGCTCCCTTAACCAAACGGATATGCATTTTTTCTTGAGCAGATTGCGCCAATGCGCAAAGCCAATCAACCACGTATGGAGCACGCTTCTGGTAAGCTTGCACAGCCAAACCAAAACCACCCCACCCTTTTAAAGATTCGTCCGTAAATACGTCATGAATTATTTCTAAAGATAAGGCTAAACGTTCAGTTTCTTCGGCGTCAACCGTTAACAAAATCTCAGCGTCCTTTGCCGCCCTACAAAGTTTTAGCAAAATTTCAGTAAGTTCAGTTTTAACAGAGTCTCGTTTTAGCACTTCGTAACGAGGATGCAAGGCAGATAATTTTACAGAAATACTTGATCTAGTTTCTATATAACCATTTTGGCCCTTTAAAGCCTCAATTGCGTTTAAATAGGCGTTGAGATAGCGGTCTGCATCTTCACGGGTTTTAGCACCCTCCCCAAGCATATCGAATGAATATACTTCGTCACCCTTTTTGTTAGAAGCCTTTTCAATAGTTTCACCAACAACAAATTGATGGCCCATCGTTCGAATAATTTTAGCCATTATTTGGCGAATCAGTGGCTCACCAAAGCGCCTAATCAAGCCAGGAATGTGGCTAAACATTGAACCGGACGTGCCTAAGGATAAAAATTTACTAGCTTGGGTTAAACTAAAATTGGCTAGCCTTTCAACCCAAGTAGACTCGTCTGTATTGTCCCAATTTGCAAGACCAAGCTTGTCACGAATCAAATGACTCTTGGTGGTGTTATCGGGAATGCGTAACAAAGCCTCTGCCA
>JAPLON010000006.1 GCA_026400695.1 Pseudomonadota bacterium
GCCTTATGCAAAGCTTTGCATAACCCGCCCTGCGGAGTGCCTTTGGTTCGCTCTATAAGCGTTCCATCTGCCATCTGCATGGGGGCTTTCAGCCACCGTTCTATGTAAAGAATCACCCACTTGTTATCTGTATGTTTTCTAACCGCTTTCATCAGAAGTTCGTGGTCAATATTATCGAACGATCACTCATCTTGGTACTCCTATGAAAAACGTAAGTTCTGGAAATGGCCATTCCTTAACCCATGAAACATATTGATTGTGTCCAGTGCATCAGGGAATAAATACAATCCTTTTTTGTATTGTGCTAGATGAGTCATTTTCACTTCTATCCGTCCATTGTGGATTCTATCATAAATCCAATGAACTGGAATATGAGTAATTTGTGATAGTTGTCCAATTGTTAAAAATCCAGTTATGCAGCGTGGATGTGACTGAGAACGGTTTAAAAATATGCGATGCTTTAATCTAACAATTTTTACCGTATTTAATAGCACCTCATTGCTCATTGGAGAACGAAATCCATTATTGGTAAGGTAGTCAGAAATCGCTTTATCTTTCATTCCAGTCTGGCTTAGCTCAATAATTTTTTCTTCCATTTCTTTTGCAAAAGATAATCTTGCAAGTGAACCAACAGTGATTGGAATTTTAATGGTTGTTGTATCCCCTCCTTTCCAAACAATACGAGTGTGGATATTATCAGGCTCAGAGCGGTGAATAACTACTTTGTCAATTAAACAACGTAGAAAGGATTTTTTTTGTTGCTGTGATACAGTTTTATCCCACAGTTTTGGAAGATTTTTCTCAACACTCATGAAAGCTAATCGTAATTCTTCAGGCAAAGAAATAACTGGCGTTTTACTTTTTTGCCGTACAAATGATTCTTCAGCCTGCCTTAAATCTTTCAATGCATTTTCCCAGCGCTTTTCAAGTTCTGAGGCAACTAAGCGATTATCAGGATCAACTTGGTTAAATTGTCGTTCTGCCAATTTTGCAAGATAGCGAAATCTCTCTAATTGTTGCAGATGCGATCTCTGAACAGATGAATCTTCTTGAGTTTGCAAAGCAAGTGATTGTGTATAAGCATCAAGCTCAATAGATGATATCGCTTGAAAAAAAGTTTTAACCACTTGAATGTCAATAGGATTACCAGGGATGCGTTGGCAAACAGGTGTTCCATATTGTTGACGTAAAGCATTGCAGAGATATTGCGTTCCTTTTTTATATTGGATGAGCATTTTGTGTCCGCATTCACCACAATAAATAATCCCATGCAACAGTGCCTCTCCAGGTCGAGGAACTCCCCGTGTTTTATTGCGGTCGTATTCAGCATAATTATCCTTAAGCATGGTTTGGATTTTTTCAAACGTTTCCCAATCGATATAACCAGGATATTTATTTTGAACAAGTACTTTCCATTCTTGTTGGGGAACTTTTTTAATTGATTTATCAGTAGGCGATGGACCACTACGAATCACGCGTGAACGACCATATGCAAAAGCACCAGCATAAGCTGGATTTTTAAGCGTTGAAATAATTGCAGATACCGTAGGTTTTTTCCAATGAAGTTCATGGAACCCATCATAGCGCGGCAAGCAAAATTCTTTTTCATTAAAATATTGCATAGTTTTACTCGCTGATTTCAAGCGCAAAAAGGTACCAAAAATAAGAACAATTAAATTCTGAACCTCCAAATTCGGATCTTTTTGTACGAGATTATGTGAGTTACGTACCAAGCCTATAGGCAGTCGTAAAGCCAAGTCTCCCCGTTGTGCTTTGTTGAGTAAACCTGCGGTTAATCGTGCACGAATAGTGTTAAGTTCCACTTCAGCTAATTGTCCTTTTAGTCCTAGTAAAAGCCTACCATTAACAGTACCTGGATCGTAAACTCCATCACGATCAGCGATCAAACAGTGGCGATAGCCACAGAGATCTAAAAGTGGATACCAGTCAGAACAGTTTCGTGATAAACGTGTCACATCATAGGATAAAATAATCCCGATCTGACCTAAAGCAACACGAGTCAGTATTTCTTTAAACCCTTCACGATGATCAGTGGAAGCGCCTGTTAATCCTAAATCTGCATCAATTATTTCTACATTATAAGATGGCCAGCCTAATTCCACAGCCTTTTGTTTAAGAGCATATTGTAATTCTAAACTTTCTTGGTTGCTCAATGTTTGGTGAGGTGTTGATTGCCGAACATAGATGATGGCTTTGTTGGCAAGGTGTTGAGTTGTTACAAGTTCCGATATCATCAATAATTTCCTTACAAATTAATGTTAATTGGGTGAGTATTTCTTGTTGTGCGTCTGGCAATAATTGTTGCCAGATTTTATTTGGATTGGATGACATATTGCGTTGCACTCCAGAGCTAAAGAAACTAGCTCCTCTATTGAGGAATGAGTAAGCTTGATCCCAGAAATGCAAAAATCACCAGCAATGTCTGTTGCTGAGAAAGGAATGCGTAAAGTTATACCTTCGCGGTAAATAACAAGCACATGCCCCTTACTGAATTGAGGGTTATTAATTGATAAAATTGAGAATTTTTTGTTAAAAAGAGGATGTCTTGGGTCAATAACGGTGACTTGCGTTATCTCTTTTTTTATTGGGTTATAGAAGGGGGTATTTTGTTGATAAATCGAACAAACCTTTGATGTCAAACTCTAGCACCCAGTCATATGCCCAGCATCTCTGCCGAGTTACTCCGACAGCGTCTAAAGCCGATTTATTCGGCCTGTAGCCGTAGGAATCTGGATGAAAGTTTGGTTCAACAAATGGTTCAAACGTTAACTTCACTACCATTTGAGCAATTCTATCAGATACCGTCGGTATCCCTAGAATTCGCTCTCCTCCTGACTTCTTCGGTATTGCAACTGCTCGGATAGCAGGAGGAAAGTAGCTTCCTGATGACATCCGGTTCCAGATTTTGTAAAGATTATCTTTCAAATTTAAGTCAAAGTCATCCAGTGTCTGCTGGTCTACACCAGCAGCTCCTGCATTAGCTCTGACTAACTTGTAGGCTTGTACTACCAGTTGTTTTGGTATTGTAAATGGTTTTGTCATATCTAAAATTTCCTCCTTTTCCAAGTTGAAAGTTATCCTTGACCACCTAATCCAGTCCCTTTGCTCCATTCCCATTACAGGAACTTCATCACTACTACGAACTGGTCCGCCCCTGTTTTGTGCATCGGTACTCTTTTTCTTGAGATTGCGGTCCCTTGAAATTCTCCCTTAGCATCACAACGACAGGTTCTCGTAGTTCCTTACAGAAGCCTCGATTAAAGTCACGCCACCTTTACGCCGAACACCACTCATCCAGTAATTGGGTTTCCGATGAGCTAATCTGAGAAGATGCGCAAGCTCCTCATTTTGATGTTACCTTGCATTTACGACGCTTCAACGATGGTTCATTTTTATTCGTCTCTTTAATCGTTACCTGTCCTTTTTCTTTAAAGACTTTTCCTCAACGCTCACGACCATAGCTCTTTACTGCAGCCGCTTGAGGTGGTTTGAAACCTGTCCCACAAAGACCGATTTCGACGGGCCCTCCGTCATCTTCCGTAAAGCTTGCCACACTGCACACTTATACCATATCATATCCATGGTCAGTGGGTTGTTCTACGACACACTGCGCACTGATGCGCACTTGCGCTTGAGTACCTACGGCGTTAGGACTGAGTACCACTTAAGTCACGGTGTTGTCAGTAGAAGCAGAGAAAGAAGTTCGGTGCAGAGTGCAGCGTATATTGCCAAAACTAATTTACATGAAACTCGCCGTAATCTAAATGTCAGTTATAAAAATCGCCACAGCGATATTGCGTTTACCGACACGCTTGTACCAGAATATACAGTCTGGGATCTTAGAAAACTTCGAAGATGATTATGCAATAAAGCGTTTTCCCAATTGCCTGGAATCACGCGATAACTATCTCAATTCAGCGCAAACGGCACAGACGATTGTTATGGCCTTACCTCGTGAATTAGAAGTGGAAGTCGCTATAGAAATTGCTTGGATATTACGAGTTAGCATATACTATAGCTAATCACTAAATTAAGCTACTGGCGAGGTATTTTGCAATTTACTCACCTTTTATAGGAAGCCAACTTAAACCCACTAGAAACTCATTTAAAGAAGATTGTGGTGCTATTTACTAACCCTGATGATTAAGAAAATCTTCTCAGATAAAAAATGCTTAAAGTAAAAATATCAACAAAAAAGTTAAAGTCTACAGCGATGATGTTATGCTAAATCTGGAAAACCTCGAACACCGCAATTTTACTTGATTGTTGTTTTTTTGTGGTGAAGCCTATGAAACCTGTATTAAACCTGAAACATACTTAAACCCCTTATATATATTATATTTTTTATTATTTTTCTTTCAGATTTTCAGGTTTACAGAATAAAAGGCAAGATTTATTTTTAGAAGGGGACTTATCTTTAAGCACGTAAATCTGCACACCTGGAAAACATCACCTTGCAAGCCTTGCATTCATTGGATTTTATGTAAAATCAGGTTTTAAGATAGGCTTAACGTAGGCTTTAGATTTAACATTTTTCCACAGCTTAGAAAATTTTCTAAAAAAAGGTGGGTTCAAATAACTGTTGCCAAGCAGTGCAGCATTTGTATAATTCTACGTAATAACCATAACTACTCTCAGTCAATGGTGATTAATATCAGACGAATGAATGATTGGTACGAGCCATAGCTCAACCCTCTAAGCAAAATATTTATTATTAGCTTCAAACATCTTGCCACCTTTATTAGTTACTTCAACTAATTCCCTGTCGGCTAAATGAGCATAACGCATTGTCGTTTTAATGTCCTTATGTCCTAGTAATTTTGAAATTTCAAAAATACTTACACCATTTTTAATCATAAATGATGCAAATGAATGGCGGAGATCATGAATGCGAACATCTGAAATACCAGCCTTTTTACGGATACGTTGCCAGGTTTTTTGTACAGCAACTAAATGCGTTCCTACTTTATTACCGCAAAAAACATAGGGGTTGCCTTCTTGTTTTTGAACGCTACACAAGACCTTCATGGCAGACTCGTTTAAAGGAATTGTTCTTTTACCCGTTTTACTTTCGTTCAAGCGCAGACAACGATCCTCAAAATCAACATCATCCCATTTTAGGGACAAAACCTCCCCTAAGCGACAACCTGTGTAAATAAGCAGACGAAATGTGTCTATGGTATAGGAAGACGCTCGGTCTGTAGTTTCTCTTTCTAGAAGTGTTTTTTCTAGCCGTGCCAGTTCTTCTAAATTTAAAAATCTGTCCATCTTCTTCTCGGGATGTTTATGTACCCCTAGCAAGGATTACTATTTTGAGGTCGATACTCCCAAAGTTCGGCTTGATTGAAAGCTACGCTTAAAAGACGAAGGCATTTTGTGCCAGTACCATTAGATAGAGAATCCTTGAATGCCAATATATCCCTTCGTTCAATTTCAGCTATAGGTTTTTTTCCAAAAAAAGGAAGTATGTAAAGTTTAATTCTTGAAGAGTCCCTGTTAATTGTAGAAGGCTTGTGATGTTCTTTAATATACTTGTTGGTAAATACTTGCCAGAATTCTTCAAAAGTAACAGACTTTTGCTCTGCAACTTCTTTTGCCTTTTTTATTTCTTTTGGATCAATATCTTTAGCAATATCTGCACACCATTTCTTCAGGGCCTACGCATGAAGAATTTTCTTGACAGATGAGGTGAGGTATTTGAAGGACATAGCATTTTTGCGCATGAGCGATTTAATTGACTGTTCTGGCTTTTCTTTCAGCTTCAC
>JAPLON010000142.1 GCA_026400695.1 Pseudomonadota bacterium
ACTTTACCTTCGGTATGAGATCTCAGTGATCTTAAAGCCCTCTCAAGAGCATCAGGAGTGTGTGCATAATCTACATAGACATCAGCACCCGTTGGTGTACTACCAATAAATTCCATACGCCCAATAACTGATTTTAACAATGGCACTAATGGTAAAATACTATTCAACGATTCTCCCGCACCTATAACCATCGCCATAGCACACAAAACATTTTCAACTTGAAAAGAACCAGCCAAATTAAGTGTAGTGTCACCAAAAACCTGGTTATGATAATGCAAATCAAAAATAATTTTCGTTCCATAAATTCTAATATTGGTAGCAAATAGGTCAGCCTTAACATCTACCCCATAGCTAATTATGGGATTAGAAATTATACCAGCCAAACTTTCAAAATATGGAGAATTAGCATTCAACACAGCAGGCCTATTAGGTTCCAAAATCTCAGTAAAAAGCTTAGCTTTGGCTTCTAAATAATTTTCCATAGTTAAATGGTAGTCTAGGTGATCTTGCGTTAAGTTGGTAAACCCAGAAACAGCGAGCTCACTGCCATGAATACGATACTGTTCTAGCCCATGACTTGATGCTTCAAACACAACATGGTTAATATTTGCCTGTGCTAAATTTTTCAATAACTTAAAAAAGGACAAACTATCATAGGTTGTAAGTGAAGGCACCTTAGGTAAATCATCTGGAATGTGTGACGGATCAATCTCTAAACCAACAGTGCCAAACGAAGCAGCTTTGTACCCCAACAATTGCCAAAATTGTCGCACAAGGCTAACTACAGAACTCTTACCGTTAGTACCAGTAACTGCTACCAAAGTTGTTGGCTGAATCTTAAAATAAGCTTTTGCAAGCAAACTTAAAGCCAACCTAGGGTTGGCATGTTCAATACATTTTACTTGATTAGTAAAACCACTCAAAACCTTAGGTTGCCCCAAAATTACCGTTGCTCCATTGGCAATTGCCTGAGCTATATTTTCAATTTCCCTTTCACACGGTATGCAAACAAATAAATCACCCGGTTTAACTAATCTTGAATCAGCACAAATTGAGGAGACACCTTCAAGTAAATAATCAAGTGATTCATCAAAGTGCATTTAATCACCAATCTCAGAAAGTTTGGTTAGCTGCATAGAGTCATCATTTTCTTCTTCCTCGTTGAAATCAGGGGCAACCCCAAGCAATGGCGCTATACGTTCAATAATTTTACCAGCGGTTGGCTTAGCATTCCAACCAGCTGTAGCGTAACCATAGGTTCCAGGAGCAGTTTTAGGATTGTCTAACATTAAAATCAGTACATATCGTGGATTTTTTGCAGAAAATCCTCCAATGAAAGATGTGGTTCGTTTGCGATTAGCATCTGATCCGTAACCACCTTTACCAACTATTTGATAGGCTGTGCCAGTCTTACCAAACACGTGGTAACCTTCTATATCAGCTGTAGCAGTGCCATGTTTAACAACTTCACGTAGAATTTTTCTAATTGTTGCTGAAGTTTTTTTACTGATACATGGGTTTTTTCTAAATGAATTAATTCTCTCGCTACGATTGCCTACAAACTTTAAAGTAGGAGTGGGAATATAACCATCATTAACCACACTCGCTATGGCCACTAGGGTGTGCAATGGGGTAACCGAAATACCATAGCCATATGATATTGTCATCATTGAAGTTTCTGTCCAATTTCGCGGCACCAACGGAGTACCTAATTCAGAAATTTCTAAATTAACTGGCCGTAAAACCCCAAATGTTTCCATAAATTGCTTTTGTATTTGCAAACCATATTTTTGACAAATTTTAATTGCTGCTATGTTTGACGAATGCACTAAAGCTTCTGTTAGGGTTAGGGGACGATTTTGCCCTTTAAAATCAGTAATAGCAAAGCGTCCGATTTTGTAAGCATGTGTTGCATCAAAAATTGAATTTTCAGTAGCAACCCCTGTTTCCAAAGCAATTGCTGCATTTAAAATTTTAAAGGTAGAACCTTGCTCGTAAACTCCTAATGTATTGCGATTAAAGCCAACTTCTATAGATTTCATAGGTCGATTAAGATCATATTCCGGCAACGAAACCATAGCGATTATTTCGCCAGTTTGAACATCCATAACCATAACGTTCCCAGCTACAGCTTGAAAATTAGCTATCGCTGCGGTTAATTCATCATGCACTACATGCTGCACACGTATATCTAAAGATAATTTAAGATCAGTCGGCTGCGTATTAAGAAAAGTATCAAATGCTGCCTCAATACCACTAACACCACTACCATCAATATCACAACGGCCAATTACATGGCACGCTAGGCCGCCATGTGGATAAACCCTCTTGGAATCATTCATCAAGTACACACCAGGAATTCCAAGAGAATGTACCGCTTGCTGCATTTTTGGTGAAACGTGTCGTTCAATCCAAATAAAACCAGATTCTGATTCTAATTTTTTTAAAATCTTTTTATAAGTTAAATGTGGAAAAAGCTCACTTAACTTAAGGGCTGCTTCTTTAGCATTAATGACTACCTTTGGATTGGCATAAACCGAAGCAGTCACTAACTGAGTAGCAAGAATTACCCCATTACGATCTGTAATATTTTGGCGCATTTGGCATTCTTGCTGTTGACAACCTGAAGTACAATCAGGTGTTCGCACCACCATAACGTCTACCAAACGCACAGCAATTCCAATGTAAGCAACGCAAGCTATAACACATGTACTAAAAGTACGGTAACGCGCCCTATGCAAAAGCTCCTGATGCTGAGAAAAACGCCAACAACTAAGACGATACCATAAATTTTTCATCCCTGTTTTAGGCAGCTGCATTCGAAGCACCCTTGGCTGCAGTTTCAGGAACTTCTTGCGAAGATACAGCATTTAAAGCATCCATCAATGCTTCAATCGGATCAACTGCAACCTTTACTTCAGTAATTTGCTTTGGCAATTCTCCAATTGTCACTATTTGAGTAGGCTTTAAGGCCACAAACCCAAGGTGAGTCATTGCTAATTTTTGCAAACGCGCAGGATCATTCAGGTGGGTAAGTTCAGCCTTTAAAACATGGATAGCTTCTTTACTTTCAGTAATGCTTTTCACAATTTCTTTATGATTTTTTTCAAGGGCCATAACCTGATATTTAACCCTAAACAGGCACAACCCTATACCAAAAGCCATTATTGTTAAAAAAAAGCGCGAGCGTCTCATTATTGCTTAATTTCCTTAATGAAAGCCCGCAATTTTGCAGACCTTGATCGTACATTTAACTTAATTTCTTCCAGACTAGGGGTTATGGCCTTTCGGTTAATTTGCTTATAAAAACACTCCTTACCTTGATAGCTAAACGCTATACGGCTGTGGTTTTTAACCAAACGATCTTCTAATGAATGAAATGCCACAGTCACTAGCCGACCCCCCACCGGCAAAAGCTGATTACTAAGTTGTAAAGCACTCTCTATCTCTATTAACTCATTATTCACAAAAATGCGCAAGCCTTGAAATGTAAGGGTTGCAGCGTCAAAACCCTCTTGACTTGGAACGATTTTTCGGATCAACAAGGCTAGCTCTTGCGTTGTGGTAAATGGTTTTTGTGTTCGTGCTGAAACAATTGCCTTAGCAATTTGACGAGAACGTGATTCTTCGCCATAAACATACAAAATAGTGGCAATATCTTTTTCACTGAACTTATTAACTACATCTGCCGCAGATTGAGTTGCTCCCAGGCCCATACGCATGTCCAGCGGCCCATCTTGCTTAAATGAAAAACCACGGTGAGCTTCGTCAACCTGAAAACTTGAGATACCAAAATCAAAAACTATACCGTCCATTGATTCTGGCTTTATATATTTATCCATCTCACTAAAGCATGCATGAAATATTTGGAACCGGTCGCCAAATTCTTTCTCAAAAGATTCAGCCCTAACAATGGCATCATGATCTCGATCAAAGGCAATAACCTTCGATGCCCCTCTATTCAAAATTTCTCTGGCATAGCCACCACCACCAAAAGTGCCATCCACATAAGTTTTTCCCTTAACGTCACCTAGCGATTCTGCCATTTCCTTGCATAATACAGGAAAATGAGTGGGTTGACTTGTTTCTGTCATTAGCTTTTAAGTATAGTTTCTATTGCGTGGTTACGGATTCACGGGTAGCATAAGTAAAAAATTTAGTCAATATTATTGTTGATTAATCAAAATTTTTAATAAATTTTTATCTTAAAATTATATGGCAATTGAGCAAGATGAAACATCACCTAATACGTTTCTAACTTCCCTGGAAGTTGGGGTAAGTATTATCAAAGATGTTATTAAAACATTACCTAATAAACCTGGCGTTTACAGAATGCTAAGCGATTCAGCAAAGGTACTTTATGTAGGAAAAGCAAAAAATCTAAAAAAACGTGTAGTTTCCTACACAAATATTGAAAAACTCCCAAACCGCTTAAAGCGCATGGTTAGCGAAACCTGCACAATGGAAATTGTCACTACTGCAAACGAAGTCGAAGCATTACTACTTGAAAGCAATTTGATTAAAAAACTCCAACCACGCTATAACGTGCTACTGAAGGATGACAAATCATTTCCATACATCTTGCTAACCAATCATGATTTTCCACGCATAGTAAAACATCGGGGGCCCAAAACAGAAAAAGGGTCATATTTCGGACCATTTGCCAATGTCGCAGCAGTTGAAGAAACAATTTTGACCATGCAAAAACTTTTTCAAATTCGCAATTGTTCAGATAATTTTTTTGATAACCGCCAGCGCCCCTGCTTGCAATACCACATCAAACGTTGCACAGCCCCATGTGTAGGCAAAATTACTGTTACTGAATATAAGGAATCCACCCAATCATCCAAAGCTTTTTTACAAGGCAAAAGCGATACGGTGCAGCGCCAATTAGCTGAAAAAATGCAAAATGCATCTGATGCCATGGACTTTGAACGCGCTGCCCAATACCGTGACAGCATTCGCTTGCTAACCCAAATTCAAACCCACCAACGCATAAATGTGGCAAGCATTAATCAAGCAGATATTTTTGCCATAGCCCAACTTGCAGGACGCACAGTAGTACAAAGCTTTTTCTTTCGCCATGGACGCAACTATGGCACAGAAACATTTGAAATGACCCATACTGAAGGGGCCACCCTTGAAGAACTCATGGCAGCATTTTTAAATCAATTTTACGTTGAACACGAACCACCACCTACAATTTTATGCAATGTTATGGCTGAAAATGTTGGTGTACTCATCCAAGGCCTACTGCAGCAACATAATGTAAAAGTTTCAATTGAATGTCCTAAAAACCCAACTAAACTTGGCCTGGTTGAACATGCCTTAAAAAACGCCAAGGAACATTTAGAACGTAACCACAACAGCGAATTGACTAATCAAAAACAATTCGACCACTTACAGGAATTTTTAAAAATTCAAAGTATTGATAATATTGAAGTTTATGATAACAGCCACCTGCAAGGATCATCAGCCTACGGAGTGTTAATTTGTGCCACCCGCAAAGGCTTTGAAAAATCACGCTACCGTAAATTTTCCATCAAAGAAGCTGTTGCAGGTGACGATTTATCCATGATGCGCGAAGTAATTGGGCGAAGGCTAAACCATAAAGATGAATGGCCCCTACCAGATTTAATGTTAATAGATGGCGGCCAAAATCAAGTAAATACAGTTTTCAAAGTCCTTGAAGATCAAGGCATAGAAATACCCGTAATCGGCATTGCCAAGGGAGAAAAACGCAACGCTGGTGATGAAACATTTTATTTTTCTGATCAATCAACCCAAAAATTGCCACCCCATAGCCCCTTACTTTATTTTCTACAAACCATTCGCGACGAAGCCCACCGCTTTGCCATTGGTACCCACAGGGCCGGACGTAAAAAAAACTTAGTAAAATCAAAGCTTGATGAAATTCCAGGCATCGGTACTAAACGCAAAAAACTTTTATTACAACATTTCGGCTCAGCAGCAAACATTGGGCGCGCCACAATTGAAGATCTAATGATTGTTTCTGGAATCAACAAAAGTATAGCAGAAAAAATTTATTATTTTTTCCATCAGGGATAGATGAATCGCCCTGCCTCAAGAGGACGTGGCATAGCCTTGGGTTTTACTGTTAAAATCTGGGACCATTATAG
>JAPLON010000167.1:0-487 GCA_026400695.1 Pseudomonadota bacterium
TGTTGGTTTAATCTTTTGAGTGGTATCGGTTATTGCTACTCCGTCTTTATACCAAGTGTTACCAATGATTGAAGTTGATATTAGATAACTTGCAGTATCTCTAGAAAGAATTGGTTGCGATGGAATAGGATTTTTTACAATATTGAAAATCTTTTCGACTACGCATCCACCTAAATTTGTTATAATTAATTTAACCTGGCCAGAGTCTTTGACCAAAATTTGATTAGATGTACTTAATATTTGATTGTTTCTTTTTTGCAGTTCCAAAAAGGTGTCCAACTTTTTGATTTGTGCTAAACCCACGGAAGCATGCAATTCACTAATTCTAAAATTATAGCCTAAGAAAGGATGCAGGTCCGCACCTCGGTCTATGCCTAAATGATCATGTCCATGGTCGGTAAAGGCATCGGATTTAATAAAGACCTCTTTATTGTTAGTCATGACCACACCCCCTTCGCCGCAAGTAATGGTTTTTACAAAGTCAAAA
>JAPLON010000167.1:549-1691 GCA_026400695.1 Pseudomonadota bacterium
GAAAAAGTACCTGCATCGCCAATGGTACCCAATAATTTTCCTTTATAGGTTCCACCAATACTTTGACAGGCATCTTCTAATAATATTAATTTATGTTCCGCGCAAATTGCTTTTAATGCATCTAGATCGGCCATACTTCCACACATATGTACCGGCATTACACATTTTGTTTTTGAGGTAATGGCTGCTTTTACTGCATCAGGCGCTAAAGTCAATGATTCATCTATATCAACCAAAACAGGAATAGCACCCATACTTAACACTGCTTCAAAACTAGCTACAAAAGTAAATGCGGGCATAATTACTTCATCCCCGGCACCCACTCCTAAGGCCGCCATGGCAGTGGTTAATGCCGCCGTACCGCTAGAAGTTAATTGTGCATACTCCGTCCCAAAACGAGCACAAATAGCAGCCTCTAGCTCTTTTGATTTCCAAATGCCTTTGCGAGGACCATCGAAACCATAACGCATTAAAATGCCTGTCTCAAGGACATCATTTACTTCTTTTCTTTCTTCATCACCAAATAATTCAAAACCTGGCATAAACTTGATTTTTAAGTGAAACAAAGGTAGCTTAAAAAATGAAAATTGGGTGTTTTTCAGTAAATTGCGCCTGTAAATAAACCTATAGAATTTTATGGAATACAGCAAATTGATCTCGGTTTCTGGGATGTCTGGATTGTTTGAATTAGTGACTAGCAAAACGGATGGAGCCATTGCCACTTCTTTGGAAAATAACAATACTCAATTTATTAGTTCAAGAGCACACCAATTCTCTCATTTAGAGAGCATTGAAGTATATACGACGCACGAAAATGTGTTTTTAGCGGAAGTGTTTATTGCTATGAAAAGTGCAAAAGAAGCATTGCCAAATGAAAAAGACGTGAAAGCGGTAACTGCTTATTTCAAAAAAGTGTTCCCTAAAATGGATTTTGAACGCGTTTATGGCAGTGATATGAAAAAGATGGTAAAATGGTATGCCCAGTTGGAAAAACACAATGTTGAACCTGTTATTCCAGCCGACGAAGAGTCGGACGAGGCCTAAAAAATAGAACGTTTTATATAAAAAGCTTACCTAATAGAGGGTAGGCTTTTTTTTATCCTTAAATTGCAACCATAGAAACTTCTATAAAACAGCAGCTA
>JAPLON010000071.1:0-17622 GCA_026400695.1 Pseudomonadota bacterium
TGGTGTACCAAAAGAAAATTTTCCTCTATTTCTAAAGGAATCTGAGTGGCGATTTAATAACCCTAATCCAAAAGCTCAATTAAGCCAGTTAAAGCAATGGATTAAGGCTGTTCTTTTTTAGTTATCTGGTACAGCCCCTAAAAATTTTAAGCCTATCACTGTTGCTAGCAGGTGTAAATATTTTGTCAGCTGCTGATGATAAAGACGCTGCAAATCATTCAACCTCAATGGTTTCCCCTGGAGCATTTTGTGAGATAAGCGATGTACAATCACATATCGATGCTTTAAAAAGAGAAGAAGTAAAAAAATTGGTTAAATATACCGACAACCTTGCACAAAGAGCAACTCAATTCCTTGATGATAGCGTTTCTGTAGGTGGCCCGGGACAACCAACAGACCGTTCTTATGCTGCATTTAGAGAAGCCATCACTAGTGCCATTATGGCCCAAGAGGTGTATCCAGCTACAGATGGTACAAGAGTAGATCTTAGGCAGTTACAAGAATCAGTTAAATGGGCATCTGTCGCAGCAGTGGATGCATTTGTTGGCATAGCTTTACGTCTATCCGGCAATGCAATGCTTCACCCTTCTGTTTTAGCAACAGACATAGACAGAAGCTCAGCAGGATTTATGGCTGGAGTTATAGGAAATAAACCGTAGTTTTTTCCACATCCACCAATATCGCCGATGTCTTTGAGGAAAATACTAAAACTTAACTAAAATGATCATAATTTTCTTTCTATGCAATCTTAAAAATGTGCTATAGTCAACGCACAATAAGAAGGAGGATATCATGTCCAATAGTTTTGATCCAATTACCCGCAATGCTTCTAGTAGCGTTGATATTGATGCCGGCTTACGTGCGCACATGCAGCGCGTATATAACCTAATGGCCCTAGGCTTAAGCCTTACAGGTTTAACCGCATACTTGACTTCACAATCACCCGCAATGATGAATCTCATTTTTAGCGAACCACAGGTTTACTTATTTATGTTTGCACCGTTTATTATGGCAATGTTTTTAATGGCGCGCCTTGAAAAAATGAGTTTTGCTAGTGCCCAAACCCTATTTTGGGTTTACGCAGGAACCATGGGGCTTTCTCTATCATGTATTTTCCTAACTTATACAGAGCAAAGCATAACCAAGGTTTTCTTCATTACTGCTGGAATGTTTGCTGGTACAAGCCTATATGGTTACACCACAAAAACTGATCTTAGCAAATTTGGTTCATTTTTGTTGATGGCCTTGTGGGGAATTATTCTTGCAATGATAGTTAACTGGTTTATGCAGAGCGGGCCAATGCAAATTGCTATCTCTATTCTAGCTGTGCTAATTTTCACAGGGCTTACCGCTTACGATACGCAAATGATCAAGGAATGGTATTACGCTAATGACGATAGCGAAACAGCAGGCAAAAAAGCTTTGCTAGGCGCTTTAAACTTGTACCTAGACTTTTTGAACATGTTCTTGCATATGTTGCGCTTATTTGGCGACCGCAGATAAGAACCAAAGATTTCTAAATATGAACCGGCCTTTATAGGCCGGTTTTTTTTATTAACTAATACCCGAGCCAATATTTAGTGTTAGAGACTGCTGCATTCCAATAATGCCGAAATCCCCATGTTGGATTTTTGAAAGCTTTTTTAGCGGCTTCTAATCCACCTAATCGGCTTAACAGCAAGGGGCACATAATTCATCGAAAGTTATCGTTACATTCCAAGCCCCCTCACAAACCATTCTCCCCAACTCATGCGTTTTCCGTTGAGCAGATCAATTTGAGCTTCCAGACATGCGATCTCTCCACTTAACTTACAGTTAAGGTGGTTAAGCGCGGCTGTTGTTTTTTTTTGGAATTTTTGGATTTCAGCTTTTGTTTCTTTTTCAGATGTTGTTAATGCTGTTACGAGTTCATCCAAAGACGCCATTTTGTCAAGAGCTTCAGTTAATGCCTGAATCACTTGAGCATTATTGTCAGACTCCATTGCTTTCTTTGCCGCTTTGGTTTGCTGTGTGTTCACCACCGGGGGTGGAGAGGCTACTGACGACTGTAGCAACATCTCCTCCACCACCAGATCTGGATTGATTGCAGTTTCATTACCACTATTTTGGTATTCAAAGCTTACGGTAATTGGGTCCGACTTACCAAAATAACCATAATCAAGTTTGTACTCCCAGGTTGTTTGCTTGATATATTTAATTGCGTCCTTGACGTTGTAGGTGTACCCATCACCAACGGGGTAAAACATTCCAGTATTATTATTTTTTCCATCTTGATCAGTATTAGGACTTCTTATTATTTCACATTTAAAAGTTTGGTCTTCTGGAATATTAGACTTAGCAAAAGGTACATGGTACACTCTGTTAATTTGTACAGGAATAATTCTATTAGAATCATCTGCCATTTTAGGTATTAGTTTATCGCCCTTCCAAAGCTTTACGGTAATGCTTCCTTTAGTTCTGTCATTAAACAAGAATTTAAATGGAGTTAATTTGTCGTAATCATTAGGAGTAAACTGATATTGCCCACTAATAAGGCTTATAGTTCCACCTATATCACTATTTGAAGATGCATCATCTCCAGTATAAAAAACATAAGACTTATCTTCTGGAAGTTGTGGTAAGAAAAACCTAACAGGTCTATCTTTTTCTGTATAGTACACCTGATCTCCACCCAAGTGGCCAGAGGCGGCAGCAGATAAGCTTGTAGAAAGAGTCGCTGCCACAGCGAATAGTTTTAGTAATTGTACGATATTACGATTGTTGTTCATATATTTCCTCAATAATTTTTAAATAATAATTTAATTATTAAGGTATATTTGTTAATATTTAATTAATACTATGTATAATTAGATCTATTGGTAATGTTAAGTATAAATTATTTCTTACTAACAGTTATAGGAGGGTTTTGAGCAATCATATTCTCATTAAACATTTGGTTAAACCTGATACAATCCATTGAAAATTCCCATCTGTTGGATTTACTACAAATGTTAGGCTGCCATTTTTACAGAATCACTTGATCCCAAAGATTGGCTAAAAAATTCAAGTTTTTCAAAATACCTAACACCAATAATAAACCCTAAAGTTGATGGGATTAACACAACCCACAGCCCCCAATTGCCAAACCAAGAAGTAAGGTAAATGAGCCCAAAAGAAGTTATTACATACATAGCAGCACGGGAAATAGCATATGTGAAACTTGCGTAAGTATATCTTTTTAAAACAGGTAAATGAGCCAAGAAAACTGGCACACCTGGCGCACTATCAATAGCTAAAGAAACGCTTATAGCCTGAATAAAGAATATTTCCATAGCACTACTCGCATTGGATAGGCAAAACGGAATAGTCAACAAAAAAGCAAAATATAAGTACGCTTTCACCTTAAGAATTTTTAAAGGATGAACACGATAACTTAAATACGAAACAAAGACCAAGCTTACGAGCTGAACAATAGTAACTGCCAAATTTTGGTGAATAATTTGTTCAGATGTTCTTCCTAAC
Source organism: Pseudomonadota bacterium (assembly GCA_026400695.1). Lineage (GTDB taxonomy): Bacteria > Pseudomonadota > Alphaproteobacteria > Paracaedibacterales > CAITNM01 > CAITNM01. The sequence goes on from JAPLON010000071.1 coordinate 3,502, forward strand.
GTTTTAAGAATTCCAGAACAATAAAGGTAAGAAAAATAAAAGCAAATAGGCCAACTACACTGGATCAAAAAAAATAAAAACGCAGATTTTTTATAATTACTTTGTTTCTCAAAAGCAATTGTACTTCTAATTAATTTTTTGGCAGCTGCGTGTTCTTTTTTGTTTGAGATTGAAGGTAATTCTTTGATACGCCTATTCATATCAGCAAATTCAGGAGTCTCTCGCAAACGTGTACGAGCGACCGAACCAATAGCTGCAATTCCTGAACCAATCCAAAAAGCGATTCTCCAGCTCATTTCAAATGAAGTAAAAAGAGAAGCAACTACCAAGGCAGCAACCGTTCCTGCAACCGAAGACACGGCAATAAAAGACACGAATGGGTAGCACTCGGGCTTTTTAATAGTTTCAGTTAAATAAACCTCCGCACCGACAATTTCACCAAGTGATGCCACTCCTTGAACCATACGACAAATTGTAATTACCCAAGATGCTGCAATTCCAATTTGCGCATAGGTAGGCAAATTAGCCATTACCAACGATGACAACGCCATAAGCAAGGTGGTAATAATCACCGTTGATTTTCTACCTATATTGTCCCCCAGCCACCCGAAAATAAGTGCACCAAAGGGCCTCAGTACAAAAGTTGAACAAAATGCAAACGCTGATAAAAGAGCAGCTGTGTGTGGATCTGTCTTTGGGAAAAATAACTCGTTCAAAAGTACTGCCATATGCACGTAAAGCATTAGGTCAAAATATTCAAGAAAAGTTCCTATTTGCAAAAGACCTATCGATTCTCTTTGGCTTCTAGATAATGAGGATAATAGTTTCATAGGCACGATACTCTTGCTTAAAAGACCACTACTAGACAGATACGTAATTTGACAACCTGTGTCTAGCGTGTGATTTCAGTTAAATTTCACGCATAATGGAAACACTAGAAAACCATTTATTTACCATTTTAAATTCTCCACAGTCTAAATAAAATTGACATATAAGCCTGAAAACGCTTATCTAGAAACATGTAGAAATTAACTTCATATATTATGTCGTATCCGTTTTTAAGTGTTGAAAAAAAGTGGCAGAAGTTTTGGACTAGCAATAGCTGTTTCAAAGTTTCAGACCAAGGTGATAAACCCAAGGCCTACATTCTAGAAATGCTACCCTACCCCTCTGGGCGCATTCACATGGGGCATGTCAGAAATTACACTCTGGGTGACGCTATGGCCAGGTTTAAAACTGCCCAAGGCTTTCGTGTGTTACACCCTATGGGGTGGGATGCTTTTGGCCTTCCAGCAGAAAATGCTGCCATGCAAAATAATACGCACCCTGCAGTTTGGACGCGACAAAATATAGCAGACATGAAAGTGCAGCTTAGCTCCCTTGGTTTTTCCTATGACTGGGATCGTGAAGTTAATACTTGTGAGCCAAACTACTACGGCCAAGAACAAGCTTTATTTTTAGATTTTTATAAAAAAGAATTAGTTTACCGCAAAGAATCTTGGGTTAACTGGGACCCTATTGAAAATAGCGTGCTCGCAAATGAACAAGTAGTTGATGGTAAAGGCTGGCGCTCTGGCGCTTTAGTTGAGCGCCGTCTACTTAATCAATGGTCTTTGAAGATTACAGCATATGCTCAAGAACTAATCGATAGCTTAAAAGACCTATCCGGTTGGCCTGAAAAAGTTTTAAAGATGCAGGAAAACTGGATTGGCCGTTCTGAAGGAGCATTAGTAACCTTTAGTGTACCAAGCCAAAATAAAGATCTAACTATTTATACAACCCGTCCAGAAACCCTATATGGCGCTTCTTTCATTGCTATTGCCCCGCAACACCCAATTGCAAAAGAAGCGGCAAAAACCAATCAAGGACTTGCTGACTTTGCCAAAGAATGCCAACTAATGGCAACAACCGAAGAAGCCATGTCGACAGCGCAAAAAAAGGGCTACGCCCTAGGTATTGATGCAATTCACCCCATTACCAAGCAACCAATCCCCGTTTATGCCGCAAATTTTGTGCTAATGGATTATGGAACAGGAGCTTTATTTGGCTGCCCAGGCCATGATGCTCGCGATTTTGAATTTGCCACAAAATACAATTTACCAATAAAACGCGTCATTACGTCAAATGCTGATCTACCACACCTTGAAACAGCTGGCAACATGGTAGATTCAGACATTTTAAATGGTATGGATTGTGTTACCGCAAAAGCTTCAATGATTGATTATTTAGAAACGAATAATTTAGGTAAACGTCAGGTTAATTACCGTCTGCGTGATTGGCTAGTTTCGCGTCAACGTTATTGGGGTTGCCCAATTCCAATTATTTATTGTAGCAATTGCGGCGCTGTACCAGTGCCAAAGTCTGATTTGCCAGTACGCCTACCAGAAGATGTAACTTTTGATAAGCCAGGTAATCCACTTGACCACCACCCAACTTGGAAGCATACCAATTGCCCTAAATGTCAAAAACCAGCAACTAGAGAAACAGACACTCTGGATACTTTCTTTGAAAGCTCTTGGTATTTCATGCGCTATTGCTGTCCAAAGTCAGATAACCCAATTGATGTGAAGGTTGTTGAAAACTGGCTGCCGGTTGATCAATACATAGGCGGCGTTGAACATGCAGTTTTACACCTTTTGTATGCACGTTTTTTCACAAAAGCTATGCGTGATTGTGGCTATGCCAAAATTAGCGAACCATTTCAAAATCTTATGACTCAAGGTATGGTTTGCCACGCTACCTATAAAGGTAGTGACGGCCAATGGCTTTACCCAAATGAAGTTGAAAAAACCAATTCAGGATTTATCAAAATTTCCGATGGCACTCCAGCTACTCAAGGACGCCAAGAAAAAATGAGCAAATCTAAAAAGAATCTGGTTGATCCACAATCAATTATTGAAGGATACGGCGCAGATGTTGCACGTTTGTTCATTATGTCTGACACCCCCCCAGAAAAAGATTTTGACTGGAATGACGAATGCCTAGAAGGAAGCTGGAGATACGTAAATAGATTATCACGCCTTGGCGAACAAGTTTGCGAACACAAAGGCAGCAATAGTACAGGTGATGCGGCTCTTAAAAAATCTGCCCATCAATATTTACATAAAATTACCAAATCTTATGAAGAATATGCATTCAATAAAGTGTTAGCATTTTGCCGCGAATTAACCCGAGAAATTGAAGATAATCGCAATACATGCAGCACACCAGCTGTACGCGAAGCCTTTTCAATGCTAGTTCAAGCTATCAACCCAATTGTACCCCACATAGCCCATGAACTTTGGTCTAACTTGCGCGGTGAAGCATTTGTAGATTCTGTGCCCTGGCCAAAAATTGATGCCAGCCTTTTAGAAAATGATCAGTTTACTTTGGCTGTACAAGTTAACGGAAAACTGCGTGGCAGTATTGAAGTTACAGCATCTGATGATGATGCGATTATTACCAATAAGGCCTTAGAGCTTGCAACGGTGCAATTAGCTATAAGCGGCCTTACGGTTAGAAAAACCATTATTGTTGCAAAACGTATTATCAACATGGTTGCATCATGAAAAAAATATTATTTACATTTAGTGTACTTTGTCTAACTGCATGCAGTTTTACGCCTATGCTTGCAAAAAATGAAGGACAAAAAGATCAATCAGGTTCAAGGCTAGTTATTGAAAGCATTAACAAAGATGGCTGTAGTTATGCCATACAAATGCTTCGCCAAAGATTAGAAAATATTCACGGCGGCCTAAATTTAGATAAACGCTATAAAACCTACGTTCGAATTAGCGAAGAAACAGGTAGCTTATCATATGCTGTTGATGCCACCGCCACCCGAGCGATGATGCGTTTAACTTCACAAATCATCATTATCTGTGAAGGAAGAACCGTATATGAAACCAAATTAGCAAATGTTACTTCTTATTCACAAAAAGCCAATGACGAATTCGCCAACCAAAGTGCTGTTACAGGCGCCCAAGAACGATTGATTGAATCTGCAAGCATTGATATAAGCCGCGAGTTGCAAAATTTTGCTAAATCTTTGTAAAAAGTCATATTTTTTATTGTAATTATCTACAAATAAAACCATATTACATAAATGATAATTTTACAGAAAAATCTTATGCAATTTTGCAAAAAAATATTACAAACATCTGCGTTATTAATATGTTTTAACATAAGTACAGATCTATTAGCATCGGATGATGCTGAAAAAACTCCATCTGGCAAAACTGCTATAGTACTCGGTAATATACATGAAGACTGGTTTGCAGCACCTCTAAAAGCACCCAAAGTATTATCTGCCCACGAACAAGAAGAACTTCAAAGATCATTTCAATTAGAAAAATTTCGTAAATCATTCACAGCATCAGGCCTTGCTGAAATATTTGGTGTAGGTAGATCACTTTCTTTGTAACACCTACCCAACTAAGGCAGCGGCGAAGTCCTCTGCCTTAAATGGCCTAAGGTCATCTGCTGACTCCCCTACCCCCAAAGCAACGATTGGTATATTAAATTGTTTAGACAAAGCCACCACTACGCCGCCACGGGCAGTACCATCAAGTTTAGTAACCACCAAACCATTAATACCTATCATTTCTTGGAAAGTCTTAACTTGTTCTACGGCATTTTGTCCGGTAGTTGCATCAAGCACCAACAGCACAGTATGCGGAGCATTAGCATCGGCCTTTTTCAACACCCTTACAATCTTTTCTAATTCTTCCATAAGGTGCTTTTTTTTTTTTTTTTGCCCTGCTGTATCAATACACAAAATATCAACTTGTTTATTTTTAGCTTGTTGATAAGCATCAAAAGCAAGGCCTGCAGCATCACCATTTGGTTTGGTTGTGCAAACATCTATATTTAAGCGCCCGCCCCAAACTTGCAATTGCTCTACCGCAGCTGAGCGAAAAGTATCGCAGGCAGCCCACAACACACTTTTGCCATCATTAACCCACTGCTGACTCATCTTTGCAATTGTAGTAGTTTTGCCTACTCCATTAACCCCAATCATTAATACTACATGTGGCGCATGATTTAAAATGATTAGAGGCACAGCCACTGGTTCTAAAGATTTAGCAATTTCTGCTGCAAGCCATTCCTTAATTTCTTGTTCTGAAATTTCTTGGTGCATACGTTGTTTTTTAAGGGATTCACGAAACTCAGCCGCAACCTTTACCCCCATATCAGCTTGAATCAACAAATCTTCAAAAGCATCCAAAGTAGCTTCATCAAGCTTTTTATGGGTAAAAACATTAACAATGCCTTGGGTAAGGTTTTGCGATGTTTTAGAAAGACCGCTCTTTAATTTTTTCCAAAAACTCATACCAAGTTCCCTATCAAATATTCATCATTAGAAGCGATAACTTTAACTAAAATAATACTAGAAACATTAGCATTGCCTTGAATTTGAATTGGCGCAAAATGATCTGTTTTACCTTTAATAAAATTATCGTTAGATTCTTCTACCAAAACATTCAAAATCTGACCTTCAAATTCTTTAAATTTGCGCAATTGTGCTTGTTCACCGGCAATCCTTAACTGTCGAGCACGCTCTTTTATTATGTTACCTTTAACCTGAGGCATGCGAGCAGCCGGTGTTCCTGGCCTTTTCGAGTATGGAAATACATGCAAATAAGTTAAGTCGCATTCTTCAACAATTCGTAAACTATTAGCAAACATTTCATCGGTTTCAGTTGGAAAACCAGCAATCAAATCAGCCCCAAAAACCACATCAGGCCGCAAATCTTTAGCACGCTTACTGAACAAAATTGCATCTTCCCTTAAATGCCTTCGCTTCATGCGTTTTAAAATCATGTTATCACCAGCCTGCAAACTTAAGTGCAAATGCGGCATTAACCGAGATTCATTAGCAATTAATCCCCACAAATCTTCATCAATCTCCACCGAATCGATGGATGATAATCTTAAACGCTTAAGCTCAGGTACTAATGCCAACACTCTTCGAATCATCTGCCCCAAATTAGGCTGTCCAGGAAGATCTGCCCCATAAGCGGTAATATCGACCCCGGTAAAGACAATTTCTTGATATCCACCTTCTAATAATTTGCGAATTTGATTAACAATCTCACCAATTGCGACACTACGAGAATTACCACGACCAAAAGGAATAGTACAAAAAGTGCAACGGTGATTGCAGCCATTTTGCACCTGAACAAAAGCACGCGCTTTACCATCGAATCCCGAAACCAAATGTAATGCGGTCTCTTTAATTTCCATGATGTCACTAACCACAACGCGATCGCTGTCATGCAAATTCATGTAGGTACTAATCTGCGTCTTCTCTTCATTCCCAATTACTTTATGAACTTCAGGCATATCCCGGTACTGATTAGGATTAATTTGAGCGCTGCAACCAGTTACGATAATCTCAGCCTCTGGATTCTCGCGTCTAATTTTGCGAATAGTTTGGCGCGCTTGGCGCTCAGCTTCTGCTGTTACTGCACATGTATTAACAAATATCTTGTTGGTAAGCCCAGCTTGGGCAGCTAGGTCTTCAATAACTTTTGATTCATAGGTATTCAAACGACAGCCAAGAGTAATTACCTGATTCTTAATGACCGGATCTTGAAGAGACATTTTTAAAATTAGTTACCTGATGATGGGTGAGTATAACACAAATATCAAAAACAAAAATTAGCAATTATATAATTTTTAACTTTTTAAGAGCAGTTTCGTTTATGCGAAATTTTTGCACTATTTTATAAACATTCAAAATGTTTTCCTGTTTAGCACCACTGCTAATGTTGTGCACTACAAGATAATCTCCTGCTTCTTTTTTTTCACTTAAAATTCCTACATGAAGAATACCTCCTCCTAAATCCCAGATTACCAAATCTCCTGGTAAGAAATTAGGATCCTTATTCAGCATGCCAATGCGAGTGAAAAACTTGGCTAAGTTTGGAACACGGCGGTGATCAATGTTCTTATCTGGCCCTTTTAATCCCCATAATTTTGGATACATTGACCAGTTTTTTTTCATATCCTCATGAATCAATTTTTGCAAATCCACACCTATTGAACGAAACGCCCTAACAATCACATCTGTACAAACCCCGTACTCAACAGGCACGTCGCCATTTGGGTAATCCAGACGTTGATATGCAGGATCGTATCTTAGAGTTTTGCCAATTTGCTTTTTGGCGCCATCTAATAATTTTATACACCATGAATCAACTACAGAAATTTTGCTTTTGGTTTGATTATCACATGGTGAGATTACCGATAAATTCACAAAAGCAAAAATTAAAACATATTTAAAGCAATCAGACATTTTTATTTCAAAATTTAGTTTTCAAAATGATATCACAAAACATATTAAAAACAATGTGTTTGAAATTAAGTAAGCGTTTATTCTAAACAAACCACTCAAAATTAATTAAGAACTCTAGGTTTTTTACGAAACCTTTCTAAACGTTTCCAGTGCTCTGGATGATTTTTGGCATCTTGATAACCGTCGTTATATAATTTCCAATTACGTTCTTCAGACGTATCACCATACAAAGACAAGAACCACAAGGGAGATTGAGCGCACCAAACATAACTCCACATATAAGGCGATACCTTAATCGTATTGTCATCAAAAATCGGTTGGTAATCGGTAAGGGCCCCGTCAATATATGTTTTGCCCTTAAACGTCGCAACTAAATCACCATTAACAAGAAATGGTAGGTGACCAGATGCAAACCCAGCTTCAACAAGTTCTTTAGTTGAAGAAAAATTACTAATGCGTTCGTTGATGATATGCCATGAATCTACTTTAGTTAAGGAAAAAGCTACTCTACCAGAAGCTTTTTTAAATGAATCATCCACAAGCATATGTAAACCTGCATTATGCATAGCATCAAAAATATTAAAATATACACCAGTTGGTTTTTTTCGAAGAATTTCATAAACCCTAGGCATCCATTCTTTCATTACTTTCTCAATAGGAACATCGCAAGCTAAAAAAATTGATGGCAGAACCCCCGCAGAAGCCCCAATAAACTTCACCTTGGATAGGTCATAGGTTTCTTGTAAATAGGCAGCCACCCCGAACTCGTAAAAATAATAAAAAGCTGCACTTGAAAAACTAATAGATTCTTCAAAGTAAGGTGTGGAATTATCCTCACCCATAACACTAATTAATTTTTTATAATCGTAAGGTTCAGCATATAATTTTTCTATGGTGTAATAAACAATACTAGGGAAAAATAGAATTAGGAGAAAAATTAGAATTACACGTTTTTTAAAAATTTTATATATATGCCAATACATACCTAAGTCACAAAAATCACGATATAACTAAATATAAATATAAAAGATTTAATATATATTTAAAATTGCAAGCAAAACCCAGGAATTTATGCTTTCCTGGGTTTGCAGCGATTGGGGTAATTAATTGATCGTTCTTAAAGGCGCCCAAATACCACCATCTGTTTTTGCATCTTCGCTTTTTGCAAAAGTATAGCCATCCATATATATACCCCTATTGCGCTCCATATCAGAATTGCCATACAAAGATAACCACGATAAAGCTGTACTTCCCCAAATTGTTCCCATGTAGGGCCATACTCTAATGGTCTCATTATTAAAGACTGGTTGGTTATCGGTAATCCCACCGTCAACGTACTTTTGTCCATAAACTGTTGCATAAGCATTTCCATCAACTAAAAATGGCAAATGACCAGAGGCCAAAGCATAATCTATTAAATCATTTTTTAAGGCATATTGATTAATGCGCTCATTTTTGGGCCACCATGAAGTAATGTTAGTTAACGAAAAAGTTGCTCTATCGGTAGCCATTGTTGCAGAATTAGCTGGTAATAATGGAGGCTGGGCTGTGGTGTTTGTGTCACGCAGAGCGTCAAAGATATGACCATAAACCCCCGTTATGCTTTGTGTAATAAGTGGATTTCTATAAACTTTATCTAGCCAGCCAGTACCGCTAAAAGTAAACTTACCACTTGTTAATGTAGGCTTGTAAACATCGCTGTTATCAACAGTAATCCCCATTACATCTCTTGCAATCTTTACATCACAAGCTAAAAGGCTTGATACCATGGCACCTGCTGAAGCACCTAAAAAACATACACTTGGTAATTTTGCACTATATTTTTCTTGTAAGTATGCAGCTACACCAAAATGCCAAGGATAGCGAAATGCTGCACCTGAAAAGCTGATTGAGTGAGTATACGCTGCACTAGGTATTCTATTATATTCAACTTCACTAGACTGAAATACGCGAGTCCTTACTGTTTGCTTTGAACTCTGCTGCGCAACTCCCAATAGATTATCTGTCAATAAATCAATATCTTCTGTGGAAATGGGTTTATCTGATGCAAAAGCACCAGTACTTACAAACCCCAAACTTAAAATTATAGAGATATTTTTACTTAAATTATTACATGATCTTAAATACATTCAAGACTCCAAAATACATTTATATAAGTAAATATACATTATAATGTTTAATATATAATTAAAAATACCTAAATTTTTTTGCATTTTCTTTTAATTTTTTTTATAAAAAATTCAAATAACTATTGTGAAAGTTTTCAAAATTTTGTGTAATTATATATGGAATTTTACTAATGGATTATTGATGAGTTACAAAACAACCTCCACTAATGAGCAGACTGATTATACTCCCCAAGCTGGTGAAGAATTCATGAGCCCTCAGCAACTTGAATATTTCAAAGCCAAGTTAATTAATTGGCGAAATCAGATTTTACAAGACTGCTCAGAAACTATGACTGACATGTTGGACAATCGGGTAGAACCTGATTTAATAGACGCCGCATCAAAAGAAGCTGACTACAAATTAACCCTTAGGGCACGTAACAGAGAATTTAAATTATTAAAAAAAATTAACGAAGCAATTGGCCGCATTGACAATGGAACCTATGGTTACTGCGAAGAAACTGGTGAACCAATTGGCGTAAAGCGATTAGAAGCACGACCAATTGCCACCTTAAGCATCGAAGCGCAGGAACGCCACGAACGCGAAGAACGCACTCACCGAGATAATTAGGAAAGCCTAGTAATTCAGGGCTAGATTGACTTGCCCTGGCAAATCTGGGATACTTACGACGTTGTTTATGGAAGAGGAGTATTGTTTTGCGCAAATATGTTCACTATAAGCACCTAGTGTCAGTTCTGTCTGTTACTATGGTAGTGTTTGCATCTATAAAGGTAGTTAAGCACTATAAGAAGAGTAATCAGCAAGAAGTTGCTGCACGTAATCAACCCGAAATCAATGAACCAAATACTCCAAAAATCCAAGAAACTACATTAATACTTGCCAAAGGTAGTAATATTGAAAAGATGCTAATAGCATTTGGCGCTGAAAAGAGTATAGCCTCACAAATTGCCACCTCCCTTGAAAAACACCTACCAAATAAGAGTCTAAAAGCTGGGCAAAACTTCAATGTTAGCTATACTAAGGACGAATCTGGTCTAGAAATTAAATCATTTGCTGCCAGACCCTCTGTTGAAACAAAGTTGTTTGTCTCTAAAAATGATGGTACATACAGCTGCCAAGTTGAAAAAATTAAATTAACCCCTGCTGTCCACGTTTTTGAAGGAAATTTAAATTCAAGTTTTTATAGCAGTGCGATAAAAGCTGGTGTGCCTGTAAAGCTTGTACAAGAAGCGGTAGATGTTTTAAGTAACGTTATAAACTTTCAACATGGTATAAAAGCAGGTGCTTCCTTTAGAATTCAGTGCAACACCTTGAATGATTCAAATGGTAATGTCGTACAAATTAAACAACTTAAATACGTATCCTTAAAAACTGGTGGCGCAGATTACAAGATGTTTGCGTATGAGGAAAATGGTAAGGTACGATTTTTTGATGAAAAAGGGAGCAGTATGAACCGCTCACTTTTGCAAACCCCATTGAATGCAACAAAGCTATGTGTAACATCCGGATTTGGTATGCGCAGGCACCCAATCCAAGGCTACACCAAAATGCATAAAGGTGTTGACTTTGGAGCCCCTACAGGTACTCCCGTACTTGCCGCTGGTGATGGCAGAGTCACGCGTGCAGGTTGGTATGGAGGTTATGGTAATTGTGTGGAAATCACTCATACAAGCGGTTACAGAACTCTTTATGGGCATTTAAGCCGCATTAATGTTAAATGTGGCACTCATGTTGGTCAGCGTCAACAAATTGGTGCAGTTGGCACAACCGGCAATTCCACCGGTCCACACCTACACTTTGAAGTACTACTAAATGGCAGAAATATTAACCCAATGAAAGTTCAGTCTTTGCCCACCCTTAAATTAACCGGAGTATCTTTAAAAAAGTTTGAGTCAGTAAAACAGTCACTTGAAAAAGAATTTGTAGAATTTACACAAACAAAAGCTAAAGTTAGTTTGTAATTTAATTAACAAGACCCTTATATATTTCATTGCGGAATAGTCAGATTATTTCCCAACCAAATTTTCTCATCGGCACTCAACAATGGTGCAACATGTTCTTGAATCATTTGGTAATACTGCTGTAACCAAGCTAACTCAGCTGTTCTACAATAACGTTATAAGTTTGCCTTTAATACTTTACGAAACCTCTCTAAACGCTTCCAATGATTGGGATTTTTCTTAGCATCGTTATAGCCATCTTTGTACAATTGGAAATTACGTTTATCAGATGTACTTATAGGGTGACACTTTAATTGTATTGTCATTTAGAACTGGTTGGTAATCTGAAAGCGCCCCATCTATATACTTTTTACCGTTTAAATTAGCCAAATATTGGCATTTAATATAGTAAGGAATGTGACAGGAAGCAAAAGCCACATCTAGAAGATTTTTGTTTGAAGCAAACTCAGAAATTCGTTCATTACAAGGAACCCAAGATTCCATATTAGTCAAAGAAATGGTAGCCCTACCAGAAACCTTCTTATAAGCATCAGGATGCATATGTTTCAAGCAAACTTTCCCAACAACCTCAGCATAATTAAAGTACACTCCAGTTAATTTTTTATCTAAAATTGAGTGCGCTTCAGGAGTCCAGGTTTCCATAATCTCTTTAATAGAAATATCAGATGCTAGAAAAAGCGCAGGGAAAGCTCCTGATGATGCCCCCAAAAAACAAACTTTTGTTAAATCGTATGTTTCTTGTAAATATGCAGCCACCCCGTAATGATAAAAAAAATAAAATGCCGCACCTGAAAAACTAACTGACTCCTCAAATCCATGTGGTAACTCTTTTTTAGCCACTAGACCTGTTGCAATGTTTGATATGCGTTGAGCATCATCCTTTAATTCTTCTGTGCATTGTGAAGATGCTTTAGTAAAAAACATCACACCCAATATATAAAAAATGGAATTCACTGAAATATTAATTTTATTTAAGCACATATATTGCTAAATTTAATTCATAATACTTATGCTAAATATTTGTTATTAAAATACAGTTAATAAAATTATGGAGACTGTGAAAAGCCACTTTTGTAGAAACGCTTCAAAGGCACTTAAATCAATTTTTTTTCCAACCAAATTTTCTCATCGGCATCCAACAATGGTGCAACATGTTCTTGAATCATTTGGTAATACTGCTGTAACCAAGCTAACTCAGCTGCATTTAGCATAGACCAATCAATCAATTTTGCCTCATATGGTACCATGGTCAGTGGCACAAATTCCAAAAATCCATCAAACGCCGAATTTTGCACCATCTGCAAATTTTCAATACGAATACCATATTGACCAGTAATATACAGTCCAGGCTCATTGGATACCACCATCCCTGGCTCTAATGGTGCCCTATTGGCCTTACTTATCCCTTGTGGACCCTCGTGCACATTAAGAAAACTCCCTACCCCATGTCCTGTACCATGAGCATAATCAAGACCTTGTCCCCACAAATATTGGCGTGCCAAAACATCAAGCTGAGCACCAGTTGTACCAACTGGGAAACGTACATTTGCCAAAGCAATATGCCCTTTAAGCACTAAAGTATAATGGGTTCGTTGCTCTTTAGTTGGCACACCTTTGCAAAAGACACGCGTTATATCTGTTGTGCCATCTAGATACTGGCCACCAGAATCAAGTAAATAAAGACCTTCACCAATTCTTATGTTTGTTTCCTTAGTTGCCCTGTAGTGCACAATTGCTCCATGTGCTCCATATCCTGAAATGGTGGCAAAACTATCCCCTTGATACATTTCGATTGCAGACCTACATGTACCTAAATAATCCTGTGCATCAATTTCAGTAATAGAATTTTGCTTTTCGAACCACTGCCAAAAACGTAACAAAGCTACTGCATCTCGTTTATGGCAATTTTGCATGCCTTTTTGTTCAGAGATGTTCTTTTTAGCCCGGTTAATTTCACAAACATCAACATTCCATTCAAATGAAAGATCACTCTCCAGCAAAGCTGAAGGTGTTGAGGCACGACATGCTGTTATTATGCAATTTTCAGCCTTTAAAACTGAAAGTATATTGCTAAAACTTACAACTTTAACCCCAATGGTTTGTTGTAACGATTGTGAAATTTTTGCAGGCTCACAAAACAATACGACTTCATTCACAGTCACCATTGCCATGCAGTGCACTACAGGCACATAGGGCAAATCTTGCCCCCTTAAATTCAACAACCAACAAACTGATTCTGGATTACTAATCAGCCACACCTTAATGCCACTTCTTTGCATTGTTTGGCGCAAATTTACTAATTTTTGCTCTCGTTCAACACCGGCATAAACAACAGAATAATCGTAAGCTAAATTAATTTCCGCAGGCGGCCTATCCTGCCACAAAAAATCAATTGGATTAAAGTGCAAAGGCACCATTTCCAAACGTTCTTGCCACGATAATATCTGCTGCATAGAGACTAACCATGGATCATAATGTAGGGTTTGCAAACCACTACAAACCTCATCAATTTCACGTGGGATCAATGAATGAATAGTAAAGTCCTTAGCCTGTATCTCAGCCTGCAATGTATAGCGCCCATCCACAAACAAATGTGCCGCTGTTAAAGTGATAATTGCAAAACCAGCACTCCCAGTAAAACCACTAACCCAGGCTAACCTTTCGTCACAAGCAGCAACATATTCACCTTGAAACATATCATGCCTTGAGACATGGATCGCTTCCACATCTTGCTGACGCATCCAGGTGCGC
>JAPLON010000071.1:17632-21933 GCA_026400695.1 Pseudomonadota bacterium
ATTTTGTTGTTGCATAAATTAGCCATTGCAATAAAAGTTTGTACATCTATTTGTTCGGGACGTTTTGTTTCATCAAGTTTTAGCATATCACAAATTTCCTGCCATACAACTGACGGCAAAGACTTACCAAGACTAGAGCGCAGCATTTTTCTTCTATAGCAAAAAGCAAGGGCTGTAAGTTTTTCTAATGTCTTTATTACATCAATAGATGGTATGTTTTGTTTTGGCTTAAGATAAACCACACTTGAAAAAACTTTGGGCTGTGGGATAAATGCCTGGGGTGAAATACGAAACAACTCCTGAACATCAAAACAAGACTGCAAAATAATCGCCAAACGCCCGTAGTCACCGCCACCAACCTTAGCGCGTATACGATCAACCACCTCTTTTTGTAGCATCACGGTGATTGAAGCAATATTTGCGATATCAGCAATCCAATTAATTAGTAACTCCGTACCAATATTATACGGTAAATTAGCCACTATATTATACGAACCCTGCTGCCCTTTAGCTTGTAAAAGATTAGTAACAGAAGTATTTAAAGCATCAGCTTGCACAACCTCAAAAGTTGTATCAGAAGGGATTGCAAACTCTCTTAAAATATCGATAAATCGTTGATCTTTTTCTATAGCTAGAAAAAAGTTAGGGTGCTCTTTTAATAGAATGTCAGTTAAGCTTCCAGGGCCTGGCCCAATTTCAACAACCGTTTTCCCCTTAAGCTGCAAATGTTTGACCATACGCTTACAAATTGCTTCATCATGCAAAAAATGCTGACCTAACGATTTATTTGCCCAAAGTTGGTGTTTTTCTAATATAGTTTTTAAGAGTTTAAATTCCATAAGGTCACAGCACTTGTTTCGATTGTACTTTGCCACAAAAACAAAAACTGTTACAGCGCTTGGTTTAGTCATATTTGCCTTAAGCTTATTTTGGCCAGTTAGTCTTGAAAAATATGAACAAGAATCACCCACCATGTATGACCAAAATGGTGAATTAATTCATATAGAGCGCAATAAATTTGATTGCTGGATGCTAAAATCAAACACAGTTGATCCCCAATTTAAGGAACTATTAATTAACTTTGAAGATAAATCTTTTTATTATCATCCTGGGGTTAATCCATTTTCCCTTATCCGCGCCGTTTGGCAAGCAATCAGTACTGGTAAAATTATTTCAGGCGGGTCAACCCTTACAATGCAAGTAGTACGACTCCTAAATCCAAGACCACGTACAATTTTTAACAAATTAATTGAAATACATACAGCTCTGCGACTGAGCCTACAATTTAGTAAAGACAAAATTTTAAATATTTACCTGACCCTTGCTCCCTATGGAGGAAACCTGCAAGGCATTCGTGCGGCTAGTCTTTATTATTTCGCAAAAGAACCAAATTGTTTGCCATTAAGTTATCAGGCTATGTTGGTAGCGATTCCACAAACACCAAGCAATTTAAGGCCAGATCGTTTTATTGAAAGGGCTAATACTGCTAAAAATAAAGTTCTACAGCGTTTACCTGTACATAGCGAGGCGGTTAAAGAGGCTTTAAGCGAAACCTGCATCATTACCCCTACTCCATTTATAAAACTTGCCCCCCACGGGTTTATTGCCCAAAAACACGGCAAAATTAAACCAAATTGCCTTGATAAGACGCATCAAACTGCTGTAAACGAATTAATTGATAATTTCGTACAAAAACTCCCCGTACCAATGAATGCAGCATGCATTATTTACAACCTTAAGACTCAACAAATAATAACTTATGTAGGCGGCGTTACCAGCACAAACAGACTAGGTGGCAACGACATGTGCCAAGCAAAACGTTCTCCTGGTTCACTTTTAAAACCATTTATTTATGGCCTTGCAATAGAGCGCGGACTTATTAATCCACACACAATAGTAACTGATCAGCCAATTAACTTAAAAGGCTATAAACCAGAAAATTTTGACATGCAGTTTAATGGCGAACTTTCAATTGAAGAAGCCTTACAACAATCTTTAAACACTCCAGTAATTCAAGTTTTAAATCAAATTGGCCCTGGCTACTTTTTTGATTGGCTAAAACGTTGCCAAATCACTATGCAGTTTTGTAAAAGTACTAGCAAACGACCGGGGCTAGCAATTGGACTTGGGGGAGTTGGTATAAGTCTGCAAGACCTTGTGCAACTTTACGCGCTACTTGCAGAAGGCAAATTACTTAATAATATAGCGCAGAACTGGGTGACCCAAACCTTAGCGCAAACCCCTATGCCAGATCAACGCATCAAAAACCATGGCGTTGCCTATAAAACGGGTACAAGCTATGGCTTTCGCGATGCTTGGAGCATAGGCTACGACAATGACTACGTGGTTGGCGTTTGGGTAGGAAAAGCAGATGGAACCCCCTGCCCCGGTTATCATGGGCGCCAAATCGCAGCCCCCTTAATGATGCAAATTTTTGATTACTTAAAAATATCTCCCATCGCAGTACCTGAACAAACCATCATTCAAGATCATAAATTACGATTTAAAAATGCTGAAAAAAATGAATTCAAAATAACCATGCCACAAACCAACACAACAATTTGTGTGCCTGAAAGTGGCGAAGTTTTTTTAAACACAAATGAAGATGGACCAACACTTTGGTACGTCAACAGTAATTATCTTGGAAAATCCCCAAAAGGTGAAGGTGTACACATTTGGAAACCAGACAACTCAGGATTTTATGAAATAACCGCCACCAATAGTAAAAACGAAACTGCAAATTGTAGTGTGCAAATAACGCGAGAACCGTCTACTAATTAAACATCAAAAAACTCGGTTAAACATTGCATTTTTTCTGCATTTTTTCTTGACTTTCATACTTAAAATCTCTATATGTATGCAATGAAACAATAATAGTAACGAGTTTTGAATGACTTCAGGTAGGAAATCTCTAGTTTTAAGTAAAAAACTACTAATGCTAACAGCTGCACATTTTATGATTGCTCCGATTGTTTTTGCAGACGGAATATTTGATCAAGTAGATGGCGCTAGTGTGTGCAAAACAGCATTTAATGGAGCTTATGATGCTCTTTTAAAAGATCAAACTCACAAATCAGCAAGAGCCATCAAAGAACATGTCGTTGTTAAACTTAAACAAGTACTATGGCGTGCAGGCGATTTAGCAGCCCTTCAAAATGATGGCACATTCATTCCTGTGGTTCATCAATACAGAAGTCTTGCTGATTGGGCCTTAAGCTTTGTTTTAGGTGCTCAGGCTAGAACTGCTATTAATTGCGGAGTTCAAGCGGCTACCTGGATGTATGATTTAGAAAGTGCTTTAGGCGAAGCGTTAGAAAAGAAATTCGGTGTATCTAGTGTTGATGGATTTATTAATCAAATTGCAGATGTATTTGTTAAAAGATTGACTGGTACTGCAATTGACGCAGCATTTGCACCAGTAGAGCCCACTACTGCACTTACACGTGGTCAAAAGCGTACTTTAGAGTGTGAGCTATCTACTCAAGAAGGCAGAGCTAAACAATTAAGTGAGTCCTTCGAGGAATGGGGTATCCAAGATTGGGTTGATCACATTATGTTTAATCTTGGTCAAAAAGTGAATAAGCAGGGTGAATATATTATTGATTATTTGCAAGCTGAATTAATGAATGCTTTCTTTAAACAGGAAGGTGCATTGCTTAACACAGCAGCAACATTTACTAGTAGTGCTCTAGTAGCAACAGTAACAGCCAATCCATGGGCAGCAGCAGGAGCTGGTTATGCTGTAAGTAGATTGCAACCAACGGTGCCAGACGTATTGTTGCAAAGGCAAAGAGCTAAGTTTGAAGCTGTGCTACAAGACATTAGAGATGGCAATTATACATTAGTTAAAGTTACAGCTAACGATATTGAGAAGCATCACAATAAAGTAATTACAACTAAAACAGATGAAGAGTTAGATTGTGAAGTAATTGAAGAAAGTCTGGTAGCTGTACCAAGTTTGACTAACTATCTTAAAAAATTCGCTGTAAGTAAAGCTTCATCAGCTGCGGCTTTTGTAAAAGATGCATACCATGATGCCGCAGATAAAAGAGTAGGTAAAAGGCTAGGAACTAGCTACAAAAAACGTGATGCAGCATTAGTTGGTGCGTTAAATGTGGTTAAAGAAGGTACTGTTGCCGTAGTTGGTGGTGTTGGAAGCGCTCTGAAATCTGGAGCCAGCAAAGTTCTTGGTTGGTTTAGTAGAAGTACAAAGACTGCAGCCTAAAATAAAGTCAAGTAACAGCAACCTCTTAAACGAGGTTGCTGTTACCTTAAATAACTAGCAAATACACTCTCAAAAC
>JAPLON010000073.1:0-17039 GCA_026400695.1 Pseudomonadota bacterium
TAAGCTTTATTTGGAGGTTTCTAGTTACAATGGTTCCAAAATCTCATCAATCGCTAAGGTTATAAGAGGTTTGCATGATTTTTGCACGGCAAAAGATGAGATTGATGTAAAGATTAAACACAAAGAATTTATAACTCTGCTAGAGGAAAGTTTTGTTGTTTTACAAGATCGTCCCTATTCAACATATTTACGACAAATAGTTGGATTGTATAAGTCTTCTACCGCAGCTTTAGATGACCTTGGTATAGCAGTAGGATTTCGTAAGGAGTTACAAAATAGTTCTGTAGCAAGCCATGTAAATATGTGTAGAAAAGTAGGAAAAAGTGGTATGGATGCCCTACTAAAAAGATTTAGAATGTCGTTATTCAGTCCATACACCACTGATTCTTCTGTAGCATTAACTGTAAATACTACAAGTCCTAGTGGCACAACTTTTGAAGATGTTTCAAGTATTGCTGAAATTATGGGCGTAATAGCTTCATTTTGTAGCTTAGAAGATATAGGTAGGATTTCTTTTTCAGACAAGTATATGAGGAATTTTGCTAGGGAATTTTTTAAGGATGGCAAAGAATCTTATGAATTTTTTGCTGATTCAGGGGTGACTTACCCAAATTTCCAAAGAGTTTTTACTCTTGGTGATGATAGGTACTGGTACGGTAAGCTTTCATCAGCATCTTTGTGGCTTTACAGTTATAAAATGTATTTACAATTATTTATACCAAATCCTTTGGCTGAAACTGCAGAAACCGAAGCTAAACGCACGTTGCCAAACAAGATAGATAATGGTTTAGTTAGAAACTTGGCTACGGTGGTAATAAGATTACAAGCGCATACTCCACGATCAGCTAAAAAGCAATTAACAGTTATAGATCCTGTTGCTGAAATACTAGACGAAAGAAATGATTGTGTGAAAGAAGTAGACGACTTTATAGCTGCATTTGAAGTAGCACTACTAAGTTAAATATGGATTCATTCCACGTGGCGTTACCACGTGGATTCCGAAAAAACTATTCAGGCTTATTTTTTGCTTCTGGACGGTAAGCGCGTTCAGCAATACGTGCGCTCTTTCCGCGGCGATCACGCAAGTAATATAACTTAGATCTGCGTACATCACCAAAGCGGATCACTTCAATTTTGATATTTTGTGAATATAGTGAAAATACGCGTTCTACACCTTCACCATAAGAGATCTTACGTACTCTGAAAGTTGACTTTAATCCACTATTTTTGCGGCCGATAACTATGCCTTCAAATGGCTGGTGACGTTGACGTTCGCCTTCTATAACTTTAACAAGAACTCTTAATGAGTCGCCTGTGCGAAAATCAGGTATAGTCTTACCTTCCATTAATTTTTCAATTTGATCTTTTTCAACTTGTTGAATAATATTCATTATATAATTTCCTTTATATCATCCCGCTACTTTGATTTGGCTTGAAAACGTTGCCAAAGGTCTGGTCGTCGGGTCTTTGTTATACTTTCTGCTTCAATTTTGCGCCATGCGGCAATGTTTTTGTGGTCGCCAGAAAGCAGCACATCTGGCACGACCTTATTATTCCAAATTTGGGGTTTAGTATACTGTGGATATTCTAGCAAGTCCAGTTCAAAACTTTCAATAGTTGTCGCATCCGGTTTTTCTAGCACTCCCGGTAGTAATCTAACGCAAGAGTCAAGTATTACAAGGGCTGCAAGTTCTCCTCCTGAAAGTACATAATCACCTATACTTATATCTTCTAAACCGTGTGATTCTTGCCAACTATCTAATACCCGTTGATCGATTCCTTCATAGCGCCCACAAAGTATGGATATTCCATCTGGGTAGTCCCTAAGCCAAGAACGTATCATGCTTTGTGTAAGAGGTTTTCCTTTAGGTGAAGTGTAAATAAGTTTAGTGTTCGGCGTAACATTGGCATTAAGTGCAGCATCCACTACATCTGGACGCATTACCATTCCCGTGCCACCACCATAGCTGGTGTCATCAACTGTTTTGTGTTTGTCAGTCGCGTAATCGCGAATGTTTACAGTTTTAAGATTCCACTTTTCTTGCTTTAAAGCTTTTCCAGCAATAGATTGCCCTAAAGATCCGGGAAACATATCTGGAAAAAGTGTATAGACTGTTGCTTTCCACATAACTTAATCCGATTTATCTTTCTTTTCATCTTCATTGCTATCACCATTGCCATCTTGCACAACTGTAGTGGTTGGTGCGTATGATGCGTAATGCGAAGGATTTATCATATTTTCAACATGAAGACCAGGATGTTGGAATTTTCCGGTGTGGGTAGCAATTATTTCATATACGATCTTAAATTCTTCTGATTTTGCTGGTTGTTTCCATGAAGCAATGTAACGGTCATGGCGTTTTTGTATTGTAGCATTATCGGTAGTGCCTTTTAGCCATTCGTAGTTAGATGTGGTGTTAGTGTGGGTAAATCCTGCTGGTAGCCATTCAGAAAGCATCATGAAACCTTCATTTTCTTGGGCGCTAATTTTACCTTCAATAATTACAACAACACGTTCACCAATGGTCATATTCTGTGGATCAATCTTTGTGCCATCAGTTTTATGGAAAGTGCGGGTGCATTTAATACCTTTTTCAGCTGTGGGCTCTGGCTCTTTTGGAATCCCATAGGCATTAATAAATAACCAAATTGAATCATCTCCCTGGTTTTGAACTGCCAGCTCATCCAACGGTTTAATCGCTAGGTTAAGATTGCTGTTTGCATTATACGATTTTTCGTTAACTGAGATTTTTATTTTCTTACTGTTTGGGACAGCATAACCAAAATTAGATTTTAAAATCATGGCTAAAGTTTGCGTATTTAGCTTGGTGATATCACCGTTCATTCCGTTTTGTAAAATTTTATTTAGCGTTTGCAGCATTTCCTCAATTATATCAATTTCTTTAAATGGGGTTAGGTGTGCAACAATTGATGCTGCGTCATCAAGGGTAATCCCCTTGCTAATGGCTGACTCTAAGCTTTTAACACCACGTTTAACTCTGCCTAAATCTTGAATGCTAGCGACTGCTGCGGTAAACAGTGCTTTGCCAACAGGTGTATCGCATTTTTCGAAATATTCGTCAAAGCAATAGCGTGTGGTTGCTGTGTCTATTTTTTTTGCTTGTGAACATAATTTTACAAAACCTGCTATGCAATCAGCTTTTTTACGGCCATCTCTGATTTGCCAATCAATAGAATTTATTTGGTTTTTAGCAAATTGTACGGCTTTTTCAACCATAGTTTTTGGGACTGTTAAACCACAATCTTGCCCATAAATTAGCATTTCTATAGCGTAAGAGGTTATTTCAAAATAGCTACTTTCTCGTGGCCACATTCCCCAGTTGCCATTAGAGCTTTGGCGTTCGTTCAAAAGCTCAATTATCTCATAGCATATTCGTTGGTATTCTAGACGGCTAGCTTCAGTGGTATCATCCTTACATTGCTTTATGGCAAAAATAGCCGCAAAACCTTTGCTAATAATTTGCTGATTACAGCCAAATGGATAGTTCAGTAACCACTTTTGAATTTTACCAAAGTTCCATGGTCCCCGATTCGTTATAAACAAGTCACCTTCTGCTTTGGTTGCATTCAAGCCTTTTAAAATTTCTTCCTTGGAAAGATCGAGATTTTTATTAGGTTTAATTTCGTGCATGGAAGTTGAAAGTACTGGTTGATAGACTGGGCGTACTTCAACTTTGGTTGAGTGCTTATAATTAATCTGCTCACCCTTGGCTTGGATGCTTACTGTGCCTTCTCCAACTTGTTCAGCATTTGCTTTTAGACGCAAATTTTTCTGTTCTTTTGGATCTAGTTTTATCGTTTCTTTATGCGTATTTGCTTGAAGTGCTTCTTCAAAAATAATGCTTATTTCAAATTCAATTGCTTGGTCTGAGGTATTTTCAAGACGAATGTTAAAGTGATTTTCATCATCAACTGTTAAAAATATTGGTAAATTTGGATCAACTATCAAAGTATCTTTAACTATAGTTGTACCAGATTGGCTACCCATTTTATTTTTGGTAATTGCTACTGCATAAACTTTTAGCTTACCGAAAAATAGAGGCACATCCATATGTACTTCTGCCTTGCCCTCGCTATTAAGGTGAACATCGCCATCAAAAAAGCTTAATACTTTGTCATTTATGCGCGGTACGAAGGCACCTCTTCTTAGCATTAAGCCATCTCCACCAGAACGGATGTCAATTACATCTGCATCAACTGGATCAATAATGTACCCATACACATCGCGCATTTCTAGGCCAAGTTCACGTTGTCCGAAAAAATATTTAATTGGATCAGGTGCTGTAAAATTTGTAAGACCAATAACGCCTTCATCAACAATGGCAATCATTAGTCGTGCTTTTTGATTGCTAGTATTTTCAATTTGCACAGGAACCTTTAGCTGGCTTTGTGGTTTGATATGTTCTGGCAAATCTAGTTTTACATCAAGCACACTGTCTTTGTGGTCAATTTGAATCCAGTGCAAACCGACAATTCTTTTTGGTTGAATTTCTGTTATTTTTTTATCTAAGGGGCGAACTAGAGATATCAATACGTAAGCGCCACTTCCCCAAGACTCATGGGTTGGTACTTTTACAATATTGCTGCCTTTATTTAGGTGGATAGTATCTTTGGTTTGTACGGAGTTTAACCCAGAAATAATGGTTGCTTCCCCTTCAAAAGGTGCATTCACTCTTAAAACAGCAGGCTCACCTAGCTTAACAACTTTTGTTTCAGGAGTGATTAGAAGATTGTCAGGCTGATCTTTACCAGTGTTAAACTGCTTACCTAAATGATATTTAGCAACTTTAGTGCCATCTTTTTGCCTTATTTCTATTGCATGATGCGCGTCATCCTTATTCTCAAAACTTAATATAGTCGGGGAGCTATCCTTGGTATCAATTTTTCCTTTGTCTAAAGGTTTGTCTTGAAATACTTTTTGATAGTTCCAGCTACCCTTATCTTTGTACCATTGGTAATGAGCTTCACTTTTGAAGAAGGTGTATTCCAAATCATCTGTTGATACTAAGTTGCCATCGCAATCAACAGTAATTATTTCTATTTCAATGTTTTTAGAAGTACCTGTTTCTTTTTCATGAATTCCAACAATGTATGGTTGGGTTAGCATATTTACTGTAGTTACTACTTGCTGAGATGATGGTGCGTCTGCTAGCCGTGCGCTGAGATCTACTTTTAAGGCTTGTGAACAGCTAAGATCAGTTGGTAAATCTACTGTAAGTTCTGTTTTACCATCTGTGATTAACGATGTTGTTCCGTTGACTACTTGGCTTACGAACTTATCATCCTCAAGGCCAAAACGAAAATTTTTCCATTTTGTAAAAGGAGTATGGTCGGTGGTGATTTTTGCTTCTAATATTGCCTTGCACTTATCTACTGGAGCGCCATAAAGGTAATGTGCTCTTAAGGTACATTTTTGGGTCTCGCCAGGTTTTACAGTTTTCTTTACTGGGGTGAGAGATAGCTCCATTTTATTTGGGCTAAAATCATCAACCCTAAATTCAGTACTATTAATTGGTGATTTGGTTGGATCAACAAAAATTTCAATTGACCACATACCCACAGGACAATCAGCTGGTATATGATATTCCGTGTGGTATGAACCTAAATCGTCTCCATTAATAGTTTCACGTTTAATTTCTGTACCCTTTGGGGTTTTTACAATAAATGTAAGGGGAGTTGTAGGAACTTCCTTTCCTTGTGCGTTGCGCAAAATTGCGGCTACGTTGACTTTTTCATCTGGTCTATAGATACCACGTTCACAAAAAATCATTACGTCATAGTCGTTTTTAATTTTGCGGCCCTTAGCACCTCGATCACTAAAATCAAATCCAGCTGAACTCAGTGATAAAAAGCTAAACCCTAGCTGTTCATTCTTGGCAAAAATTGCAACTGGTCGCTTACCTGCTTTTCCATTTAGTAATTCTTTGGGAAATTCGGCAA
The DNA here is from genome assembly GCA_026400695.1 of Pseudomonadota bacterium. Classification (GTDB taxonomy): domain Bacteria; phylum Pseudomonadota; class Alphaproteobacteria; order Paracaedibacterales; family CAITNM01; genus CAITNM01. Next base: position 5,962 of record JAPLON010000073.1, read on the forward strand.
ATCCATCGGAATCAGTAGTAGCTGTTCCTAAAATATCATTATCTGCACTAACAAGTTCTAATTGAATATTTTTCAATGGTTTTGCGCTAGAAAAAGCACGTGCTTGTACTACTAGTGTTTGATCACTTTTAAAAGTGGTTAAACCAATATCAGTTACAATGAACCATTGATTATTTTCTTCGCCTCGATATTGCAGCACGCCTTCTTGTGCAACCCTTAATACATAAATTCCAGGTTTTAATTCGGGTATACTTTTTGTGACATCAAGATTTTTTGTAATTGTTTGGTTGGGCGTAGCTTTACCATTAAAGTCAATTTTTGTAGAAAATAAATTCTCAGCTACATGGAGCTGATATGAGGTTTCCATCAGGCTGTTTAGATTATTAACGATATTACGGTCAGGTATTCTGTATAGCGTTACTTTTGCAGAATCTATATTAATTGCTCTAACAGGTATTAGAATTTTCTCTTGCTTGGGGTAAATGTAGGTATTGCTAAATCTAATGATTGGCTTTAAATCATTTACAAAAAAACTGACTTCATTTTCTGAATCTATTTTTTCGTCAAATGCACTTTGAATCCCTGGACGTATTTTAACTTTGTATTCTGTGCCTGATTGAAATCCGGAAATAGATATACTTTTCCCTTCAACTTGTGTGAAACCATCTACGTTAGGCGAAATTTCTAAGTAATTCTCAGGTTCTGTGATTTCTAGATTTTGTGAAAAATTAAGATTTAAGATTGCTCCTTGGGGGCTTTCTTCAAGATTATGATTTTCGTATTTAAATTTATAAATATCTTTAAAGCGAGAATCTTCTTCTCGTAATTTTTTAATTGAATAAAGTTTATTTGCTTCCTCTAAACCGTTAGGAGCATAGTTGTCTGTGCAATATAGTAAAAGTGCCTGTGCCTTTTGTAAGTTAGTTTTTGCGCTTTGATATGCAAAATAAGCGGCATATTGGCAAGTTCTTGAGTATTCATAATTTGCTCGTTTAATCTGCTTGTTTGCATGGTAGCAAAAGATTGCAACGCTTATGAGGGCTTCTGGGTGTTTTTCATGGTGTGTTAGTATGGTTCTTGCTGCGTTTAATCCGGCAGCCCATTTTTTTGCTTTAAAATTTTTTTCTAATTGCTTTTTCGCTTCTTCATATTCTTTTTCTTTGGCGGGTGGAAATTCGGCACAAAGATCACTAATAAAATCTTTTGCACTGTTTTCTATGTATTCTTCGAATTTAAATTCTGCCTTTAAAGTACTACATAATAAACACACCGCAAGTGCGATAGAGCGAAAAAACATTTACATGTCCTGAGATTGACTTTGCTTGTCTAGAACTTTAGCACGATGATTCCACGTAAGTGCAAAGAAAAATGAACTTAAAACAGCGCAAATTGCAATTGCTGCGAAGGCTAAATCCCATCCGTAATTGTCAACAATAAGTCCAACACCAACGCCTGCTACAGCAGTGCCTAAGTAACCAACAGTGCCAGTTAATCCTGAAGCGGCACCTGCAGCTTTTTTAGAGGCAAAATCAGCGGCAGCAACTCCAACTAAAATTTGCGGTCCTGTAACTAAGAAGCCAATTAACATCATGCCCAAAAAATGTTGCCATTTTTGATCAATCGGTGATTTCCATAACATTAGTATGCTAACTGATAAGGCGATCATGAATATGAAGCCAACTCTACCCCGTCTACCTTCGAAAAGTTTATCAGAAAGGTAGCCTGCAATAATGCCACCAAAAATTCCAGTAATCTCAAACATTGCAGTTTGCCATCCGGCAAGTTTTAGGCTGCTACCTTTAAATTCGCTTAAAAATGTGGGTGCCCAAGTTATTACAAACATACGTACAATGTAAACGAAGAAGTTAGCAAAACACACGTACCAAACTAGTTTGTTGCAAACCACTTGTTTAAAAATTTCTTTAGTTGTCAATTTGCTATCGTCAACCTCATGCGCTTCAACCAAGCCATGATGTGCTTCAATTGCTGGTAACCCTAGAGATTCTGGAGTGTCACGTAAGCGGTTAAGCAAAAATAAAGCAAATAATGCACAAAAAGCCCCTGGTATGAAGAATACTGATCTCCAACCATATGCCGCCATGATATAAGGAGAAATTATTACAATAAGTGCGCCTCCAATTTGTTGTGAGCTATTCCACATAGCCCACTTAGTGGCAATTTCTTTTGGGCTAAACCAGTGGGTTAGTAGGCGGGCACAAGGAGGCCATCCCAGTGATTGAAAGCACATGCTTAAGGTGTAAATAGTCAGGAGCATTGTCCATGTTGAGCAAAATCCTAAAAAAAAGCTTGATACTGCAGAAGCGAATAGTCCTGTGCTCATTAAAAAACGTGCATTGCTGCGGTCACCAAGTAGGCCTGCTAAACCTTTACCAAGTCCATAAAGAATTGCACCAGTTGAAAAAATCATACCGATTTCAGCTTTAGTGTAACCAAGGTCTGATTGTAGGTATGGTATAGCCATGGTGAAGTTTAGGCGTACCAGATAAAAGGCAGCGTACCCTGCAATAATAGAAAGTAGAATTCTGCGGCGCCAGTATGAATAGCTATGGCCTTCTGCATGTGGGGTATATTTGTGCTTATTTTTATATGATGGGATTGCCTCATCATTAGAAATTATATTGCTTTTTAAAACGTCAGGCTGTATCAAAACCGTACCTAGCTCCCTGGGCTTAAAAATTCTCCACTCTCACTAGACTATCAGAAAGAATGTTTTTGATAAAGTTACTATATATTGGCATTGCAATCGCAGCACCGCCACTCCTTAGATTTTTTGGCTTCAAAAACCCAACGAATACCCTACTTACACAGCCAATAAACCAAGCATCCATGTTATTGTTGGTGGTGCCGGTTTTTCCACGAAGAGTTACACCAAGTTTTTTTTCTAAAGGAAGTAGAGATCTTCCTGTGCCGTCAGTGATTACAGCACGTAACATTTCCAACATTCCAAATATTGCTTGCGGAGTTGCAACCCTTTGGTTGTTTTTCAAGGCGGTTAATAGTGGCACAGCGCCAAGACTTTTTTGACATTCAATGTCGCATTTAGATGTATTTTTATTTACACATGAGATTTTTCTTTGAGCATAAGCATTAAAAAAACGTGGTTTTATATAATATCCCCCATTAAAAATCATGGCATAGGCTGTGGTAAGTTTTAATAAAGTAGTTTCACATGCTCCTAAAATTACTGAAGGATGCTTTGGCGTTTGGTTGTATATTCCGAAAAGGTCGGCAATATCTCTTATATGTTCAAGCCCTGTATCCAGAGCAAGATTGATTGATGCTAAGTTGTACGAGTGAGCTAGACTATTTTTTACTGATACAGCACCATGGAACTTACCATTTATGTTTTTGGGTTTATAAATTTCTTTTCCGTTATTAAGTCGCATGACAATCGGCCCATCTTCAATAATATCATTTGGGGTAGCGCCATGTTCTAGGGCTGATAGATCGACAAATGGTTTAAAACAAGATCCTGGCTGTCTAAGTGCTTGTGTTGCGCAATTAAATTGGTTTGAGGTAGAACTCCAACCTCCAACCATAGCTAGAACTTTCCCGGTTCTTGCTTCCATTACCACAATACCTCCGCTAATTTCAGGGATTTGGCGAAGGTGTGCGACCTTATTTTTAACTTCTACTAAAACTACATTCCCAGTTGCTAGACTATTTTCAAAAGACCAGCCTGTAGAATCGAATGGAAGTGACGTTTCGTTTTCTAAAATTACTATTGGTTTTTTTTTAGTAAAATCAACTATGGCTTTTTGATAATTTTTCGGACAATCAGGTATGTTGATTTGCTTTAGTTCAGATATTTTGTAATCAGCTCCTAGGCTGGTTATTGGTTTGGCAAAAACTTTTTGCTTTAGATCATATTGCAGTAGCCCTTCACGTAAGGCATTTTGTGCTGCCTGTTGAAATTTTGCATCCATGCAGCTAAAAATTTCAAGACCATCAGTTTGGTTGAAATTAGGTTGTTGTTCAAGTAAGGCGTCTTTTAATGGTAAAAGGTAGTAGTTATAGTTTGGTGAAGTTATGTCATCTACTTTGATTTCAATTTTTTCCTTAATAGCTTTGTTTGCTTCAAATTCACTAATGTATCCTTGTTCATGAAGTGCATGAATAATTGCATTACGGCGAGTGGTTAATTTTTTAATATTTTTTGGGGTGCTGAGGCTTCCTGGCGCTTTAGGAAGGGAAGCTAGTAATGATGCTTGGGCAATAGATATTTGTTCAGCGCTTTTACCAAAGTACCTTAGTGCAGCACTTTGCACACCATAGGCACCATTGCCAAGGTAAATTTGATTCAGGTAAAGCTCTAAAATGTGGTCCTTGCTTAATTTATTTTCAATTGAAATGGTTGCAAATACTTCGCGGAGTTTGCGTAGCATACTTTTTTCGTTACCAACTAAAAAATTTTTGGCCACTTGTTGGGTGATGGTAGAAGCACCGATCAGATTTTTTGTTGATTTCCCTTGGGTTAAATTTTGAAGTGCTGCTCGAATAATTCGTAATGGATCAATTCCAGAGTGGTTGTAAAAATTTTTGTCTTCTGCAACTAAAAATGCCGCTATAACTTTTTCAGGGATGTCTGTGAATTTTATATTGATGCGATTTACAGGAGTCCATTCTTGTAGAAGTTGGAAATGGCGATCGTAAATACGTGTTAGTTCTGGAGCTTGATATTCATTTAAAAAATCATCGTTTGGCAGAGTTATTTTAATATGCCAATAAATGTATCCAATTACTCCTGTTGCAATTGATCCAACAACAGTAAGGCATACGACTAAACTAAAAAGAGCTCTAACTAATTTTTTTAACATTTAAAATTTGTCGTTGCAAAAATTTTTAAAGGAGATCTACTTACATTCTTAACGATTTATTAAATTTTTGATAGAGGCCCTATTTTGGGGATTTGGCCATTATTCACTCAGATGCTTTAGCTCTGTTAAATAATTTAAAGAAATTATTGGTTGTCACTTCAGCTACTTCTTCAAATGAGACACCTTTAATATCTGCAACTAGCTCGGCAACATAGCGTGTGAACGCAGGTTCGTTGCGTTTGCCACGGTGGGGTAGTGGGGCTAGAAATGGTGAATCTGTTTCCACTAACATTCTTTCAAGTGGCACGTAGTTAACCGCAGCACGCAAATCTTCAGCTTTTTTAAAAGTAATGATTCCCGAAAAAGATATATATAAACCATGATCAAGTCCTTGTTTAGCAAATTCACTTGATCCACTAAAACAGTGGAATACTCCTTTAGCATTGGGGGACTCATTTAAGCAGGCAATTGTGTCTTCATCTGCGTTACGTGTGTGAATAATTACCGGCATATCAAGCTTAGTCCCAGCTTCAAGGTGCATCTTAAAGCAATTTATTTGATCGTCTCTATCACTGTTATTGTAGTAATAATCAAGGCCAGTTTCACCTAAGGCTACTACTTTAGGATGGCTGGAGTGGCTTATTAGCTTATTTATAAGACTTTGATCGTTATAATCTTTGCTGTCGTGGGGATGTACTCCTACGCTACAAAAAACATTTTTATATTTTTCGGCAATGCTTTGAACTGCTAGGGTTTCAGATAGTCTGGTATTAACCGTGAGCATGTATTTAACTTGATTATCAGCAGCATTTGCAATGACTTTATCAATATCTTCTTTAAATTCTGGAAAATTTAAGTGGCAATGGCTGTCAACAAGCATTATGTTAATTCAATAAACGTTTTCTTTAATCTAGCTAAATTTAAAGGGTAATGCTATGGCGCAACATTTGTTTACTAGCGAATCAGTTTCTGCAGGTCATCCTGATAAGGTGTGCGATCAAATTTCTGACTTGATAGTTGATATGCATCTAGAACAAGATCCCAATGCTCGTTTGGCGATTGAGACTTTGGCAACGACTAATCGAGTTGTTATTGCTGGGGAATATCGTTCAAATGCTAAAATTTCAGAAGAAGAAATTGATGCTAACATCCGTGAATTGGTAAAAGAAATTGGCTATGAACAAGAAGGTTTTCACCATGAAAAATTGCAAATTTCAAATTTTTTGCATGGTCAATCAGCCGATATAGCTATGGGGGTTGATGAGGCTTACCAAAAGGATGAGGGGGCAGGTGATCAGGGTATTATGTTTGGGTATGCTTGTAATGAAACCGAAACTTTAATGCCAGCCGCTTTGCATTATTCTCACCGTATTTTACAAGGTTTGCACCGAGCTAGATTAGAGGAATATCCAGATATTTTAGGACCTGATGCTAAGGCTCAGGTAACCTTGCTTTATCAAGATGGTATGCCAGTTAAGGCGCACAAATTGCTGTTGTCTACTCAACACGCGGATGGCGTATCGTTAGATAAAATTCGCAAAATTGTTCTTCCAATTCTAGAAACTTGTTTGCCAAAAGGATGGATGCCAGTAAATGACAGCATTCTGATTAACCCCACTGGGCGGTTCGTTATTGGTGGTCCAGATGGAGATACTGGTTTAACTGGGCGCAAAATTATTGTTGATACTTATGGTGGAGCGGCTCCCCATGGTGGTGGAGCGTTTTCAGGTAAGGATCCTACAAAGGTTGATCGTTCTGCAGCTTATATGATGCGCTATTTGGCTAAAAATGTGGTGGCTTCTGGCCTCGCAAAACGTTGTACTATGCAAGTGGCTTATTCTATTGGTATGGCAAAGCCATTATCATTGTACTTAACCACACACAATACTGGTAAGGTAGCTGACCAGTTGATATTGGACTGGATTGAGCAAAATATAGATTTAAGACCCAAAGCTATTCGTGAGCTTTTGAACTTGAATAATCCTATTTATTTGCGTACTGCAGCATATGGACATTTTGGTCGCTCTACCCAGGAAGATGGTGGCTTTTCATGGGAAAATACAGATCTAGCTAAAAGTATTGGGCAATCACTGTTGAAAGCAGCGTAAGGGATTATGGAAAAACCTTTTTACATTACTACTCCGATTTATTATGTGAATGATAAGCCTCACATAGGCCATGCTTATACGAGTCTTGCTTGTGATATGATAGCTCGCTTTAAGCAGCTTGATGGTTTTGATGTAAAATTTTTAACTGGGACTGATGAACACGGCCAAAAAATTGAAAAAGCAGCTGCAGCAAAAGGCGTTGATCCTCAAGATTTTGTTGATGAGGTTTCGGTAAGTTTTAGCAACCTTTGTCCGCTTTTAAACCTTACCAATACTGACTTTATTCGCACAACAGAAAGTCGCCATAAGGCTGCTGTGCAATACCTTTGGCAGCAATTATTAGATAGTGGAAATATTTATCTTGGTGAGTATGCTGGCTGGTATGCAGTTCGCGATGAAGCCTTTTACCAAGAAGACGAAATTGTTAATGGCAAGGCCCCAACGGGCGCTGAAGTAGAATGGATCAAAGAATCTAGCTACTTTTTTAAATTGTCTGCATGGCAACAACCTTTACTGGATTATTATTCCAAGCATCCAGAAGCAATACAGCCAGAATCTCGTCGCAACGAAGTACTTAGATTTATTGAGGGTGGATTAAAAGATCTTTCAATTTCAAGACGTACTTTAAAATGGGGGGTACCAGTTCCGGGTGATCCTGATCATGTTATGTATGTCTGGCTTGATGCCTTAACTAATTATCTTTCAGCGCTTGGTTATCCGAACGCTGGTTATGAACCATATTGGAACCAAGCAATTCATGTGGTTGGTAAGGATATTCTGCGCTTCCATAGCGTTTACTGGCCAGCATTTTTAATGGCGGCCCAATTGCCTTTACCGAAAACCGTTTTTGCCCATGGTTGGTGGATGGTTGAAGGGGAAAAAATGTCAAAATCCCTTGGTAATGTAATTGATCCAGTTGAAGTTGTCGCAACCTATGGTTCTGATGCTTTCCGGTATTTTATGTTACGTGACCTGTCTTTTGGTCAAGATGGTGATTTTTCGCAAAGTGCATTTATAGGACGTTTAAATACAGACTTAGCAAATGCTTACGGTAACTTATGCCAAAGGGTGCTTTCATTTATTTACAAAAATGCTGAAGCTACAGTTCCGACACCAGGAGATTTTGAAGAAGCAGACAAAGCGCTTTTAGCAATGCCTAATGATTTGCTACCAACTTTGCGTAAGCAAATTGATAATTTTCAATTGCACCGTTATTGCGAAACGGTTTGGCAGATTATAGGTGAGGCTAATCGTTATGTGGATGCTCAAAAACCTTGGTCTTTGAAAAAAGAAGATCCTGCCAGAATGGCGACAGTTTTATATGTTTTGACTGAAATTATTCGCCAAGTTGCAATCTTAACGCAACCTATTTTACCACTAACAAGTTTTAAAATTTTAGCTATGCTTGGTGTAGAAGATAAAAATTTTGCATCACTTAAGCTGGCTTTAAAACCTGGATTTGTAATCCCAGAACCTCAGCCGCTTTTTGCAAAGTATTAACGGTTGAAGGATTTTAAGAAATGAAGAAAATAATGTTAGCTTTGTTGGTGACAAGTTTAGGTTTTTTATGTGCGGGTGATCTGAATGATCAATCAAGTGTTTCTGTAAGAACAACTTCTAATGGCGTAAAAGTTGAAAGATTTAGATTTGAAAAATTTCCTGAACTGGAAGTAGTTCGCCACATTATGCGAGAAATACCGGGGGTACACTATTTTGTAAATGATTATGTAAAAAAAGGCGAAGTTAATTATTACAGAATATACTCATGTAACTGTTGTCTTGCGCATGAACAGGTGATAAGGCGTCGTAACGGTACTGAAGAAGTTCTTTCTAGAAGTGATTTAGAGCTTATCCATAAAATTGGTAATCCAACAGGGCAAATGCTTTATGAACCTTGGGAACACGATCTATACCCTCTACCAGGAAGAAGTTCAGATTATACAAGCAGTCGCCACGAATTATTACTTGCAAGTTTATAACTTTTGGATATAATCTGCGCTTGTTGGGATTGGTAATACGTGAAAGGTATTCAAATATGAGAAAAATTTTATTTACATTATTAATTGGTGGGTTTTGTGCATTAAATGCTGCTGATTCTACTGATATTGAGCCAGGTGAATTGGGGGAAAAGGTTCCTTATCAAGTTGGGGTTCCTGTTGTTGCAACTTGGGAACATAATTTAGATGCTGGAACTTCAGTAAGAACATTAGCTGACGTAAAAACTACATTTATAATCACACGAGAACGATCTGCTGAACCTGTGATCGAATTTCCTGGTAATCCAGAATTTGATGCGTGGTATCCATTTTATCTAAATGGCACTCTTAATTTGAAGGCAGATGATGGTGAAACAATCGAGGGGCTGGCCTTTAAGGTTTTGCATTCTGAGTTAATGACGAGAAGAGTTGAAACAGGAAGAGTAAAATCCCAACATGATTTCGAGAATGAATTTACTAAAGAACTTAAGGGTAAAGGGCTTAGGGTAGTGACAGTTAAGCGATACAATATATTTGGGTGTAATTGCGTAACATGGCACACAGAATTGTACCGAAGGATAAGAGGTGTAGAGGCTCTAGTTGAAACCGGTGCAGATCAAGTTTCTCATGAATTAGGTGGAGTTGAAGCAACTTGTACTAATCCACGTGATCAAGGCAGTATTACTCAGTTGCCCAACCGTGGCCCTGGAATTAGTAGTGGACATCTTGTTGGAAATACAATTAGAACTTTTGTGAAAAAGTTTTAATAAGGAGATGTAAAACTACCATGGAAGATTTACAAAAAATCTTTAAAATATTTACCCCACTTCAGTGGGAAGATTTTCAAAGAATTGGAGTTTTTCATGGTAGTGACCTTGATTTAAAAGACGGGTTTATTCACCTAAGTTTCTCTAACCAGTGGAAAAGTACTTGGGATAAATTTTTTAATAAAGCAGAAATTTATTTGATAGAAATGTGTGAGCTAGATCTACAATTTTTAAAAATTGAGTCTAATAAGCCAGGTGGAACAGAATACCCACACTATTATATCAAATCTTTAACTATGGAAAATGTTAAAGAAGTTACTAAAATTTTAGCAGACTAACTCTTCGTTAACTTTTGCTAGCTATCCTAATAATATAGGGTAGTAATGCAAAGGTTAGTATGTCAGATTTTGAAGATGCCTGGGGTGGATACCGCCTAACTACGGCTGAAATTACTTATCACCTTCCAGATCATCCATCACTGCTTCAAACTTATATTTGGCAAGAATTTGATATTGCGCCGCAATATCCACGCTTACAAGATTTCTTGCAGTTTTGGCTTAAAGAAATTGAAGGCAAGCTACATTCAGTTAAAGTGGGCCTGGGGGGGCCGTTGATGCCAAATTCAGTGAGCACACCAGCCTTTACATTTGCTTTGCATTAAGTTCTATCTAGCTTTGCTTAGTTTTTTGTTTTTGTAGCTCATAGTTTTCCATAGAAACGCTTACTAAAAGGTGGTAAGCTCTATGCAACTTCGTTATGCAGCAAAAACATGAGCAATAGTACGCAGACAACTGATATTAAGCCGGTATCTTTAGAAGAGGAAATGAAGCGCTCGTACCTTGATTATGCGATGAGTGTGATCGTTTCGCGTGCTTTACCAGATGTGCGAGATGGCTTGAAGCCAGTGCATCGCCGTATTTTGTACACAATGAAAGAAATTGGGCTTGAGTATAATCGCCCACATAAAAAGTCTGCCAACGTTGTTGGTAATGTTATGGCGAAGTATCACCCCCATGGTAACTTAGCTATTTATGATGCAATGGTGCGTTTGGCGCAGCCGTTTAGCCTTAGGATGCCTTTGGTTGATGGTCAGGGTAACTTTGGTTCAATGGATGGTGATCCACCGGCAGCCGAACGTTATACAGAAGCACGTCTAAGCAAACTAGCCCATTCAATACTTGACGATATTGATTTAGATACCGTCGATTTTCGTGCTAACTACGATGACACAACGGTTGAGCCTACTGTTCTTCCGTCGAAATTTCCGAATCTTTTGGTTAATGGTACTAGCGGAATTGCTGTTGGTATGGCCACTAACATTCCTACCCATAACTTAGGTGAAATTATTGATGCTACTTGTGCGTTGATCGATAATCCAGAACTGACCCT
>JAPLON010000073.1:17064-21919 GCA_026400695.1 Pseudomonadota bacterium
ATTTTCCAACAGTTGCTACGGTTCTTGGGAAAAAAGGAATCATTGATGCTTTCCAAACTGGTCGTGGTAGCATTACCATTCGCTCAAATACTACAGTTGAAACCATAAACGGCAATCGCGAAGCTATTGTTGTTCATGAGACGCCTTACCAGGTGAACAAAGCTAGAATGATTGAAAAAATCGCTGAGTTGGTTCGTGATAAAACTATTGAAGGTATTTCAGACTTGCGCGATGAATCAAACCGTGAAGGAGTCAGGGTTGTTATTGAGCTTAAAAAGGATGTTAATGCCGAAGTAATACTTAATAAACTTTACAGACATAGCCAACTCCAGGTGAGCTTTGGTTACAATATGTTGGCTTTGATTCATGGTCGTCCTGAACAGCTTTCTCTTAAGGCTATGTTGCAGTATTTTGTTGATTTCCGTGAAGAAGTAGTTAATCGACGCACTAAGTATTTATTGGCTCGTGCTCGTGAGAAGAGTCATGTATTGCTAGGGTTTTCTGTGGCAGTTGCTAACCTTGATCCAGTGATTGAGCTAGTGCGCGCTGCCAAGGACCGCAGCGATGCTCGTGAACAATTGTTATCCCGCACATGGGACGGTTCAATGGTAGCTGTCTACATTAAATTGGTGGAGGGCAATACTGATGTTGTTAGCATTGATGGTGAATACCGCTTAAGCGAAATTCAAGCCAACGCTATTTTAGATTTGCGCTTACACCGCTTAACTGGTTTAGAGCGTGAAAAAATTCTTAGGGATTTGGATGATATCGCAAAAGACATTCAAGAGTATTTGGACATTTTAGCTTCTCGTGAACGCATTTTGTTGATTATTAAAGAAGAATTGAATGCAATCAAAGAGGCGTTCCCAAGTCCTCGCCGTACTTTAATTGAAGATGCTCTTACTAAGTTTGAGTTGGATGATTTAATTCAACGTGAAGAAATGGTAATTACAGTAAGTCTTGGTGGCTATATTAAACGAGTCCCTCTATCTACTTATCGTGCCCAAAGGCGCGGTGGTAAGGGGCGTTCTGCAATGACTATTAAAGATGAGGATGTAGTTTGCGATGTGATTATTGCGAATACTCATAGTCATGTGCTGTTCTTTTCTACACTTGGTAAAGTTTACCAAATGAAAGCATATAATTTGCCTTTGGCAACGCCTCAATCAAAGGGGCGGGCAATGGTTAATTTGTTACCATTGGCGGCTAATGAAACTATTTCAACGGTGTTGGTATTACCTGAAGCAACCGAACGCGATGACCAAGAGATATTCTTGATGTTTGCTACTAATCACGGCAACGTGCGTCGTAATAAATTGGAAGATTTCTCAAATATTCCAAGCAACGGCAAGCGTGCTATGAAATTGGAAGAAGATGGTGAAGAATTAATTGCGGTTAAATTGTGCGTTGAAAAAGACGATGTCATGTTGTTTACCAAAAAAGGTTTGTGTAATCGTTTTAAGGTTGTTGATAACGTTCGTGTCTTTGCTGGGCGTGAATCTAATGGTGTTAGAGGTCTGAAATTGCAGCCAAAAGATTACGTAATTGGCATGACAATACTAAATCCTGGAAAAGTTAGTGTTGAAGAACGCAATGCCTACTTAAAAATGGCAAAAGCTGTTCGTCAAGGTGTTACTGACGAGCCTGAGATAGTTGAAGCAGATGAAAATGTTGAAACAATCACTATTAGCAATGAACGCTTTGAAGAATTGCGCGGTAGCGAAGAATTTATTTTAACCGTTACTGAAAAAGGTTTTGGTAAGCGTAGCTCAGCTTACGAATACCGTACAACAAACCGAGGTGGTGTTGGCTTTGATAGCATCATTACGAATGTGCGTAATGGTGGTGTTGTTGCTTCGTTCCCAGTTACTGAAAAAGATCAAATTATGCTGGTTACAAATAGTGGCCAGTTGATTCGTTGCCCGATCACAGATATTCGCATTACAGGGCGTCGTACCCAAGGAGTGATTGTCTTTAGAATTGAAAGTGGTGAAACGGTTGTTTCAGTTAGTAAAATTGAGGAATCTATTGAAGAATCTCAAGAAGAGTAATAAACAGCTGCAAAATTGACTATCAATTAATCTAAAACCCTCGCTTAGGCGGGGGTTAATCAATACTACATCTAAAGCTGAAATTTCATTAATAATTTTCTTACAAAATCATTGACATTTTTAATATAATTATTATATAAAGGTCGAATGAGTTAATTTTGGAAATTTAATAAATGACATTAAGATTTATACATATAATTACGTTAGCTTTAGTATTTTTTGTTAAAGCTTACTCAGCTACAGCTGTTCTACCTGTCCCTACGGTCTTAGATCCGTTTGAGCATCTTCCTGGAGCCAAACCATTAGTCATTACTACAAAAGATGACCAAGCAGCTAAAGGCATGGCTGAATTTGAAGTTTTCAGAAGCTCTAAATCAAGATCTCAGGCAGGTATAACTGCCTTTAAAATTATTAGAGCATTTGTAGAAAATGCTATTAGAAAGTCAGATCTCACGGCTGCGCCAGCTATGACATCATTTAGTGCCATAGAGCAAATGATAAGCGAGCCAGCTGGTGGCCATATGATGGCAGGCGGTGATCGAATATTAGCGGTAGATTTGGAGCTATTAGCAGAAATTATCAATGTTCATGCTACTACACCCGTAACAGACGCAGAGATTGGTAGTTATATTGAAAAACAAAAGCAGCGCATTCTTGCAACTAAACAATATCACTTACTTAAACACTTCGCAAAAAAATCTTTACCTACAGAAAATGCAGCAATAGACCAAATGGACCAATGGTTTTTAGATAATAGCATGATGATGCACGGTATGCATGATCCTAGTATGGCAAATCTTTTAAAAGGTGATTTTGGAACAGTTTTAAAGCTAGTTTCTGGAAAATTTAAACGTGATATAAGCGGTGAATTTCAAGCTTTCCTAGAGGAAAACTCGGAAAGACAGAGTCGCGTTGATTTGTATCAAGATGTACAAGCCTACCAGATGTTAGCGTCATCATCTGGTAGCATGTCAATGCCTATGCCAACTGTGATGCTTGAACAAGTTATGGAGCCAGTATTTTTAAATATGGGTGAAATGCAATTTCAAGCATTACCAAAGTCATATAATTTAGCTGCATACTTAATGAGTATAAAAGGCGGAAAACTAGGTGGATTAATCGCTGAAGTTTCAGGTCCACGTTTCAGAGCCAGTGGTAGGTTTATTGTGTGCTCACAAGGCTCTGGGAAAGAAACACATCACCCGGATCTTTATAAAGAATCTTTGATTACAATTAAAGGTGGACTAATTTATCATGGTGATGATGTCTTGGATACTGCTGATACCATTTGGGCCTTAGCTCCTAATGAGGAATGCTGCATTTATCCTCAAAAGAAAAGTGCTACATTAGGTGCTGCTCACCACAGTTATTTCTTTCAAATAGATGACGTTGGTAAACCACTTGCTTGTGGAGGACATACAGAAGTAAGGGCAGGAAAAATTAAAAAAATTAACCGAGGTAGTGGTCACTATAATCCGGCCACTCTTCAGCTAATTCTAGCAGTTGCTTATTTTCACGAAAAAGGTGTAGTTGCTGATGATGCAGTATTGGACGAAGGTTTTGGCACGGGAGTAAAATCTTTAGCTGAAGTTTTAGATATAGCAAAATCAGTTCAGTTCTAAAAATTTCTGATTATCCTAAAAACCGCTACAGTAAAAGCTGTGGCGGTTTTATTACGCCATAGTCCAATGGAAATTAACACGCGATTGCACACCAGTTAGTAATTCGTAAGCAATTAAAGGTGAGTCTTCAATAATTTCTTCAATTGGTAATCCTTCTCCCCACAGCACTACTGGGTCTCCTACTTTCGCATCTTTACACTGGCTAAGGTCAATGGCGGCCATATCCATGGAAATGCGTCCTACTAGGTGGCATTTTTCTCCGTTAACTAAAACCGGTGTATTTGGTGGTAATGCTCTTAAATAACCATCTCCATAACCAATTGCGATAATACCAATATTTGTAGGTTCTGTGCATTGATATGTAGCACCATAACCAATAAATGAACCAGCTTCACGCCTTCTTACGGAGATTAATCTAGTTTGAAGGGTCATTACGGGTTTTAGACCGTAATCGCTAGCTTTTTTGCCTTTAAAAGGTGATACGCCATACATGAATAATCCCGGGCGAATTACATCGTAGTGGCCTTGTGGAAAAGCAAAAATTGTTGCTGAATTTGCTAGGCTTATTGGTCCTTCCCAATTATTTGCTAGTTGATTAAATGCTTTTAGCTGTGTTTCGTTTAGGCCGTGATCTGGATTATCAGCACATGAAATATGGGACATTAAGCCAATTGGTTGTTTAATGTAGAGGCAATTTTTTAGTATGTTTAGAGCGTGTGGGGCATCGCTTATTGAAAATCCGAGTCTTCCTAGTCCTGAATCTACTTTTAACCAAGAAACCAAAGGTAAGGGTAGGCTAAGTCCTTTTAGCCAATCAAGTTGAGTCGGATCATGGAATACCACATGAAAGTTTTGGCAAGCGGCGATTAATAATTCATCCGGCTCAAAAACACCTTCTGCTAAAACGATTGGGCTTTTAACCCCAGCTTTGCGTAGTGCTAGCCCTTCTTCAATAGATGCTACTCCCAGACTGTCTACATGCTTATCAAGACGAATTGCGGTTGAACGAATACCGTGTCCATAAGCGTTAGCCTTTACCATGGCGATAATAGATTTTGAAGGGGCGGCAGCTTTTATTTGTGCGATATTGTGTACTAAATTTTCACTAGATAAAACGGCAATTGCACCACGGCTCATATTCAATAAAAATTTTAAATTATGTTGGTATTATATAATACCTTA
>JAPLON010000001.1:0-629 GCA_026400695.1 Pseudomonadota bacterium
ATCCCCGCTGCTTAATAAACTTTCTATAGCATCGTCGCATAAACCCTTAACACTACCTCTAACGTTGTATGAAGGTATGTCAAATTTTTCATCTTCAGACTCTACGGAAAAAGTTCCTTGTTTGAACATTAAACGAGCAGGTCTGTTTGAGTAAACTGATCCTTCATCTACTTCTACAGCCGCAAAAGCTTGTGTTACTAACAATAAAGCACATAGAACTATTTTCATGATTTCACCTTTTCTATTATTTTATTTCCTACCCAGAGTAGGACAACACGGTTTATTAATATGATAACTTAAATAAAAAAATGAGCCCTTTAGGTGCGGCAGATTTCTTTAGACGACGTACTAGTACAAAAACAAAATATACCCCTTAATCTTGCATAAACGTTGTATTAAGGCAGAAAAGGAATAGCTGTAAAAACTGCCCAAGCTCCTAAAGATGCTGATTCAACAGCAGCAACAGCTCCACCAATACCTCCAGCACTTGAAACAACTGCAGTTGTTGCTAACGCTGCCTCACTTGCCAGGCCAGCACCTGAAATAGCTGCTCCAGTTACAGCTACAGCTGTTGAAGCACCACTGGTTGCTAATGTTGCTCCAACACTAGTAAGTGCTCCTGCCGCACC
>JAPLON010000001.1:663-6121 GCA_026400695.1 Pseudomonadota bacterium
CCGCACCTCCTGTTGTTACAACAACAGTGGTAACTGCAGCTACGGCTGTTCCGTAACAGAGTGTTTTAGTTAACCAATATGCAACTGCACCTGAAACAGGGCCTCCGCCAAGTAATCTGAAATTGTGAGTGATTGCATATTCATCTCCAACCTTTTTTAAGGACAGATAGCCTGAACTAATAAATTTTTTTAATTTTTCGTTATCAATTTCACGCAATTCTTTACTTAAATTGTAACGTTGAACTAGAAACTCACCTTTATCGTTTATTACGTAGAATTCTTTTCCTTTATAGGCTATTGCAATTGTCCCCAAGCTTTTAGGAACAAACATATTCTGTGCTGGTATATTGAAAGAATCTTCTGCAGAACATCTGCTGCTTCTATCTGAAGAAAAACTCTCGTAGCCATTATTTTTTGGAAAGAAACTATCTTCTACAAAAACTGGATCATTCATAACTTCATGAGTTGTGTGACAACAATGCTCACTAGATCGCACATCATCTTGATCATCTGCTGCTACACAAGGGTAAGCAATAATTCCAAAAACCCCCGCAAGTAAACATAACCTAGCTATTTTGTTCATGATGTTTCCCTTGAAGAATCTATAATTCTTGCCAACCTACTACACGAAAAGGAGAAAAATATAAAGTTGAAAAATCAGAGATCGTTATATTCCGTACATCCAAATAAACAACTATGGAATTGAAAAATCATCCCTTTTTACAAACAATCAAACGCCGTTAGGCTACACTTGCGGTAAATAGCGCATAAGTGCGCATTATCTCATTTTCATTCGATATATGAACATTATCTCATTTTCATTCGATATATGAAAATCGGATTTGGCTACGCCTCATTGTTTGTTTTTCACTTGTTGAACAAATTTTCATCTCCCACATCTCATCAGACACAGAAAAACAAAAGTTCTTAAGTGGAGTTGCGTAGCGACGAAACTTAAGTCAGAAAGTCAGATTGAGATTTTAAAAAAATCGATAACCTGCGCGCTTATACGTTGCAAGCAACGTTTCTGAAAAACCGCAGTTTTTCTAAGTTTTAAAGGACAATTATTTTCAATACTGCTACAGAACAAAATGAGGTAGAATAACTGTTGAAGATATAGCGGGGGAAAATAAAATGTTAACCGTAGAACTCAGCGAAAAAGAAGAGAGATTACTAGAGAAGGTAGCCAAACGTAGAGGCAAGACAAAGGAATATTGCGCTAAGAAGGCTATTATTGAGAGTATAGAAGATATGGCAGACTATGACATAGCGGTAGAGGTTTTGAAAAACTCTACCGGTGAAAGATACACTATGGCGGAAGTAGAGGAACGACTTGGCTTGGTTGATTGAATGGGAGCCAATAGCAGAAAAACAGCTTGAAAAGCTGGACTTTCCTATCCAAAAGAAAATACGTAACTATCTTCATGAAAGAGTCACAACAGATCCCCGTGCTACGGCTAGTCCGCTTGTTGGTAATAAATCTGGCTTATGGCGTTATCGTGTTGGGGACTATCGCATCATCTGCCGAATAAAAGATCATCTTCTTGTTGTTCTTGTCCTTGAAGTTGGACACAGAAAAGACGTTTACGACTAGCAAAATTCTTTATGTTGTTTTTATTTTCTTGTAGACATCAAGCCTACAGCGGTTTTTCTAGAAATATTTAGAGGTATTTTAAGTTTTTAATCTGTTTTTCATAAACAACGCAGAATTGTTTTGGCAGAAACTGAAATAACGTCTTTTCTTTGCCGAGTAAGGGGGTAGCAAAGACCGAAGGTCTGCGCGAGGGGCAAAGCCCCTTAGGGTAAATAACTTAAAAACTAAGGTTTTTTCCGTTTAGGATAACGGTAGTTATCCACAGCAAAATGAATATTTTTTCTTTTCCTTTTTCTTGTTTTTAAAACATTTAAATGTTTTAAGTATTTTAGGCGCCTGGAGAGCCGCAGAAATCCTCATATTTTACATTCAAACTATTACTTTTTTAGTGTGAGCTATTACCTTTTTAGTGTGAGCTATTACCTTTTTAGTGTTAACTATTACCTTTATTAATAGGTTATATGTTGATAAAATATAAAAAACTTTCTGGGAAAATATCTGATGAAGAGCGAAAAAATTCAGCCAAAAACAGAACTAATTGTTCAACATAATAAACTCATAGAGTCTAAGTATCGCTTAACTCTTCAAGAAAAGAGAGTGATTCTTTGGCTGCTGTCTCAGATTAAGCCAACAGATAATGATTTTACCCGTCATAGAATTAGCATTAAAGAATTTTGCTCAATCACTCAAGTTAGCCATCATGGGATGTATACAGAATTACAAAAGGTAACAAAACGACTTATTGGCAGAGTTCTTTCCATAAGGGATTTATCAAAAAATAGAACTCTCCAAGTATCATGGTTAAGTGTAGCAGACTATTGGCATAATGAAGGTATCGTTGAGCTAAAAATTGCTCAAGAATTACGCCCTTATTTGCTGGAACTTAAGAAAGAATTCACCGTTATCAAAATACCAGACATCATGGGGCTTTCTAGTATTTATGCTGTAAGGATATTTGAGTTGCTGAAACAATATCAATACCTAGGTAGCAGAGAAATTGACATTTCTGATTTACGTAAATTCTGTTTTATCGAAGGAAATAAATATAAACTATATGGGATATTTAAGGTAAAAGTTCTGGAAATAGCCAAACGTGAGATCAATTCCAAGACAGATATACTCATTGATTACGAAGAAATAAAACAATCTCGAAAAATCACATCAGTCAATTTTTCGATCAAGAAAAATCCAAATTACAAAACTACGGAATTCGAAAAATCTCAGATTGAAAAAGCCGAGATAATCCAAAAGGAGCTTCGATCTGAAAAGGCAATCATTAACCAACTCATAGAATATGGATTTACAAACTCTCAAGCTAAGCGGATTGTTAAACTAAACAGCCAAGAAGCCATTTCCAATGCCATAAAAGCTGTTGATATACAGGTACTAAGGGGAAAAGTCAAAAACGCTAAAGCCATGCTCATAAAGGCCATACAAGAGCAGTGGCACCCTGAAAAATATCGAAACAAGACCTTTAGTACTTCCAGTTAAGAAGGGCAAGAACTACTTCTTTTGAGCTGGTTTTTTAGAAGCAGTTTTCTTTTTGGAATTTTTATTAGGATTGAGAGCCTCTTTCATGTCTTTTCCAGGCTTAAACACAGGTCTCTTCTGGGCAGCTATTTCGATTGAAGCTCCTGTTCTTGGATTTCTACCCGTTCTGGCGGCAATGTTTTGAACAGAAAAAGTGCCAAAACCTAAAAATCGAAGGGGTTTTTCGTCTTGCAAAACCTTGATAATTCCAGACAGCACAATTTCTAAAGCCTTAGCTGCTTTTTCTTGATTGCCAAGATTCAGTAAGACAGCTTCTTTAGCGATGTACTTGATGAGTTCTTTTTTTGCTGATGCTTCAATAGGTGTTTTAGGAGATGTTGTCATAATCTGTCCTTGAAATTATTAGGGTTTTCTCAATTAAGCTTTAGAAAAATATATCTACCATTCTAACCTTTTTCTAGCGTTAATCACTCTGCATCTTTTCCAAACAGCGAGAATTACCTAAAACAGCTTTTTGCTAATTTTTGAAAGCAAGATTTTAGTTTTTGAAACCTAGTAAAACTGCGGTTTTTCAGAAACGTTGCTTGCAACGTGTAAGCGCGCAGGTTTCAATTTTTTCAAAATCTCAATCTGACCATTGGACTTAAGTTTCGTTTCTTCGAAACTCCACTTAAGAAGTTTTGTTTTTCTGTGTTTGATGAAATTAGGTGAGATAGAAATGCTAAAGATGTTTATCAGATGAAAAATAAAACATGAGGCATAGCCGAATCCAATGTCATTTTGGCAGAATTGCAAAATGCGCACTTACGCGCTCTGCGCAAAAGTACCTGCGGTGCTGTTTCTTTCAGAAAAAATGATGATGAGAAGTGTGCTAAATTTTCGAGAATTTCTTACAAAACTAGGGAATAAGCCAATATCGTTTGTATGGTTGTTTAAATGCACGCAGAAGGCAGATGATTTTTTTACGTAGATTTTTACGTTTTTCACTAATATGGCGATGTAAACCACCTTAAAATCTATTTCAGAGGGGTGTTTGATGGTTGTTTTCTTAAATTTAAAAAATTATCAAAAAATAAAGGTGCTATGAAAATACCATAAAAACACGTTGTTGCTGCGTCTGGAAGGTAAGGTAGCCAGAACGATGGAAATTAGACTGCAGCACAAAAATTGTGTTTTGTGGATTATTCTGGTATCGAAGTACCAGATTGAAATTTTTTCCTCTGGAAAAATCAAAAAATTTCAACTGGAGTAAAATTTCAATCTGAGATTAGGGTTTTCGTGTGGGTATCATTCCACATAAACTGGAATTGAAGGAGATATTGAGATGAAGACAATGATATGTGCATTACTGCTGGCAACACCTATATTAGCTGCTCAAATAGATATCGATGATGGATCTGTTTACACAGACAAGCCTGCTCGTTTAATGTTCAAACAAGGAACTTTTTCCGTAGAGTCTGAAGATGAAAAATTTGACATACCTTCATACAACGTTAGAGGTAGTGTTAAGGGTTTATGCGACGATGCTATAGAAAGTTTATTAAGCAGCGGGGATCACTTGATTCCAATCTAAGAATGCGTGGTGGTGGTGGAAGTTCTTCGAAAGCTACTGTAGATGCAGGGTTGGCTGCAGGTGGTCATAGAACAACTAGCGATTGGACTTCACAAGGACAACACAGATCACCTGGACAGTGGTTATCGCAGGGGAATCACAGAACACCTGGAGAATGGTTGTCTGGAGTTAAATCAAAAAATAAAAAATAAATAAACTATGGAACTAGTACAGTTTTATTAGATTATTTTAAATAAATTGCTGCCATATTAGAGTGGCAGCAATTTATTTTAAAAAATGATTTTATTATAAATATATAATTCAATTTTCTATTAATTCAATTTTCTATTAATTCAATTTTCTATTTTTTGTGACATATCTTTCAAATTACTTGCAGCATTAGCAGCGAGATCTTTAAGTCCTACAAATATTTCTGATGTAGGTCCATCTGGATCTATTTTTTTAAAAGCGATAGCTGCTTTTGTTCTTCTAGCTTCATAAAATGCCATAGCACAACTACCAAAACAACCAGTAACAGCAAAACACATATATGCACTAAAGTCTCCACTTCCACGGTATATTGGAAAAGATATAGCTGACAATGCTCCGCCAGATCCTCCAATAAAAAGAAGAAAATTATCAAATCCAGAATTTATGTATTTTCCATTCTTATTGTAATTACCACCACCACGCATTCTTAGATTGGAATCAAGTGTTTTGTTTTCATAATTTAATCTAAAATACACATCCCCGCTGCTTAATAAACTTTCTATAGCATCGTCGCATAAACCCTTAACACTACCTCTAACGTTGTATGAAGG
>JAPLON010000120.1:0-7733 GCA_026400695.1 Pseudomonadota bacterium
AATAAAAAAACACTTCCTTTGAAAAGATACTTTCACTGGCACGTTGCAGTTTGCTACCGTTTGAATATTGGCATGAACGGAATAAATGCAAACTGTTGCGTACCTTGCTGTATGCCAAGGATTACTGGGCTAATGGCAAATTACCAAAGGCCTACTTACTGCCAAGAAGATGCTTTGCAAAAAGCATAAACGCCCTTTATGGGTACGAGACTAAGCCTACCTAGACTAAAAACCGACTACTCCACATTCGCGATGCTTTAAAACGAGACGAAAAAATAAAACTGGATCGTTTCACCTACTGCGCAAGCTCACAAAGAGGGCTTCTCGTAACCCGACGTACCGCGCAGCCTAATGTATTTCGACGGGGCAGAGCTTGAACGTAATGACCAGATCTCGTCTCTGCAAGCCCCTTTTGGGGCGCGGCAGTCCAGTGATTAATTTCAGCTGCATAAAATTACATATAACAATGGAATTGTATCACTAAATACCGCTGTCAAGCAGTGGTACATCGGTTATCGTTGTGTAGGTTAATTTAAAACTTGCACAATTATTTATAAACTACCCTTTTATAAAGGTCATCCCAACAGATGATGGAGAGCCATCGCTATTTTTTGGTAAATGTTTTGACCAATCTAGTTCTTTTTTTGCTAACCTACTTTCTTCTCCTAAATATGCTCCCAAAGCACTTTCAAATAGCTCTTCATTAAAACGATAACAGCCAAGCTGTATGGCTAATTCTCCTAGTCTAAGGTTACGTAGAATGCCTGCTGAAAACATTTCAATTTCTTTTGCTGTAAGTTCACTGGAAGATGGAGTGGGTTTCTTTTGCAGCATAGCTTTCGATAGTTCTAAAAAATTTTCGCGGTGAATGTCATTAAAGCTATATTGATGTCCGGGAGTGTTTTCTTTATCTTCTTTCAGGACAGCCTTAAGGTCTAGGTTTGTAAGCTGTGTTCCATTTGCTTTTCCACCTTTTTTACTAAAAAGAAGGCAAGTAGGAATAATAAAAGGAGAGCCATAATTTTCTATTGAAGATTCTAGATGATCGGCATCATCTTTATCTAAGCCGCACAGGTAATGGTCTGCTGTTAAGAAGAGCATGCCGCCTTTTTTCATAGAATTTTCAAGATTTTGAAGTACTAAGGCCCAATTAGTTTGTGGAACATAATGCATGAAGTTGAATCCCATAGCTAATCTATAGTAATTTTGTTCTGGAAATGGTTGTACTGCGTCATGCACGAAAGTTTTAATTTTAAAATACTTAGGGAGTGCCATGTTTATAAGAGCTGCTAATGCAATAAGCGGTTCTTTATGTTCTGGAGAAATATCGTATAAATCAATGTGTATAGGTGCTTTTAATTCCCAGCTATCTTTCTCGTAGATTTCTAGTGTTTGTAAAACTACGCTGATAGTGGAGAATCCTAGGCCGCAGCCAACATCAGCAATAGTTATTGACGAATCAAGTGATTCTAGCATTTCTTTTTTCCAGCTTTTCTTGCCGGTTATCGCATGGACAATAAATTGTATCGGTGGTTCATTCTTGGCGGTAAATGAGCATCCATATGAAGGGCCAGCATTTACATGCTTGCAATGTTCTAAACGTTCCGTTGTTTTTAGGAGGCAAGCAATAATAGCTAATCCATATTTTGCACTATCTATTGGAAGAGCTCGAGTTTTATCCATAACTGCATCGTCAAGCTGCAAATATTTTAAATATGTCCTTGTAAGTTCTTCTGGAGATGGCTCATCTTTTTCAGCAGCACAAAAAGCTGCGCTTGAAAAAAATATAGATAATGCCAAAAGCTTTAATGTATGTAATTTTTTTTCTGAATAAAACATAGGATGCTAATTTTTAATTATACATCGATCTATATAGGAAATTTTAAGGTGGCTGTCAAGGATGTAAACAGGCAATAATTAATGATTTTTACAAATTAAAAACCCCTTAATTTAGCAATTGCGTACATTAAGGGGGGGAAGTTTTTAGTGTTACTTATTTGCGTATGGGGTCTTCGCTTTCAATTACGCCGTCTTCTGCAAATTGTGCTGGGACTCCCTCTTCATAACGACCTTCAGTTTCAAGTGATTTACGAATACGTTCTTCTTCTTCGTCTAATTCTTTACCGTGTTTAACGTTAAAATATAGCAGCAGTGGAGAAGCCACAAAGATTGAAGAAATCGTGCCAATAATCAAACTAACCAAAATAGGTAATACGAAAATTGCAATAATTTTGCCACCAAATAAGAACAAAGCGAGCACCGAAAGGAAGGTGGTCACTACGGTTAATATGGTTCTTGATAATGTCTCGTTAATACTTTTATTTAGTATCTCTACCAAAGTTATATTACGACAACGCTTTATATTTTCACGAATTCTGTCTAGAACCACGATGGTGTCATTAATGGAATAACCTGCAGTCATTAAAATTGCTGTGATTGCAGTCTCGTTGAATTCAAGTGGAAATAGGGAATACATTCCCAAAATTAAAAAACAGTCGTGTCCTAGGGCAATAATTGCGCAAATTGCAAAGCGCCATTCAAAGCGGAATCCTACGTATATCATAATACCAAGTAATGCGTACAGAACTGCCATTAGGGCATTACTTATCATTTCCCCGCCAACTTTAGGGCCAACGGTTTCAATTTTGCGGTATTCAACACCATCGCCTAAAATTTGCTTAATGGTGCTTACTGCAGATTCAGGAATATTGGTTTGTCCTTCGATGTTTTCAAACTTGATCATTAGCTCTTTGTCGGAACCAAAGTGCTGGATCGCAACTTCACCAAGTTTTAAAGGTTCAAATTTATCGCGTAAGTCTGCAATATTAGGAACGTTAGGCATGCGAACTTCCATAACCACGCCGCCTTTAAAATCGATTCCGTAGTTAAGTCCTTTAAACAATATTCCGCCTAAGACCATTAAAGTTGATAAAATCACAATCGAAAAAGTGATTTTGCGTTTACCAATAAAGTCAAAATTGGTGTTGTGTGGGATTAAATTTAAAATAGCCATAGTTTGCCTTAAATTGGTAGAGTTTCTAGTTGTTTATTTTTAAACCACCAAGCGGTTACTAACTTAGTTACCGAAAGAGCAGTGAACATTGATACTGAAATACCAATGGCGGTGGTTACCGCAAAACCGCGAATAGGTCCTGTACCAAACTCGTAAAGGGCTGCTGCTGCAATTAGAGTTGTTAGGTTTGAGTCAACAATTGTGGTCATTGCTCGGTCAAACCCTGCCTCAATCGCAGTAAATGCAGGAGTTCCTAATCGAAGTTCTTCTTTTATTCGTTCGTAAATTAGGACGTTAGCATCAACTGCCATTCCAATAGTCATTGCAATACCAGCAATACCTGGAAGAGTTAAGGTTGCTTGCAGTAGAGAAAGTCCTGCAAAAAGCAGTATCATGTTAAATGCTAAGGCTAGATTTGCGAACACGCCAAATGTTGAATAGCCCATAATCATAAATACAGAAACTAACAAAAACGCAATCACTGTAGCATTCCTACCATCGTGGATTGAGTCAGCGCCAAGACTTGGGCCTACTGTACGTTCTTCAACAACTTTTAATGGTGCTGGTAGCGATCCTGCTCTAAGCAATAGTGCTAATTCATTTGCTTCCTTAATGCTGCGGAAACCTCCGCTGATTGAGGCGTTGCCATCGGGGATTGCTGATCTAAATACTGGAGCGGTAAGGACTTTACCATCTAGAACAATGGCAAATTGTTTGCCTATGCTGTTTGCAGAAATTTCAGCAAATTTACGTGCTCCGATTTTATTAAAGCGTAAAGATACTCCAATTTCGCCGCTTTGATTGTCGGTTGAAACTTGGGCATCAATCAGATGTTCACCACTGACTGATATTGTATTTCTAACAGCAATTTTCCTGCCACTTCCTTCATCACCGCGTACATAGTCAAGCATTGACGAATCAGCTCCTGGTATGCCAGAGTTTTGGGCGGAATGGTCAACCATGTGGAAAGTCATTTTTGCGGTTTGGCCAAGTAGTTTTTTAACTTCTTGTGGATCATCTACACCTGGTAACTGTACGATGATGCGATCGGATCCCTGGCGAAGAATGGTTGGTTCTTTTGTGCCAGATTCATCAATACGGCGTCTGATTACTTCAATTGATTGCTCAACAATCTTTTTGGCGCGATTTTGAGCGGCAACTGGATCAACTGAAATTGTGATTTGACCTTCTGGTGTAGCTTCTGCCACTAATGACGGATCTATTTTTTTAATGATGCTAATTGCCTTATCTTTTTGGCTTACATCCCTAAGGTCTAAAAATAATTTAGGATTACTATCTTTTCCTTCTACTCTTATGTTTAGATACCCTATGTTAGACTTTCTAAGTGCGCTTCGCACATCGCTTAGCAAATTGCTTAAAAATTCTGCGTTTACAGCTTTTAAATCAACTTCTAATTGCAAGTGTGAGCCGCCTCTTAGGTCAAGCCCTAGATAAACCAAATAACATCATCGGACTTAATTACTCACTTTTTGATTTAGGGGTAGGTTTTTTTGTAGCGATTTTTACTGCAGGACCTTTTGCTGGAATTTTTTTAGGTGCTGCATTGGCAGTTGAAGGTGCCTTTTCAGAGTCATTCTTAATTTGTTTTGAAGGTTCGTTGGCTGGTTGAGGTTTAGCAACAATATTGTTAACCGTTGATTTTACTGCCCTAACCTTGATACCTTCCGCAATTTCTAGGCTTATTTCACTGTCGTTAATTACTTTATCAACAGTCCCTAAAATTCCACCTGCTGTTATAACTCGGTCACCTTTACGCAATTCTTTAATCATGGCTTGGTGTGCCTGAGCTTTTTTTTGTTGGGGGCGAATAACAATGAAATAAAATATAGCTAAAACCGAACCAATCATTAAAAACTGTCCTAGCATAGGCGAATCAGCAAATCCCCCATCAGCAAACAATCCCTGAGTAAGAATAAATAAAATAAACAGAATCTTCACAAGGTTTCTCCTTTGTAAAATTTTAAAATTTTGTACATCAACAGCTTAACAAAAAATATGTTAGATTCACAGTAGTCATTTAACATTTTAGATAATATTAATGGATTTTATTTTAGATTTTTATTTGTGGATTAAGGTTGTTCATATAGTTTCAGTTGTTGCGTGGATGGCAGGTCTCTTTTATTTGCCAAGACTGTTTGTCTACCATGTAGAGTTTCCGGAAAACGGTAAGATGCTTGAAATTATGGAAGAAAAACTTTCAAAAATTATTTTAAGACCAGCTATGTATATAGTGATTTTATCAGGTGGGCTGTTGCTATTTATTCCTGGCACAATCACACATCCCTGGGTTCATGCAAAACTTACTTGCGTATTTCTACTAATTATGTTTAACTCTTTTCTGGATGCAATGCGGATTCAGCTCAAGCTAGGGTCTTGTAATAAGTCTTCGAAATTTTTTCGCGTTATCAACGAGATTCCCACAATACTTTTAATTTTTATAGTTATTTTAGTTATAATCAAACCATTCTGAGAGAATTATGCATTTACAAGATTTAAAGACCAAAACACCGGCAGAACTTTTGATTATTGCTGAAGAGCATGCAATTGAAAATGCTAGCAGCCTGCGTAAGCAGGATCTTATGTTTGCAATTTTGAAAAAACTTGCTGAAAAAGATATTGCTATATACGGGGATGGCGTTATTGAGATTTTGCAAGATGGTTTCGGTTTCTTGCGTTCTCCTGAGTCAAATTATTTGCCTGGCCCTGATGATATTTATGTTTCACCTAATCAAGTTAGACGTTTAGGGTTGCGTACAGGTGACAGTGTGGAAGGGGAGATTCGTGCTCCAAAAGAAGGTGAGCGATATTTTGCTTTGGTTAAAACAAAAAAAGTTAACTTTGTTGATCCTGAAGAAATTCGCCATCGCATTAATTTTGATAACTTAACGCCGTTGTACCCTGATAGACGTTTGAATCTTGAATTTAACGATGGTAGGCCAACTAAAGATTCTACAACTAGGGTGATTGATTTGGTGTCCCCTATGGGAATGGGGCAGCGTGCGCTTATTGTTGCGCCGCCACGTACTGGTAAAACAGTAATGTTACAAAGTATAGCGCACTCGATTACCGCTAATCACCCAGATGCTTATCTAATAGTTTTGCTAATTGATGAGCGCCCTGAAGAGGTGACTGATATGGCCAGATCTGTAAAAGGTGAAGTGGTTAGTTCAACTTTTGACGAGCCAGCTTCTCGTCATGTACAAGTTGCTGAAATGGTTATAGAAAAAGCTAAACGTTTGGTCGAGCAAAAGCGTGATGTGATTATTTTGCTAGATTCCGTTACTCGTTTGGCAAGGGCTTATAATACGGTTGTGCCATCATCTGGTAAGGTTCTTACAGGTGGTGTTGATGCTAATGCTTTGCAACGACCTAAGCGTTTCTTTGGTGCAGCGCGTAATATTGAAGAAGGTGGTTCACTTACTATCATCGCTACTGCACTGGTTGACACTGGTTCTCGTATGGACGAAGTTATCTTTGAGGAATTTAAGGGTACTGGTAACGCTGAAATTGTGCTTGATCGTAAACTTTCTGATAAACGTGTTTTCCCAACTATCGATATTAATAAGTCAGGAACCCGTAAGGAAGAGTTGCTAGTGACTGATAAAGCTGAACTTGCTAAAATGTGGGTATTGCGTCGTATATTGAATCCAATGGGTACTGTTGAAGCTATGGAATTCTTGCTTGATAAGCTTAAATTTAGCAAGAATAATCATGACTTTTTTCAGAATATGAATTCTTAAAATTGGTTAAGGGTTGGGCATGTTGTCCTTAAACTACAGTTTATATGATTGTTTTACTACAGAAGCTTTTCAAGGGCATGTTGCTGCTGTTGTTGAGGTTTCTCAAAAGCCAGAAATATCATTTGCTACGAAGATTGCAGCTGAACTTTGTCAAACAATAACTTGTTTTGTGTGGCAAGAAGGTGGCCAATTTTGGGTTAAGTCAATTGCAAAAGATGGAAGCGTTTGGTCAATCAACCATGGCTTACTAGCTGTTGCAAGACATTTGATTGGTGTAAATGGTGAAGCTGATTTGCATACTTATGGTGGTATATATCATGCTAAAACGCATGGTAATATGGTGACTGTAAGTCTTCCTAAGATGTTGCTAGAAACCACGGAAATGCCAGAAAGACTTAGTCAAACATTTGATATAATGCCTGTGTCGGTGTGTGATGCCGGGAAAACTTGTGTGGTTGAGTTACGTACTATTGAAGATGTTTTAAATCTTGATCCAGATATTAATGGGATTGCAAGGTTGGATTATAATAGAGTCATTTTGACTGCAGAAGACGAAACTGTTCCATTTGATTATGTTTGTAGGTGCTTTTCTCCAAAACAACATATTAACGAGAATAACGGTAGTTTATACATACAAACCTTTTTGCCTTTATTTTGGCAAGAACGCCTAGGTAAAGATAACTTTTCATTTTTGCAAATGAGTCAGCGTCGTGCTATGGGTAAGGCGATTGTAAGAGATAGCGAGATTGAGATTGAGGCGTCAGTTAAACAAACATTTGTTGGTTCTTTAAAGATACAATGAGGCTCTTATATGTTGTTGCTCGTGCTGAGTATTTTTTAAGTCACAGACTAAGTTTGGCGCATGCTGCAATGGAGAGTGGTTTTGAGGTTGCTGTAGCAACAACTAATTTTTCTCAAACAGATTCTGCAAAAATAAATGGTATACGTAATTTTTGGGT
>JAPLON010000120.1:7739-8215 GCA_026400695.1 Pseudomonadota bacterium
CGTGGTAGTTTAAATCCTTTTACTGAGATTAAAACAATATTTGATTTGTTTAAGGTTTTTAAGAATTTTCGCCCTAATTTTGTTCATAATGTTGGCTTAAAACCAGCGTTGTATAGTGCTGTATTAGCTCGTTTATATGGTGCTTCAAGCATTAACTCAATTAATGGTTTTGGGTACATATTCACATCCAATCATCTAAAGGCTAGGATGCTAAAGCCATTCGTAAGTTTTGCTCTAAGATTGGCCTTAAATCATTCAGATGTAACTGTGATTGTTCAAAATTCAGATGATTACAATGACTGTGCATTGTTATTGCCAAAGTGCAACTTGCATTTGGTAGCTGGTTCAGGGGTTGATGTTGATGCTTTTTTGCCTAGATCTTATGAAGGTATTTTTACTTTTACGCTTGTTGCGCGCATGTTGTGGAGTAAAGGTGTTAAAGAGTTTGTGGAGGCAGCTAGGTTTTTTAAAAACAA
>JAPLON010000120.1:8238-12737 GCA_026400695.1 Pseudomonadota bacterium
TGGTTGGTTCTCCAGATTCTGAAAACCCTGAAACTGTCCCTTATAATGTTTTGCGAAGTTGGTGCAGTGAAAAAGTTGTTGAATGGTACGAGCATACCGATGACATAGTTTCTATTTATGGAAATACTTCCGTGGCGGTTCTGCCTAGCTATAGAGAAGGTATGCCAAAATCTTTATTAGAGGCTATGGCTTGTGGTTTGCCGGTAATTACCACTTTTTCCAGAGGCTGCGATGATTTAGTGCAGGATGGGGTTAATGGATTGAAGGTACCAGTTAAAGATTCTGCGGCCTTATTTAAAGCCATGAAAAAGTGTTATTTGGATACTGCAATTTGCCAAAACATGGGTGAAAACGGAAGAGAAAAAGCAGAAAATATTTATTCTATGAGCGTTATTAATAGGCAAATTCTTGGTATTTATATCAAGATTTCACATTGTTCATAAGCATTGTGTCTTGTTTACATATTTCAAGTGTGCTACATATTCAAATTAGTATGTGAATTACCCCGCTTTAAATTTGTGACTTACGTTGTTACCGAAGCTTGTATTAAGTGTAAGTATACTGATTGTGTTGATGTATGTCCGGTTGATTGTTTTTTCGAGGGTGAAAACATGCTAGTGATAGACCCAGATATTTGTATTGACTGTGGTGTTTGTGAGGTTGAGTGCCCAGTAGAGGCAATAGTTCCGGATACCAAGGAAGATTTACTAGGGCATTGGTTGGAGCTCAACCGTGAGTATTCAAAAAAATGGCCGAATATTATTCGTGTAAAGGATGCGCCTTCTGATGCTGATGTTTGGGCAAAAGTGTCTGGGAAGTATCCTGAACATTTTAGTAAAGAGCCTGGAAAGTGATTTGTACTTGAAATTAAAAAAATCATTCCCATGTTAGGAAAGTAGAAGAAATTTTTTAAGGAACTAAGTGAATGGCTGCAAAAAATTTTAAAGTTGGTGAGCACGTTGTATACCCAGCACATGGAGTTGGTAAGCTTATAGGTTGTGAATCGCATAATATTGCTGGAACTCAGTTAGAGTTGTTGGTTATTAATTTTGATAAAGATAAGATGGTTTTACGTTTACCTAAAGAAAAGGCTGAAAATGCTGGTTTGCGTCCGTTAAGTTCAAAAACGGAAATGGATGATGCTTTGAAAATGCTTTCTGTGCGTACTAAGCCACGTAGGGTTATGTGGAGTCGTCGTGCTCAAGAATATGAGACAAAAATAAATTCAGGTATGCCAGGGGCAATTGCTGAAGTTATTCGTGATTTGTATCGTCGTAGTAATGATAATGAGCAATCGTATAGTGAACGTCAAATATATCAAGCTGCTGTAGAACGCTTTGTGCGTGAGCTTTCAGCGGTTGAGGATTTGGACGAAAAAGATGCGATTGAAAAAATGGAAGTTTCCTTGCGAGCTGCGTAAAGAAATGCTTGACTTTGTTTTGGTCAATCATTAGGATACCTAGAGTTTACAGGGAAAATTAACAACAGATACCCAGAGATTAAATTATGCCAACAATAAATCAGTTAATACGAAAATCACGCGAACCGAAAGTTAATCGGAATAAGGTTCCTGCTTTAGAAGCATGTCCTCAGCGTCGTGGTGTTTGTACACGTGTGTTCACAACGGCTCCAAAAAAGCCAAACTCAGCTTTGCGTAAGGTTGCTCGTATTCGTTTAACGAATGGCTTTGAGGTAACTGGGTACATCCCAGGTGAAGGTCACAACTTGCAAGAGCACTCTGTTGTTTTGATTCGTGGTGGTCGTGTAAAGGACTTACCAGGTGTGCGTTATCACATTGTACGTGGTGCGTTGGATACTCAAGGTGTTAAAGGTCGTAAGCAAAGTCGTTCAAAATACGGTGTGAAGCGTCCTAAGTAGTTTTAATTATTTAAGTTCTTTGAAATAGTAAAGAGGTTTGAACATGTCACGACGTCGTGCGGCGGTAAAACGCGAAATTAACCCTGATGCCAAATTTGGTGATGTGGTAGTTGCAAAATTTATGAATTGTATGATGCTGCAAGGTAAAAAATCAGTATCTGAAAGTATTTTTTATGCTGCTATGGATAAAATTCAGGCAAAAAGTGGAAAAAATCCAGTTGAATTATTTCATGAAGCTTTGTCAAATGTGAAGCCGTCTATAGAAGTTCGTTCACGTCGTGTTGGTGGTGCCACTTATCAGGTCCCTACAGATGTTCGTGCTGAGCGTTCTCAAGCTTTGGCATTTCGTTGGTTGATTAATGCTTCTCGTTCTCGTTCTGAAAAAACGATGATTGATCGTTTGTCTGGTGAGCTTTTGGATGCTGCTAATAGCCGTGGTTCTTCTGTTAAGAAAAGGGAAGATACCCATAAGATGGCTGAAGCGAATCGCGCATTTGCTCACTATCGCTGGTAGTAGGGGGTATTAAAATATGGCACGCACTACTCCATTAGAAAAATATCGTAATATTGGTATCATGGCGCATATTGACGCCGGTAAAACTACCACTACAGAACGTGTTCTTTACTATACTGGAAAATCATACAAGATTGGTGAAGTTCATGAGGGCACAGCTGTCATGGACTGGATGGAGCAAGAGCAGGAGCGTGGTATTACAATTACCTCTGCTGCAACTACTTGTTACTGGAATGATCATCGCATTAACATTATCGACACTCCAGGTCACGTTGACTTTACTATTGAGGTTGAGCGTTCATTGCGCGTATTAGATGGTGCTGTAGCAGTATTTGACGGTGTTGCTGGTGTTGAGCCGCAATCTGAAACTGTTTGGCGCCAAGCTGATAAATACCACGTTCCACGTATATGTTTTGTTAATAAGCTAGATCGTACTGGTGCTGATTTTTACCGTTGCGTTGATATGATTGTTGATCGTCTTGGTGCGCGTCCTGCAATTACGCTTTTGCCAATTGGTGCTGAAGCTGATTTCGTTGGTGTGGTTGATTTAGTTGAAAACAATGCGATTGTTTGGCGTGATGAGAGTCTTGGTGCGAAATTCGATATCGTTGAAATTCCAGCTGACTTAAAAGAAAAAGCTGCTGAATATCGTCACCGTCTAATTGAAACTGCGGTTGAAGCTGATGACGTGTTAATGGCGGCTTATCTAGATGGTAAAGAACCAACACCAGCAGAGCTAAGGTCGGCTATTCGCAAAGGTGCTATTAAAGGAATGTTTGTTCCTGTGCTTTGTGGAAGCGCATTTAAAAACAAAGGTGTGCAACCATTGCTTGATGCGGTTGTGGCTTATCTTCCATCACCAGCTGACGTTGGTGCGGTTGATTGTATTGATGATCGTGGTAACGAAACAACTCGTAAATCAGATGATAATGAGCCATTCGCAGGTCTAGCATTTAAAATTATGACTGACCCATTCGTTGGTTCACTAACTTTCGTACGTATTTATTCAGGCAAGCTTGAAGCTGGTTCTGGTGTTGATAACTCAATCAAAGAGAAAAAAGAGCGTGTTGGGCGTATGCTTTTGATGCATGCGAACTCACGTGAAGATATCAAGGAAGCTTATGCTGGTGATATCGTTGCTTTGTGTGGTTTGAAATACACAACAACTGGTGACACTTTATGTGACAGCTCAAAGCCTGTAATTCTTGAAAAAATGGAATTCCCTGATCCAGTTATAGAAATTGCGATTGAGCCTAAAACTAAGGGTGACCAAGAGAGAATGTCTGTTGCCTTGTCTCGTTTAGCTTCAGAAGATCCATCATTCCGTATTCATACTGACATTGAAACTGGTCAAACAGTTATGAAAGGTATGGGTGAATTACACCTTGAAATTAAAGTTGATATCTTGAAGCGTGAATATAAGGTTGATGCAAACATTGGTGCGCCTCAGGTTGCGTATCGTGAAACTATCACAAAAGCTGCTGATTATGACTATACACATAAAAAGCAAAGTGGTGGTGCTGGTCAGTTTGCTCGCGTTAAATTTACATTTGAACCACTAGAGCCTGGTTCAGGTTTTGTCTTTGAAAACAAAGTTGTGGGTGGTTCGGTTCCAAGAGAATACATCCCTGGTGTTACCAAAGGATTAGAGTCTGCAATTGGTGCGGGTGTTGTTGCTGGGTTTCCAACAATTGACTTTAAAGCTACTCTTACAGACGGTGCTTATCACGATGTGGACTCGAGCGCTTTGGCTTTCGAAATTGCATCAAGGGCGGCTTTCCGTGAAGGTATATTAAAGTGTGCCCCTAAGTTGTTAGAGCCTGTAATGAAGGTTGAAGTTGTTACCCCGGAAGATTATATGGGTGATGTGATCGGCGATTTGAATAGTCGTCGTGGTCAGGTTACAGGTATGGATCAACGTGGTAATGCGCGTGTTATTAACGCGATGGTGCCTTTGGCGAATATGTTTGGATATGTAAATACTTTACGATCCATGTCACAAGGTCGTGCACAATTTTCAATGGTATTTGATCATTATGAACAAGTTCCGCAAAATGTCGCGGATGAAATTAAAGCAAAGATGGCATAAGGAGCTATATCATGGCAA
>JAPLON010000020.1:0-6712 GCA_026400695.1 Pseudomonadota bacterium
AAAACTATAAAATAGTAACGTTAATGAAATCATTTAAGAATCCAGCTATTTTTTCTGATGATGATACGGATAAGTCGTTTGATTTTCTTGCCAATATTAATCCCGCATTAAAATCAAAAATTGCTGATGTAGTGATTTCTGTATTACAAACTGTTAACTTAACCACAAAATCAGTTGATGTTACTAGTCAAATTTTACCTGCAATTGATGCGTATCTAGACCTTAGTAATGCATCAAAAAGAGATACTAAAGGATTATTAATACCTGCAGCTCTTGATTCAATTATTGCAATTAAAATGTCTAAAGCACACTGATCTTTTTAATTTTACTAAATGGATGTGGGGAAAATTTCCCCATCCCTTTTTTATTTGCCGCCCATTGACGCGCGAGCCACAGCTAAAACTTATAAATAAACCTTAAACCAATTGAATGGATTTTGTATTTAATGTCGCTAGTGAGGGTGGTCTGTGTATCATCTTGAAAATTATGTGCATATCTAGTTCTGGGGTAATTAGTTTGTTTATATTCTAATCCAACATCGTAGTTTTCAGTAATTTGTTTTTGCACGCCTAGACCAAAGCTGAAACCAGGCCTTGTTTTGTGAGGTGTGCGGTGGCTGTATTCATCATGTATTATAGCAGGAAAAGCAAGCTCGTTTCTCCGTGCTGTTACTTGGAAATTCATTGTTTGCCAATTTATTCCCAGTAAAGTATTAAGAAAATAACTACCAACAAAATAACCAATTCTTAAATCAATTCCTTTGTTTGCGGTTAATCGGTGTTTTATATCAAAATCTACCTTAACATCTGCTGGGTCGTGGTGGGTGGCGCTAATTGTGTTTTCAATTGTGCCGTAGTTATAAAAAAATTCTGGGCCAAAACCAAAATTTTGTATTCTAAATAAATACCCTAAAAAGATTCCACCATATACTTTATTAACGCTAACACTTTTGCTGGAAGCTAAATCAACACGTATTCTATTTGAGTTAGTTGCTGAATCGTTTCTTGTCCCTGACAAATAGTTTACTCGTAAATTTGCTCCTATATAAAAGCTATGGCTACCTGCCAAATGATTACAAGTTACGAATAAAGTTACCAGTGCTATAGATTTTTTCATGTTTACTAAAAATTAACTTACTTTCTTTAGGATATAGCTAAGGACATTTTTTGAAAATATTATAGCAATGCAAATATTCATAAAAAACATTAGTGTTGCAGCTATGCTTAGCGTTAGCAGCATTTCTATTGTAATACATACATCTTTAATGGCTGCTGATAGACCAGCATTAGAAGTTGCTGATAGACCAGCATTAGAACCAGATAAAGTACCATCAATTAGTGGGTTAAGAGCATCTAATGTTGTATCGGTTAGCCAAAGCCTTACACGGTGGTTTAGTGAAAATGGAGGTACATTTTTAAAAGATAAGTATCCAGGAGGACTTCCAACAAGAAACTATGGTGGCAGCAAAGCCTCCGAAGCAGATTTAGAAAGAGTAAAACAAGAAGCTTTAGTCGCTGCACGTACCCATGTCTCAGGAGAGGTAACGGCCCTAACTAGGAAAGTAGAAAGGGTAGAAGCTCACCTTGGCCATACGCAAAGGGAACTTGTCTCCAAGGGAGGTGGATTTAGAGATGGAGAAATTCAGAGATTTGTACAAGCAGTAATCGAGGAAGACAGCGTAGATTTAAGTGGAGCGGTTTTTGATGATCATAGTAATACAATTACTGTTGACACCGTAATTCAAGGGCAGAGGGTTCAAATTACTAAAGTTGGTGTAGATCAGGATGACTATGAAACATTTAAAAGATTTGCTAAATTCCACGAGAAAATTTACTCAAAGGCTTATAATGCAGCCTCTGGAGCAATGGGCAACTTGATTGAAGATATTTTAAAAAGTCTTCAACCACAAGATCACCATTTTGATCAAATTGGTGATCTGGTAAGAGCTAGCAACGGATTAGAAGGCTATTTAAAGTACCACAGAGAGTTAAGCGCTAAGCTAGGTGGATGGAGTGTTCTACCATTAGCAGAATTTTTAAATGTTAGGTTTTTGCCACCAGAAGCAATTGAAGTTAAGCGGAGGCAAATTTTAGGTGAAGTGGGCGCTATTTTTGGTAGTATTCCACTTGGTGATGGCGGTCACCCATTAGATAGTATTGCTTTACACAAGTTTATGGACAAAATTTTTTCGTCAATCCAGTTACCAAGCCAAGTAAGTTTTTCAGAGGAAGAAATTGCTAGTATTTTAAAGGATATTGGACTTTTATTAGAAACGGATAAATCTGGCAATATTATAATAAATAGCGATTATTTTGATGTAATTGGTGAGTTAGTAGATTTATTCAATGCTATTACAAAAGCTATGCAAGAAAAAGCAGCTGATGCTTTTGAAGCAAATAAACCGTTGATTGAAAGAGTACGTCAGGCGATATTAACAAACAATATGGCTGACGCCAGCTTAAGGGTTTTTACTGATTTGTGTGCCACTCTAGATCAAAATGTTGCACTACCTGCACGCGGATTTTTAAATTTGGTTGAAAAACTAGCACATATTGCACCATCTGTGGAATTGAGTAATCAAGATGGTAAACCATTAACTGATATATTGATTAGTAGAGCTAGTGGGGGAGGTTCTTCTGCTTCTGCTGGTCCAGATCTGAGAGCTTTTAGAGCTGTATTATTTTTGATGCAAACCTTTGCAAAAGCACAATATGAAGCACTTCTAAATAAATCAATTTTAGGCAGCACATTGAAACTTGATGTACAGTCTGCTCTACGTACCTATTATGGAAGGCCTATAGAGGAAGTTAAGGTAGCTTTAACTGATTTTTCTTCTGAACATTTTGCTTTAGATCCAGCAGATTATGCCGCTCTAAAAAAATCTGAAAATGTATCTTTTATGAAGCGGTATCTTGATGCATTAATGGCAAAAAAACCAGTAAAAGCTGATCTCGTGCAGCTAAAGACAGATGTTTTAGGAATAAGCGCTAATGATGCAGTGAAATCAGCCGTAGTTTTGAGAGCTTGTGAGTTTTTAGCATTAGATACCGTTTCTAGTACTATTGCTTCGGAAAAAAAGGATTGGGAAGAAAAGGAAGAAAGAGCAAAGAATTCTGCCAGAAAAGAAGGTAAGGAATATACTGCTAAAACAAGAGAAGAAAGAAAAAAAATTGAGCAAATAATGAATGTAAAAAAGGCTGAGGAAGTCTCTAGGATTGTATCATCTTTTAATGCTAGCCCTGTAATCACTAATGCTATGTTGAGTTTGAAAATACTAAGAAATAATTTGTCAGCAGAAGTAGACAGAAGCACTCTTATGGAGGCTTACTTAAGTCTAGATAATGGTATGGACCTAAGAGAAAAAATTGCCCGCTTACGAGATTTTTTCGCACAAACACTTGTTGCTGGTGCGAAGCATAGTGATTTTGTAACGACATCATTAAGTTTGCCTACTCTGAAAACAGCATATCATGCAAGCTATCAAGCACTTGGAAGAACCCTGGTGGAGTTTGTTGGATATGGGGAAGCTTTGGGAAATCTAACACGCTTTGCTGATGCACAATTAGGAAAGGGAAGCGAAAAACACAGTATTGTTACAAAGCATTTTGGAAAATTAGCTAAGTTACTAAAAATTAGTGATGATTTTGCTCGTAAAGAAGATGAAACTGGAGCTATAGAAGTGTCTCATGGATCTGTGGAAAAGGATACTTCATTTAAAGTACTTGCAGGCTTGCAAACCTTAGAGTTCACGACATTGTGCACTACAAGGAATTACTTTACTTCTTTTTACAATGCTTCAAAAATATTGCATAGCTTTGAACTTATGATGCCATCTGATAATGATTTTGCTTTCTTAAAGCAGGCTTTGACAGAAGGTCTAGACGCAGATCATCAAGCAATTGCTGATATTGACAGAATGATTGAGCTAGCAAAAAGTGTTAAGACAAATGCTGTTAATTTCTTTGGACAAATTAAAAATGTAATGCGCTTTGTTGAGTTGTTTAAAGAACTAAAGGATAAGTACGATAGCCCAGGTGGTGGAGACGGATTTGATTTGTATAGAAGTATTGATGCTTTGTCTCCTGATTTACCACCAGTAGATGCTTTGGTACCTGTTGTTCAGCATCATGGAGGTGTATCTAGTTCTATTAGTTCTGCGCCACCACCTCCTCCAGGTCTTGGCAAAGTACCACCACCTCCTCCAGGTCTTGGCAAAGTACCACCACCTCCTCCAGGTCTTGGCAAAGTACCACCACCTCCTGGTCTTGGAGCAATGGGTGCATCACTACAGGCACCTTCAGTTGCAAACATTTTAGGTGCGAAAGAAGTTGTATTTTCTGATGCTAGGATGCTAAAAGAATTTGATGTGAAAGAAATTGATCTTCACACCAGACTGTTCGGAAGTAGATTTAGTCTACAGACAGCTAAACCAGATGAAAAAGAACGTGTTAGTTCTGCAAAAATTGCTGGGTATGATAGATTGCTTCAATCCCAAATGACACATTTTAGTGCTGTAGATTTTACTAAAATAGATGAAGCAAATGCTGTTCACTTTGTTCGCCAATTAATGGGGATGATTGATCTTTACCTGAGAATGCTGCTATCTCGTGAGTTTGAGCCGGTATTATCGGGACGAGTGAAAGCGGAAAAAGGTGATGATATGGCAATTAAGACTTTCATAGGTGATTTCAAGGCCAAAGGTGGTGTATTTAAAAGTGATTTCCTTAATATATTAAACAAATACAAAATAGAAACTATAATGAAGTGCTATAAAAACCCATTGGTAATTACAGAAGATGACACTGATCAATTGTTTAGTTTACTTGCAAATGCTAATCCTGCATTAAAATCAGTCATAGCAAATGCTATATTTGCTATATTACAAGGTGTTGATTTAGCTTCACCAGGTGCAAAATCAGTTGATGTTACTGGTCAAATTATGCCTGCAATTGATGCGTATCTTGACCTAGGAAACCCAGCAAAAAGAGGTGCTAAAGATACATTAACACCTGCTGCTCTTGATTCAATTATCTCGATTAAAGTGCCTAAAGATAAAGCACACTGATCTTTTTAATTTTACTAAACGGATGTGGGAAAAATTTCCCCATCCCTTTTTTATTTTCCGCCCATTGACGCGTTAGCCTTGGATTGTCTATTCTACAAGGCAACGATTCAAAATGAGTTTTTAATGTTAATGAAAGGCAAAAAGGGCCTAATAATGGGCCTTGCAAACAGTAGTTCTCTGGCGTGGGGGATTTCAAAAATGCTACGGGAACAGGGCGCAGAGTTGGCATTTACTTACCAAGGTGAAGCTTTAGAAAAAAGAGTTCGCCCATTAGCGGAAAGCCTTGATTCCAATTTTTTGATTGAATGTGATGTTGGCCATGATGGCAGCATTGAAGCAACTTTTGCAGAAATTGAAAGCAAATGGGGTTCAATTGATTTTGTTGTGCATGCCATTGGCTTTTCTGATAAGAACGAATTGCAGGGTCGCTATTGCGATACATCGCTCTCTAATTTTTTAAACACCATGCACATTTCTTGTTTTTCATTCACAAAAATTTG
The DNA here is from genome assembly GCA_026400695.1 of Pseudomonadota bacterium. Taxonomy (GTDB): domain Bacteria; phylum Pseudomonadota; class Alphaproteobacteria; order Paracaedibacterales; family CAITNM01; genus CAITNM01. The sequence goes on from JAPLON010000020.1 coordinate 5,566, forward strand.
TAAAGAAGCAGCGCGCCTAATGCCAAATGGCGGTTCATTAATTACCCTTACTTATTATGGCGCTGAAAAAGTTATGCCAAACTATAATGTTATGGGGGTTGCAAAAGCAGCTTTAGAATCTAGTGTGCAATATTTGGCAATGGATTTGGGACCAAACAATATTCGCGTTAATGGTTTGTCTGCAGGGCCAGTTAAAACATTGGCAGCCAGCGGCATTGGTGATTTCCGCTATATTTTAAAATGGAATCAATACAATTCGCCATTGCGTCGTAATACCACATTAGAAGATGTTGGTGGCACGGCACTCTATTTGTTAAGCGAATTAGCATCTGGCGTGACTGGTGAAGTTATTCATGTGGACTCTGGTTACCATGTGGTGGGTATGAAAGCTGTTGATGCTCCAGATATTAGCACTGTTTAAAATTAAGGAAATTAAATGATACTTTCAGATAAGTGGATTCGAGAAGCCGCACAAAAACATGGCATGATTGAGCCTTTTGTGGAAAATCAAAAACGCGAGGGCATGATTTCATATGGGTTGTCATCCTACGGGTATGATGCGCGTTGCTCTCCGGAATTTAAGATTTTCACAAACGTGAATAATGCGATAGTTGACCCTAAAGATTTTTCACCCAATAGCTTTGTTGACCGAGAAACTGATGTTTGTATTATTCCTCCTAATAGCTTTGCCTTGGCAAGAACCGTTGAGTACTTCCGTATTCCGCGAGATGTTTTGGTGATTTGCTTAGGCAAATCCACTTATGCTAGGTGCGGTATCATTGTGAACGTGACCCCATTAGAGCCTGAATGGGAAGGGCACGTTACCTTAGAATTTTCCAACACCACCCCACTCCCTGCTAAAATTTATGCTAATGAAGGGGTGTGTCAGTTCCTATTCTTTAAGGGTGACCAACCTTGTGAGGTTTCTTACAAAGACCGTTCAGGCAAATACATGAAGCAAACTGGCGTAACTTTACCGAGGTTGTAACTGTGCCAACATTTTTAAAAGTTCAAGGCGGCACCCCATTAGTTGGCAGCATTGCTATAAGTGGCGCTAAAAATTCTGCACTGCCTTTAATGGTGGCATCGTTATTAACGGATCAATCATTAACCCTTACCAACGTCCCTGATTTGGCAGATATTCGCA
>JAPLON010000020.1:6740-8010 GCA_026400695.1 Pseudomonadota bacterium
TGGAAATATTGGGGGTAAGTGCGCAGGTTGATGGTGATACTCGCATATTGAATGCCTCAAATATTGTATCTACCACTGCACCTTATGATTTAGTAAAAACCATGCGTGCATCTGTTTTGGTGTTGGGGCCATTGGTTGCACGTTATGGCAAGGCCCGTGTTTCTTTGCCGGGTGGCTGTGCTTTAGGAGCGCGTGCAGTGGACGTGCACCTAGAAGGGTTACGTGCTATGGGCGCTATTTGCGAACTTGAAGAGGGTTACATAGTGGCAACCGCCCCAAATGGGTTACAAGGTGCTAGCTTTACCATGCGTGTGGTTTCGGTTGGTGCAACTGAAAATTTGATGATGGCAGCCTCAATTGCCAAAGGTCAAACTATTTTGCGAAATGTGGCGCGCGAACCTGAAATTATTGATTTGGCAAATTGCTTAAATGCCATGGGTGCAAAAGTTTGTGGAGCAGGTACTGATACTATTGTCATAGATGGGGTTGATACTTTACATGGTGCAACCCACAAAGTTATACCAGACCGTTTAGAAACTGGTTCTTACGCGATTGCCGCACTCATTACTGGTGGTGATTTAACCCTTACTAATACATCGCTTGATTATTTGCCGATGGTACGTGAAACCCTAGAAAAAGCTGGTGCGGTTTTTGAAATGAATGCAGATGGTTTCCGTATTTACCAAAATGGCCCAATTCAAGGGGTAGATGTTATGACCGAGCCCTACCCTGGCTTTGCCACAGATTTGCAAGCACCATTTATGGCATTGATGGGTATATGCGAAGGTGCAGCCATGATTACCGAAACCATTTTTGAAAATCGCTTTATGCATGTGCCTGAATTAGCGCGTATGGGGGCAAATATTCAGGTGCACGGCGCATCAGCCATGGTAAGAGGTGTTAAGCATTTGAGCGGAGCGCCAGTTATGGCGACTGATATTCGTGCCTCAATTGGTTTAGTAATCGCGGCCCTTGCTGCCAAAGGTGAAACAACCATTAGCAGATTGTATCATCTGGATAGAGGCTATGAACGCCTTGAGGCAAAGCTACAAAATTGTGGTGCAAAGGTTGAAAGAATTAGGGTTAGCGCTTAGATATATCAAAATAACTACTAGGAATATGTCTTGTGTTACATAAAGTACTACTTTTTGCATTTTTAAATTTTGTTGTATTGCCTCACGAATTAATGGCTTCCCAAGCTGCATCTAGCTCTGCTTCAAATGCGATTGTAAGTAAAGGCCTTAAATATCTTGAGCAAGGCAAGATAGAA
>JAPLON010000121.1 GCA_026400695.1 Pseudomonadota bacterium
GTGAACAATGGTTCAAACAACGTCTCAGTGATCGATACTACAACCAATACCAGAGGTGCTGATATTATGGTTGGAGGTACGCCTATTTCTGCGACTCTTGCTTGGACACATTTGTATGTTTTGGACTGTGGCTCAAACAGTGTTTCTGTAATCGATACTACAACTAACGCCAAAGTTGCAGATATTCCGGTTGGCCAAAATCCTAGGTCTGCAAGCCTTTTAGGTGGTGATTTATTAGTCACTTGCAGGGATGGTCTTTATTTAGTGCACTTGGATAGATTAGCAGCACAACTTCGTGCTGCAGCTCCTGTAGTAGCTTCAAGTGCTTCTTCTGCTTCTTCTGCTTCTTCAACCGCTTTAGGGAAGTAGGTACTGAAAGTTCTCAAATAGCCGCTCAATACTACCTCCTGCAAGCCGTCTAATGGCTTTTGCTTGAGCCCACTTCTTTTCATTTGGGTTAAAATCTGGCGAATATGTAGGCAAATAAAGCAACGTATTACCAGCATCTTCTATAGCTTTTTTCATGGATGACGCTTAATGAAAATATAAGCAACAACTTGCATTAAGCACGTAACTGAGGTTATTTTATCTAATACATATTGAGAAATTTTTAACCACCAAAGTGTTATCATCCAAAATAAGAGATACTCTTCAGATATTGTTTCAGACCCACCCTATTATGGGCGGGGGTGGGGGACGGGACGCCTATCACAAAAAGGTTAAAAAACCGTTAAGTTGTAAAAATAATTTTTGTCATGTGTTTTATAAAAAGTACCCTTCTCAACAAAAGGCAGCTTTATGCAAGTAACCTTTTACGAACTTATCGCCACATCCCTCGAAAAAACTCTGCCACGAATTCTTGAAAAAGTTTACGAAAGCGGCCTTAAAGCAATAGTACGTACAGAAAATGAAGAGCGTTTGAAAACAATCGACAGTGCCATGTGGACCTACACTACCATGGGTTTTTTACCCCACGGCACCAGCAAGGATCCCCTTGAATTTTTGCCACATCAACCCATCTGGATAACCACAGGCGATGACAACCCAATATCAGCTACAGTTTTGGTGGTAACCACTCAAGTTTATGCTACGGATAGTAATTATGAGCGCTTACTCGATCTATACGATGGCAACGACCAACAAAATATACAAAATGCTATGGAACGCATGGAAAAATACAGGCAAGATGGTCATGAAGTCATCTGGTGGAAACAAAGTATAAAAGGCTCCTGGGAAAAGGAAAAATAGATGCAACAAGATTGGCAACAACAAATAAATTCAGCACAAGACCTTAAAACACTTGATGAATTGAGAGTACAGCTTTTAGGTAAAAGTGGGCTAATAACTCAGCAACTCAAAACCCTTGGATCTTTAGCACCAGAAGATCGTAAAATCAAAGGCGCTGAAATCAATGCACTAAAAGATTTGCTAACATCAGCGATTGAAGAAAAAAAATCACTGCTTGAACAACAAGCGCTTGAGTTGCGCTTAATAAGTGAAAAAATTGATATCACCCTACCACCCCGCCCTGAAATGGTTGGTAAAATTCACCCAATATCAAAAGTAATTTCTGATATCACTAAATACTTTTCTCAAAATGGTTTTCAGGTATTTGATGGTCCACACATTGACACTCAAGAACATAATTTTGATGCTTTAAATATTCCACCGCATCACCCTGCACGCCAAAGCCATGACACCTTTTACATTGAAGGTTCTGACGAAGTTTTACGTACTCATACCTCAACTGTGCAAATTCGTACCTTACGAAACCATAAACCACCAATACGCTTCTTAGCTCCCGGAAGAACTTTTCGCAGTGATTATGACGCCACCCATACCCCAATGTTTCACCAGATGGAAGGGGTAGTTATTGAAGAGAGTATTACCTTTGCCCACCTTAAGGGAACAATCATTGATTTTTGTCGCTGGTTTTTTGAAGACCCTAATTTGAAGCTACGTTTTCGACCAAGTTTTTTCCCGTTTACAGAACCATCCGCTGAAGTTGATATTGGCTGGAGTAACGGCAAATGGTTGGAAGTACTTGGTTGCGGCATGATTCACCCCACGGTTTTGGCTAATTGCGATATAGATTCCACAAAATACCAAGGATTTGCTTTTGGCATGGGCATGGAAAGATTTGCCATGCTCAAATATGGCATTAACGATATTAGAGCCTTCTATGATGGCGACACCCGTTGGCTCGATATGTATGGATTTGGGAGCGTAGCATGAAATTTTCACTAAGTTGGTTAAAGCAATATTTAGACACTCAAGAAACACCACAAGCAATTGCGGAAAAACTAGTTGAGCTTGGGCTTGAAGTTGAATCTTTGGAAGACCAAAGCGCAGCACTTAAAGGTTTTGTATATGCACGTGTTGTAGAAAGAGAAAAGCACCCTAATGCCGACCGTTTATCTTTATGCAAAGTTGATGCAGGCGGTGAACTTGTCCAAGTTGTTTGTGGCGCCCCAAATGTAACCGCTAATATGGGCGTGATATTTGCCTCTGTAGGCACAGTGATTCCTATTACTGGCGAGGCCTTAAAGAAGGGAACCATCCGTAATGTAGAAAGCCATGGCATGATGTGTTCATCACGCGAATTGCTGCTAGGTGAAGATTCTGACGGCATTATGGATTTTGGCTTAAACCACAAACCAGGCACACCACTAGTGGATATTATTAAAACTGATGCTGTTTTTGATGTGGCGATTACTCCGAACCGTGGAGATTGTTTCAGTGTATACGGTATTGCCAGGGATTTGGCAGCATCAGGTATAGGAAAATTAAAAACCCCAACGATTGCTGAAATTAATGAAGATGGCACAACACCATCAGTTTCGATACTAACACCTTTGTGCTCTCAATTTTCCTTGCGCCTAATTAAGGGCGTAAAAAATACTGAGTCACCACACCAAATGCAGGATCTTCTTACTCAATCTGGACAAAAACCAATCAGTGGACTAGTTGATATCACCAATTATTTTTGTATTGGGTTTGGTCGCCCTATGCACGTATTTGATGCTGATAAAATTAAAGGTAGCTTAATTGTACGCCAGGCAAAAAATGGAGAAGTTCTAAAAGCCCTGAATGACCAAGATTACACTTTAAGTGAAGACATGACTGTCATTGCCGACGATTCTGGAGTGATATCTCTAGCAGGTATCATGGGTGGACTAAGCACAGCAGTTGATGCAAACACAACAAACGTACTGTTGGAAGCCGCGGTTTTTGACCCAGTAGCGATAGCCAAAACCGGCCAACATTTAAATTTAATTTCAGATTCTCGCATGCGTTTTGAACGAGGCGTGGATGCAGCAATAGTCTTGCCATGTCTAGATATGGCAACGCATATGATAATTTCTGATTTCGGTGGTGTTGCTGCAAAAAAATTGCACATTGAAACTACTGTAGTTAAACCAAATGTCATTCTTCTAAATCCTAACCACGTTCAAAAACGTTTGGGTATAGAAGTTAATACCGAAGAAATGATTAATATTTTTAAAAGCTTAGGCTGCACTGTTGAGCTTGATACTTCACTTAAAGTCACCCCTCCAACTTGGCGCCATGATTTAAAAATTCCTGAAGATCTAATTGAAGAGGTGGCCAGGTTAAATGGCTATGGAACAATTCAGGCAGAATCGCTACCTTTATCACCTGCACAAACAGTAAAGTCCCGTGAAGATGAAGCACGTCAACATTTAGTAAACCGCGGTTTCTTTGAAACCTTAAACTGGTCATTTATAGATAAATCAACCGCTTTAAAATTTAGTGAAGCCCCTCAAAATTTAGTAAAGCTTGCTAATCCAATTAGTGAAGATTTATCGGTAATGCGCCCATCATTAGTTGCATCACTTTTAAAGGTTGCTAGCTTTAATAATAATAACGCACGTCAAAATGGTGCAATTTTTGAAGTAGCTCCTGTATATGGTAAAAATTTAACAAACAAGCAAATCTCTTGTGTGGCTGGATTACGTTTTGGAAATAGTAATGATAAACACTGGTTAGCGGATGTACGAGCCTATGATGTTTTTGAGGCAAAGGCAGACACTTTATCAGTCTTGAAAATGCTAGGAACATCAGAATCTAGCTTACAAATTTCAGATGCTGCTCCCCAATACTACCACCCAGGACGCAAAGGTGCATTGAAACAAGGTAATCGCACCTTAGCTTATTTTGGTGAAATTCACCCATCACTTACTGATGGTGTAAATGCGGTAGCCTTTGAAATTTTTGTTGATAACTTACATCCAGCAAAAGCCAGAAAAACTCAAAACATGCTGTCTGATTTAATGCCAGTTTATAGGGATTTTTCTTTTGTTTTGGATGCCTCAATCACCAGTGAAAAACTAATTAAAGCTGTTGAAAAAGCAAGCCCATTAATAACTAATATTGATGTATTTGACTGTTATCAGGGAACACATGTTGAACAAGGCAAAAAATCACTAGCAATTACTGTAACATTGCAGCCTTTGGAAAAAACTTTAGACGAGGTCGCCCTCACCCAGATTCATGATGATGTGATTAGTTCTGCAGCTAAAATCGGGGCAGTTTTGCGCTGAGTTCAATAAAGCTAAACGCCCTCTGACTCTTTAGCTTTGGCACCATTTGAACCTACAGCATCATCTGTTATGATGGGCTCTAAATGAACTACGGAAAAGCCAACCCTTTTGGCCAATGCGTCCAGTTGCTTTTCTCTTTCCCTTTCTTCTCGGGCGCAACATTTTGCAAAACCTATAAAAATTATGTGCGTAGCAAAGCACGCTGTACTAGAAAAAAGAAGTATATTGGCTATATTTTGTGAACCTACCATTGCTACTCCTCCAGCAACTGTTGAAAGCCCAGCTCCAATATATAAAAAGCCATTACCAAGTACTTCGGCCACATTAGCGCTTTTTCTAAAAATCCACCTACTTCGAATTAGTGAAATTACATTATCTTCGTAGTCTTTCTCTAATGCACCAATTACTCTGCTGGCTCGTGAAATTGTACTATCTTCATGGCCTTTTTTCTCTAATGCCCCAACAACCACTCTACTGGCTGCAGCTCTATCTAAAGCACTTGCCATTTCTTCTAAACCATATTTTGCCAATCCACGTCTTGAAACCTCATCCGGTGACGAAGGAGGGGTACCAAATGGTCCACATCCTGGCCCAAATGGATCATTTGTAGCGGCTACCAACGGCAAATTTATAATTAGTGTAGCGACCAATGCCAAAAATAATTTTTTTATTTTCATCACATTAAAATTTAGATCGAAGACCTACTTAAATATTGAAATAATATCATTAAGTATTAGTTAATAATAAAAAATAAACCTGAGTATGGTAAAACCATACCAGGTTATTCAGAGTTCAGCCTGCTATTTAAAAAAGTACTTCAAACAATTTTTGCTAGAGCAGTATTATGCGCTGGCCCCTTACCATCGTCATCATCCACTATAGGGCAATCTAAAGAAGTTACTGAAAAACCGACAGCCTCTGCTAGCTTATCCAGTTGATTTTCACGCTCTCTTTCTTCTCTTGAACTACATTTAGCACAACCAATCAAAGTAACGTGGCTTGCAAAACATATAGTACTAGCAAAGAGAAGAATATTAGACACATCATCAGAACCAACCAGCTTTACGCCACCCGCAACAGTCGCAAGACCAGATCCCAAATACAAAAGTCCATTACCAATAGCTTCTGTAAAGTTGGCGCATTTTCTAAAACACCACCTATACTTGATAAGATCTTTCACGTTATCTTCATGATCTTGCTCGAGTAATCCAATAATTTCTGTGGACTTTGCCTTACCTAAATGTGTGTGAGCACCGCGCTGTTTTTGAGCATCAAGTTTACCCATCTCTATGATATGATCACTAGCAACAGGGTTTCTTGCAACAGCTTCTTCAACGATCCCTAGACCGGTATTATGATGCTCTGATGAAGATCCAAAAAGCCCTGCTATACCCATGCCCGTAACAAGTGCAAAAAATGTGTATTTTAGTATCATTGTGTTCACCAAACATTGAATCCTGTGATTATAGACTCACACAAAGATCTTTATATTTAGTTAACTGGAATATTTATTTACTTTAAATTGCTGGTTCTTTCATTAATAATTTGGGGAGTTAAAGTTTTTACATCAAATCCTGTGCTCTTAACCAACGCATTAAGTTCTACTTCAATTTCTTTAACCTTACTTGAAGAATAAGTCGCCAACCCTATTAGTACCAAATTCAAAACGCTACAAACCGTACTTCCCAAAAAAAAGTAATTTGTTAAAGATGGATAAAGACCAACAGAACCACCAGAAACTATAAAAAGTCCAGTACCACAATGAAACAAGGTATTACCCACAACCTCGCTAATATTAGCAAGTTTTCTACAAAACCACCGGCGCGAGAGTAGACTATTTACTTTGCTGTTAATATCATTCTTATTCACTAACAATTCTGTTTCTTTAACCCACTCATTTTTCATGCAGACTCTGGGCTTTTCATCGTCTATATCAATTACAAAATTAAGTGAAGTACAAAAAGGTACTCTACAAAAAATTATAAAAATAATTAATATTGCTCCGTTTACTTTCATTATTTCGAATCACCACAAAAGTAGTAATTTTACAATAACAAAAGATGATTAATATTTTGGAAACAGTGTAAAAAAGAGTAATAATACATATTATATTATCTTGATAAGTTTTTAATTGTATTTATATCCTAAAAAATATATAATTCAGTTTTACTACAAATAGAGTTTTTAAAAATGCAAATACGTAATATCGCAATTATTGCCCACGTTGACCATGGCAAAACCACTTTGGTTGATAATATGTTAAAACAAAGCGGAACCTTTCGAGCAAATCAGCATGTGGCTGAACGCGCCATGGATAGTAACGACCTTGAGCGTGAACGCGGAATTACAATTTTAGCAAAATGTACTTCTTTAAGCTGGGATGAGTATCGCATCAACATTGTTGATACCCCGGGACACGCCGACTTTGGCGGTGAAGTTGAACGCATTTTAAGCATGGTTGATGGTGTTGTTATATTGGTAGACGCTGCCGAAGGTCCATTGCCACAAACTAAATTCGTGCTTGGCAAAGCGTTAAAATTGGGTTTGCGCCCAATTGTCGTAATCAATAAAATTGACCGCCAAGACGCGCGTCCAGAAGAAGTTCTAAATGAAATTTTCGATCTTTTCGTTGCTATGGATGCAAGCGATGAACAATTAGATTTCCCAATTCTTTATGCTTCAGGGCGTAATGGCTGGGCGGTTAAAGAATTGGGTGACCCACAAGAAACGCTTACCCCAATGTTTGAATTAATCGTCAAACATGTGCCCGCACCAAAGCAAAAAGCTGTAGGCCCATTTTCAATGTTGGTTACAACTTTGGAATATGACCCATATTTGGGGCGTATTTTAACAGGTCGTGTGGAAACTGGCTCAGTTAAAGTTAACATGCCAATTCGCGTACTTAACCAAGAGTCTCAACAGGTTGAGCAAGGTCGCATTTCTAAGCTTTTAAGCTTCCGTGGACTAGAAAGAATTTCTGTTGAAGAGGCTGAAGCTGGCGACATTATTGCCATTGCCGGCCTTGAAAAAAGCACTGTGGCAGATACGATTTGCGCCATAGAAGTTACCCAACCAATTAAGGCTCAGCCGATTGATCCGCCAACTTTGGCAATGACATTTTCAATTAATGATTCCCCACTTGCTGGTCAAGAAGGTACTAAACTAACCTCACGTGTGTTGCGTGACCGCTTAATGCGTGAATCCGAAGGCAACGTGGCAATTCGTATTGAAGAAGCCACTGATAAAGATGCTTTTGAAGTAGCAGGCCGAGGAGAATTACAATTAGGCGTTTTAATTGAAACCATGCGACGCGAAGGTTTCGAAATATCAATCAGCCGTCCACGCGTTTTGTACAAAAATGACGAAGTAACCGGCCAACGCTTAGAACCAATTGAAGAAATTGTTATCGACGTTGATGAAGAATATGTTGGTACAGTTGTTGAAGCCTTAAGCTTACGCAAAGCTGAAATGAAAGACATGTTCCCATCGGGTGGTGGTAAAACTCGCATCACTTTCCACGGACCATCCCGTGGACTAATAGGATTTCATGGTCAATTTTTAACTATTACACGAGGAACGGGCGTAATGAACCGCCTATTCCACAGCTATGGACCACACAAGGGTGGCATAGAAGGTCGCGCTAACGGTGTGCTTATTTCCAATGGTACTGGTGAAGCGGTTAGTTTTGCTTTATGGAAACTTGAAGAACGCGGGATCATGTTTGTGGTGCCAGGAACTAAGGTTTATGAGGGTATGATCATTGGTGAAAACAGTCGCTATAACGATTTGGAAGTTAACCCTTTGAAAGCTAAACAGCTTACCAACGTGCGGGCTTCAGGAAAAGATGAAGCAATTCGTTTGACTCCGCCAAAAATTATGACCCTAGAGCAAGCGATTACTTATATTGAAGAAGATGAAAGAGTAGAGGTTACCCCTAAATCAATTCGTATTCGTAAGGCGATTTTAGACCCTAACGACCGCAAAAAATTCGAAAAATCAAGCAAAGGCTAAAGTGACGTTTAATGGAATCTGCAAAATTTCAATACTAGCCCAAGGCCAATCTGCTCTTGTTGCTCCGTTTGTTTTTTTGTGGATTACCATACTTCATTCTATTTTAGAAATAGAACTATCACCTTTGACGACGATTCTGGTCGGTGCTGTAATTGTTGTGTACCAGCAGTTCAGTGTGCAGCAGGAAGATTTAATCGATGGCTTTTTTGAGCATTGCCAATTCAATGGAACATCCCCAATAAATTACGCCTTAGCAAAAGCATTGAGTGTTTGGTTATCCACACTTTTTCCTATGGCTTTACTACTTGTGCTTTTTGGATTTGGATTAACAGCAACAATACTAATAACAATGCAATGGATGCTTTTAAATACTTGCATTGCATGTCTGATGATATTTATACCAATATCAAACCACAAGGCCAACCCGCTAAATTTATTATTAGCATGGTTACCATTACTAATTGCTCCTATAATTTTTTTAATTGATTACCTTCAGTATTATAATAAAAATAGTCTACTGATTTTTTTAGGATGTGATACAATTATCATGTGTACTGTTTTTTTACCATTTTATTTTAATAGGCTTAAAGTGTAAAAATGTTTTTTCTAACCCCTAAATTTTGGCGACAAAATAACCTTTTAAGCCGAGCTTTACTACCTGCATCTTGGGGGTATGAATACATTAGTTCATGGTATGGGAAACGAGTTAAAACCCAAAAAGTTTCTGTACCAGTAATTTGCGTTGGTAATTTGGTAATGGGTGGAGCAGGTAAAACCCCAACCGTTATAGCACTCATTGATATTTTAAAAAAAGAAGGGCACACCCCTCACATTTTAAGTCGCGGCTATGGCGCTGTAGTAAAAGATTCAATTCGAGTTGACCCAAACAAGCATAACTATTTACAAGTAGGTGATGAAGCACTACTGCTCGCAGAAAAGGCAACAACCTGGGCAGGTGAAGATAGAGTGCTTTCAGCAAAGTTAGCCATTAGTCATGGAGCTACCGTAATTATTATGGATGATGGGCTACAAAATTATACTTTGCACAAAGACATTAGCTTGCTAGTGGTTGATACACTGCAAGGTTTTGGAAATGGAAAAGTATTCCCAGCCGGGCCATTACGTGAATCTCCACAACGGGGAGTACGCAAAGCAAATATTGTTATTGCCATTGGTGATGGTGCATTGCCTAAAGGGATTCCAGGCGCAACCCGCGCCTATATAAAAACAACTGACGCAATAAACCCAAGACAAGTAATTGCTTTTGCAGGACTTGGGTACCCAGAAAAATTTAACAACACTTTACAAACTTATGGATTTGAGGTTAAACGCTTCATCCCATTCCCTGATCATCATCCATATACAATTCCTGAATTAGAACGCTTAGTAAAAATAGCAGATCGCAGGAAAATTGATTTGATTACTACAGCAAAAGATTTTCTAAGAATACCTGAAAGATTTAAGAAAAGCGTTTCCGTATTAAATATAAATTTAGAATTTAGTGAACCAGAAAAATTACATGATTTAGTAACAAACGAACTTGAAGCCGAATTTGGTAAAATTGTAAAAATCAAGTAAAATGACGCAATAGCAAAAAATTTCAGTGAAATTTCCATGTTGAAGATTCTTGTATTTATTGGACTTACGGCCCTTTACGCAAGTCAAAAACCAGAGAATATAATGCCTGGCACAAATGAACACAACAAAGTCAGCTTCAGTAAATCCCCAATAATTACAGCCAACCCAGACTATTTAAAAATAAAAGGTACATCAAAAATTGTGAGCGATGTTGATATTGACGATGTTATTGCCCAAAAACTCATGAGTAATTACTATATCGGCGATATTAGAAAAATTTTTGAAAAAGATCAGATGCTAAACATTTTTATGCTACTAGGCCGTCTTGGCGTAATTTTAGTAATATTCGCTATACTTTGGAAAACAATTAATCGCTTTACCTTGCGTTTCGTTAATTCTGTAATTAAGAGTACACATAACTACGGTGAATACACTGATGGACAGTCTTTAGCCAATACTGCTGCACCTATTTTAAATTCAATTTTGCGTTGGGTATTAATATCCATTACTTTATTGATTGTGCTTACAGAAATTGGCGTGGATATTATACCAATTATCTATAGCTTTGGAGTCCTAGGTTTAGCAATTTCAATTGGAGCACAAACTCTAGTACGTGACATTATTTCTGGCATTTTAACTCTTTTTGAGGGTATTGTTTCAGTTGGAGAAATTGTTGAACTAAATGGCCAAGTCGGAACAATTGAGGCAATGTCTTTGCGTGCAATCGAATTTCGCCACAGCAATGGCAAAATGCAGGTCGTTGCTTTTTCAGAAATAAATAGCTTACTAAATCTGTCACGAGACTATTCCATATGCAACATTATATTGCCAGTTGCTCATGATGCCGATTTAGCAAACGTTGAAATAATGTTTAAAGATATTTTCACTGATATGAAAAGTGATGATTCATGGAGCGATTTGATAATTGGTGATCTTAATTTATCGGGAGTAGTTTCAATTACAGAAACAGCCGTTTATATAAGCTGCCTAGCCCGCACAAAACCAGACCCTTACGATTTATTTGGAAAAGAATTTCGCAAACGCCTGCATATTCAAATGCATGAGCGAAAAATTCCATCACCAAAATTCACAAGCATTATTATGAAAGGTTAGATTTTTGACTGAACCATGTCAAAATTTATTAAGAGCTTAGAATTTGCATCTTGCTTGGGGCCCACCTGCCCCAGAAAAAGTGACAACAACCCACCCCAGCCGCCACCTCAAACATAATCCTGCCTTAGTCTTAAAATC
>JAPLON010000161.1 GCA_026400695.1 Pseudomonadota bacterium
GCTCTACCAGCTGAGCTAAACCGGCACATAAGTAAACATATCCAAAAATTAATGTGCCGTCCAGTTTTTTTTACCCAACACATCATAGATTTTTCTGCTTTTAGTAAAATTTTCCAAAAAAGTTACAAACAGTAAATCACACACAATTTGTTTTCACAAAACACAAAAAATTCAAACAGAAGACTGCTCTACTAAACCTTAGCCTCCACGGCGCAAGAAAGCTGGGATATCAATTAGGTCATCTTTTTTTTCAGTTGTGTGCTGTGGCACATTAGTTTCAATTACAGGGCTTGCTGCTGCCTTACGGCTTACTCCAGTAAAGCGTTCAAAAAGGCTGGGACCGCGTTTTTTTTCAGTAACAGGAGATTGATGCTCAACAGGAGTCACAATCTCTGAGAAACCACCAGTAATTGCTTCTGGTAAAGCATGTTCTTGTGTAAGCACATTGCAATTTTCCGGTATTGAATTTTCAAAATTTTCAGTTTGGTTTTGCACAGGATGATCAGATGTACCCTGATTTAGATTAGGCATTGATTCTTGTGCTGCACTTTGTGGATTCTTATTAAATCCAGAAAAAGTCGAAAAAATATTACTTCCAATAGACGGCCTTGTCGCAGAAAAATCGTTACTTGCTGGTTGTTGATGAACTGGAGCAGACACAGCTGCTTGTCCGCCACGTAGAGCTGCCCCACCAATACCAGTAGCAACAACAGAAACGCGCATTCTTCCGTTTAAACGTTCATCAAAAGTAGAACCAAATATAATATTTGCTTCCCCATCAACATCTTCACGAATACGGTTAGCAGCTTCATCAACTTCATACAAAGTCATATCGTAACCACCGGTAATATTGATTAGTACACCTCTTGCACCTTTCATTGAAACATCGTCCAACAATGGATTAGAAATCGCTGCTTCCGCAGAATCAAGCGCCCTTCTTTCTCCTTCAGCTTCACCAGTACCCATCATTGCCTTACCCATTTCTGCCATTACAGCGCGAATATCTGCAAAGTCTAGGTTTATAAGCCCTGGCATAATCATCAAATCGGTTACGCCACGCACGCCAGAATAAAGTACGTCATCAGCCATTTTGAATGCATCAGCAAAAGTTGTGCGCTCATTTGCCAACCTGAACAGATTTTGGTTAGGAATAATAATCAGGGTATCAACATATTGTTGTAACTCATCAATAGCACCATCAGCCGTTCTAGTACGATGAGATCCTTCAAAATTAAAAGGCTTGGTTACAACACCAACGGTTAGTATCCCCATCTCACGCGCTGCTCTTGCTATAACAGGAGCTGCACCACTTCCTGTTCCACCACCCATACCAGCGGTAATGAACAACATATTACTGCCTTTTATGATATCAAGAACCTCTTCCATTGACTCTTCAGCAGATGCACGACCAACATCTGGCTTTGAACCAGCTCCTAGCCCTTGAGTAACATGAAGACCCAGCTGTATACGACGCTCTTTAGGAACTAAAGATTGGGTCAATGACTGTGCATCAGTATTGGCAACAAGAAATTCTACGCCTTCTAACTTAGCTCTAATCATGTTATTAACTGCGTTGCCACCGGCCCCACCTATACCTATAACGCTAATACGAGGACGCAGTTCTAATTCATCGGATACTAAGTTTGTTTTTGGCATATTTAATCAAAAAAGTTTATGTACATAAGCTGACTTTACCGCGTATGGCAGATTGAACCAAGAGAATATTTTGTTTTTTTTGAAAAAATTACACAAAATTCTAATATTTTCTTATTTAAAGTAGCAACATTACTGGTTATGGCTACCATCACAATAAGGTGGCGTCTTCGTACTTTTACAAGTACATAGAAATCTTTTTTGAGTTGCCTCTTCAAAAAATTGCATAGACTTTTTACCGCTTCCTTTATGGGCACCGTCACAAAATGGCTGATTAACACTTAAACCACAAGTACACCAATAATAAGTCTTGTTAGCTTCTAAAGTAATTTCAATGGGAGTCTTTTCCATGCTTGTAAATTCTTTTTTAACTATTTGGCAATATACTAAACAAAATAACCGAAGAAGGCTACATATATGAAATTATTTCAATGGTTTACCCTAGCGTTTTTACTAAGCTTCAACACGCTTACAAATTCAATTTTTGCGGCGGAAGATAACAACGCTGGAGGTACAAGCGAATCTGAAGAAGGCGAAGAGCCAGAAGAAGCTGAAGAGGAAGAAGAAGAGAGTGCAGAATAGTTTGTAGTAGATTATAAAAACACTTTTAATTCAAGCAAAATAAATCTTTTGTTAATCTTTATTTTGCATAATTGAATTACAGATAAGTATTTTAAAAATTATGAAAATATTTTATTACATTTTAATTGGTCTACTTTGTTCTGGTGGTAACTTAGTGTTATATGCCGATGATGGTGACGATACCGAAGAAATAGACGATGACGATGATTCTGATGACTCCGGTGATGATGCTGATGACAGCGCTGGTGACGATGATTCTGATGACTCCGGTGATGATGCTGATGACAGCGCTGGCGACGATGATTCTGATGACTCCGGTGATGATGCTGATGACAGCGCTGGCGACTATGACGCAAACGCCGGTGGTGATAGTGATAGTGGGACTAGTGACAAAGGCGCAGATGATGATACGCCTTCTACAGGGAGTGATGTCACAAATGCCGCAGGTGACGCAGAAAAAAAAGCTGAAGATTTATTAGGCGGCGGTGTCAAAAATGCAGAAGATGACC
>JAPLON010000092.1 GCA_026400695.1 Pseudomonadota bacterium
GCTTTGCTCATTACACCAAGTGATAAAGCTTTTGTGTAAATTTCAGCTGCTGGTTGTGCCCAGCATTCACTTGGGGTTCCTAGTAAGCGATAAACTTCATCAGAAAAAAGCCATAAGTCATGAGTTGCGCATAAAGTAACCAAATCATTCAATTCTTGTTGCGATATCACCTGTCCTGTTGGGTTATGTGGAAAATTGATAGCAATGCATTTTGTATTTTGCTTGATTGCTTTTTTGATTTCACCTAAATCAATACGCCAGTCGTTTTCTTCGCGTAAAGCAACTTCTGTTATTTCTGCACCTTTTAATTTTGGGATTTCAGATAATGACTGATAACAAGGCGTTAGCACAATGAAATGGTCGCCAGGTTCTGCAATAGTGTGAAGAGCGCAAAATATACCATCTTCAGCGCCAGCAAAGCATAATATGTTACTTGCATCCAACGTAGGGTATAAGCTTTTTGCAACTTGTTCGCGCAGCATTGGTAAGCCAGGTGCTTCTGTGTAGCTTAATCTTAAATTATCCCATAAAGCTTTTTCATTTGGTTCAGCCATATCGATAATTTCTTGCATACTAAAGCTTTCAGCATCTGAACAGCATAACAAGTATGGTGCAGAAAATTCATATTTAGACAGATATTCTTCCAGTTTAAAAACACTTACGCTCATTAATTTCTCCATTCTTTTAAATATTTAAATACGGTGGCGCGCCCCAAGCCTAAAACGTGGGCAACATAATTGGCGGCATTTTTTTCAGTAAATGCTCCACAATCAAATAAGTACTTAGTGATTTCTTTTTTCTGATGATTGTTTAACTCATCAAAACTCCAACTATTTTTTTGAATAAAATCATGTACTGTTACATGTAGATTTTCTTGCCAATCGCTTTTGAATAAACTCTTAGGCTGGTTTTCTTGCTTAACGTTTAAAAATAGTTCTCCCAAATTTTTCATTTGGTTAAAAATGGAAGCATCGCAATTAATGCATATCAACCATTTGTTTTCTATAGGAACCGAGATTGATTTTATGAGTCGCCCATCAAAATTGATTTTTGGGTAGACTATTTTGTCTATATTTTCTTCAAATGTATTTGGTTCTAATAACGATGCTTCGCCAACTTTTCGTTTTGAAAGATTGCCATTGATGTAAGAAATAGTGCCTGATTTTAAATCATGGATAACAATTTCAACTAATGGTTTCATTAGAAGGACTATAGCATCGCAAAGTGGCGTGTAGTTAGATATGTACATTAAAATACTAATTTGTATTGTTATGCGAATAAATAGACTATTTGGTATTGGTTGTCAACGGGAAGCTGTCTATAAACTATATTAGTATCTTACTGTGAAATTTTTTTTATCTTTGTTAGTTGAAAAACTTGCACATTGCGCTAAACTATCAATATCTACAATTTATGCTTATGTAAAAATTCTCTGATTGGTTTCAAAATATGTTCATGGATATCAATATGGATTGCTCCTGGAATTTCAACATATGTGAACTCATTACCTAGAGCTTTAAATGCTCTTCTGCAAAGGCGCTTGCCCCTTCTGGACTACATAACGTTGTGTAGTCATTTCCCCCATGTATAACAAGTAATGGAACTTTGATTTGATCTGGGCAATCATTTGGAAAAGCGCGGCGCATTAGCTCTTCTTTTGAAAGATCTTTATAGTTACACTAATGTAAAATAACATTACGAATAATTGTTTAATTTTTTGAAAATTCTAATCCAAGAATCGTGGATGTTCTTTTGCTAAATCATCGAAAGCTTTAAGTTCTGCTAAAACTTTTGGCATATCTGCTAGGCGAATCATATTTGGTCCGTCACTAGGGGCGTTATCAGGGTCTTGGTGGGTTTCTAAAAACACTCCTGCAACACCTACAGCAACTGCGGCACGAGCTAAAATTGGGGCGAATTCGCGTTTGCCACCGGTTGAAGCACCTTGGCCACCTGGTTGTTGCACTGAATGGGTGGCATCGAAAATAACCGGGTATCCGGTTTGTGCCATAATGCTTAGGGCGCGCATATCGCTAACCAATGTGTTATAGCCAAAGCTAGCTCCGCGTTCACACAACATAATATTATCGTTACCAAAGGCTTCCATTTTAGCAACTACGTTATTCATGTCCCATGGTGCTAAAAATTGCCCTTTCTTAATGTTAATAACTTTTCCAGTTTCTGCGGCAGCTTGTAACAAATCAGTTTGTCTGCACAAAAACGCAGGGATTTGTAATACATCAACCACATATGCTACGGCTATACATTGCTCTGGTGAATGAACATCTGTAACCACCGGAACGTTAAATGTTTCTTGAATTTCTTTAAAGATATCTAAGCTTGCTTCTAGTCCCAAGCCACGCTCACCTTTAATACTAGTGCGATTGGCTTTGTCAAAGGATGTTTTGTAAATCAGTTGGATCTTTAATTTTTCGCACATAGAGGTTAGTTTTTCAGCCATCATCATGGCATGGTCACGGCTTTCAAGCACACACGGACCTGCAATTAATGTGAAAGGCATTATGTTAGAAATTTTTAAATTTTTTACATGTAGAGTTTTCATAATTTTTATACAACAAAAAAGTTTTGCTGTATCTTAGCGAAGATGCTTGGGTTTTGGTACCCTATTCGGTTATACTTTTTTTAAATATTACTAGGAATTACTATGAACCCTTTAGCAGCCATTGGAAGGCTCTTTTTAAATTTTGTCGCAAGTACTGGCAAAATTGGTTTATTTTTTTATAGGTCTATTTATCATGGATTTCAGCCACCATACTATTGGGGGCAGATTGTTAATCAGTTTGTGCAAATAGGTTATTATTCGTTACCTGTAGTTGGAATGACGGCAATTTTTACTGGTATGGTGCTAGCCTTGCAAAGCTATACTGGCTTTTCAAGGTTTTCCGCAGAAGGTGCTGTGGCAACGGTTGTTGTGCTTTCCATTACCCGTGAGCTTGGTCCTGTACTTGCAGGACTAATGGTTGCAGGCAGGGTAGGTGCGTCGATGGCTGCTGAAATTGGTACAATGCGTGTGACTGAACAAATTGATGCTTTATTCACGCTATCCGCTAATCCTTTCAAATACTTAATTTTTCCAAGAATTTTAGCTGGTGCAGTAGTTCTTCCAATTTTAGTTTTTATTTCAGACCTTATTGGGGTTATGGGTGGTTACTTAATAGGTGTGCATGAGCTTGGGTTTAATGGTGGAAACTATATGCAACAAACACTGCGTTACTTGGAAAGATCTGACGTTAATTCAGGGTTAATTAAGGCGGCAGTATTTGGTTTGATAATCTCACTTATGGGGTGTTACCAAGGGTACAATTCCGAACGAGGAGCAGAGGGTGTTGGGCGAGCTACAACTAATGCGGTGGTTTCAGCTTCTATATTTATTTTGTTTATGAATTATGTGTTAACCAGCATTCTATTCCAACGGTAGTTTTATGAAAAATTCGGTTATTTCTGTTAAAAACCTCTATAAGTCTTTTGGTAATAATCATGTGTTACAGGGGATTAACCTTGAGCTACATGAAAAGGAGTCATTTGGGGTTATTGGTGGTTCTGGAACTGGCAAGTCAGTTCTAATAAAATGTATTTTGGGTCTACTAACTCCTGATTCAGGAGAAATACTTATAAATGGTGAAAACACCATAGGGATTGGTAGTGTTAAACGACAGCAGTTATTGCAATCTTTTGGTATGCTTTTTCAAGGAGGAGCTTTATTTGATAGTTTGACAGTATGGAACAACATTGCATTTGGTTTGATTCACGGTCAACGCATGGATAAAACTAAAGCTCGTAAAATTGCCATGGAAAAATTAGAGGCTGTGGATCTTGATCCAAAAGTGGCAGATATATACCCGGCTGAATTATCTGGTGGTATGCAAAAGCGTGTTGCTTTAGCAAGAGCCATTGCTACTAATCCCAAGGTGATCTTTTTTGATGAACCAACTGCAGGGCTTGATCCGATTGTTAGTGCAACAATTAATGATTTGATTCGTAGGTGCGTAAAAGACATTGGGGCTAGCGCGTTAACCATTACCCATGATATGCATTCTTTGCGCATTATTGCAGATCAAGTGGGGTTGTTATTTCATGGTGACCTAATTTGGAGAGGGACTGTTCCGCAAATGGATAGCAGCGATAATCCTTATGTGCATCAATTCATTAACGGATTACCACACGGTCCTTTTACCGATGGCTAAGCCAGTAGTGCGTTTTATGTGCCAGGAATGTGGCGCATCACATAATCGTTGGAATGGGAAGTGTGAAGGCTGTGGAGTTTGGAATACTTTGGTAGAAGAGGTTATTGAAAGACAACGTTCTGGTGTTGCTTCAGCAAATGCTCCATTGCCTCAGTTATATGCTATTGATGATCCAACATTAGTTGATTTAACCAAAACTCGCTACGTAACTTCATTTGGTGAATTTAATCGAGTTTGTGGCGGGGGTATTGTCCCTGGTTCGGTTATTTTGGTTGGGGGTGATCCTGGAATTGGCAAATCAACCTTGATGCTGCAGATTGCCTGTGATGTTTCAAATTCTACGCCATGTCTATACTTATCAGGTGAAGAATCTGTCCAGCAACTGCAAATGCGTGCAAAGCGTGTTGGAGTTAAAGCGGAAAAATTACAGATAGGTAGCTGTACTAGCCTTGAAGAAATTCAAAATTTGTTGGCAAAACATAAAGATACTAAGCTTTTGGTGGTTGATTCTATACAAACTATTAGTTCAGATTCCTTAGAGGCTGCGGCAGGATCGGTAAGCCAGGTGCGTGCTTGTTCGCAAACATTAATTCATTTGGCAAAGCGCCAGGGAATTTCGGTGATTTTGGTAGGCCATGTTACTAAAGAAGGTACAATAGCTGGTCCTAGAGTTTTAGAACATATGGTTGATACGGTTTTGTATTTCGAGGGTGAGCGCCATTACGATTTTCGTATTTTAAGGGCAGTTAAAAATCGCTTTGGGGCAACGAATGAAATTGGTTTGTTTGCTATGGAGCAGTATGGCTTGGCGGAAGTAACTAATCCATCGGCTTTGTTTTTATCTGATCGTCATCAAGGAATTAGCGGTACGGCAGTGTTTGCAGGCATTGAAGGTACAAGGCCAGTGTTGTGTGAAGTGCAGGCTTTGGTTTCTAAAAGCTATTTGGGTATGCCAAGGCGTACGGCAGTTGGGTGGGATACAGCTAGACTTTCTATGATTCTTGCTGTTCTTGAGAGCAGGGCTGGGTTTAGTTTTGGTACTATGGATGTTTATTTAAACGTAGTGGGTGGCCTAAAGGTTACTGAACCCGCTGCTGATTTGGCAGTTGCTGCGGCACTTATTTCAGCGATGATTAATAAACCAGTTAATCCATCATATGTGTTTTTTGGTGAGATTGGTTTAGGTGGAGAAGTACGCCCGGTACACCAGACAGAAGCTCGCTTAAAAGAGGCTGAAAAATTAGGTTTTGCAAAAGCTCTGTGTGCGCAACGGAAAAAAATTGAAGCCTGTTTGCCCGTTTTGAAATTGGAGCTTTTAAAAGAGTTGTCAAAACATTTGGGTTAAAAGCACCCTTTTGTGGGTGCTTTTTTGATTTATAGTACAACGCAAGGCCAGCAGCGGTTAGTGGTAGGTTTTTTTTCTGCAGACTTTGCTACAGTTTTCGGTGCGGCTAAAAATCGCTCAACAATACCCTTTTGTTCACTTAGAAAATCTGCGCAGTGCAGTGCTTGTGGGTTACCTATTTCATTACCGTCTTCAATCTCACAACGCAACACATCATGCCACATCTGTGCATATTCCCTTGGGTTTGGTGCTCTATCTTGCTTTAAAGCATTTTCACGCCACCTTATAGTTACTCCATCACTTGGATTAACTGTATTAATTGCAAAGCTATTTAAGATTTTATCTAGTGTTGCCGCATTTATTTCTTTTTGAGTTGCAAGTTGTAAGGCGTATACTACAGAGGAAAGGCGAGCATAACAGTACCCCACTTTAATTATGCCACGAATATCTAAGTCTGGTATTTCAAGTCCACTTTCTTGTTGCATTGCATAAATTGACCATGCCATTTCATTAAGTTGTCCTGAATTTGGCTTGCCTGCGTAGTGATCGGGATATTGCTCATCCGTTGCCAGTAATTCATTAGTAATAAATGCACCAAATATTAAAATTATGACTTGTTTTAACATAACCATTTTTAGATAAAATATAATTAAGTACTTATACTAAATTGGATCTATGCAATCTACGTAATTTTTTTTTAAAATTCACTTTTTATGATGTTTGTCTTTTTTAGGGTATGCAATTAAGGGCACAGCAAAGCGCCCTTAATTTGCTTAATTCAGAATTTTAGAGATCTTGCTATTTTTTAAAGGCATCATAAATTTCTTTGGATCTGGTGGAAAAATCTTCTACACACACCGTGTCTAGTCTAAATGTTGGTTGATTGAACACTAAGGGACTAAATGGAGGTGGGCAAAAATAAGATTTTAAATTACTCCAGTATGTTCCGAGTGTGCTGCTAACACTAGCTGTTGACGCGACCGGATTCAATGTGATGGTGGTGCCTAAATCTTTAGTTTTTGCAAGGCTTGATGATATTTTAGAAATGCCAGATAAAGCTGGGTCTGGTATTTTAATGTCTAAAAGGGGAAAGCACTTATCGTATTCTTTTTTGAACTTATCGTCTCCAAAATTAGCAGCTCCAAAAGTCATTGTTCTAATAGAAGCGTTTGGCAGGTGTTTTTTAATAAGAGGTGCTGCAAGTGCTGCTAGAGTTCCGCCAAAAGTAGCTCCTGTCAACGTAATACGGATAGGGCTATCTGCGTGAGAAGAACAGTCTCGTGGTAAAGACAATTCT
Source organism: Pseudomonadota bacterium (assembly GCA_026400695.1). GTDB lineage: Bacteria > Pseudomonadota > Alphaproteobacteria > Paracaedibacterales > CAITNM01 > CAITNM01. The sequence goes on from JAPLON010000092.1 coordinate 6,848, forward strand.
TTTAAAGATTCATCTAGCTTTTCAATAAGATCTTTCTCTATAGAAGAAAGGAAAGATAAGGATGCAAATGGAATTGTACCGTTGATACCTAGCAAATCAGAAGCATTGGGTCCATTTCCACGCCATGAATGAAAAATATCTCGAAAAAAGGATCCATGAATCTGAAGTAAGTCTGCTGGTTCATAACGATTCATCTCTATGCCGCGAAAGGCAATCATGACTTCTGCTGGAGAAGAGCTGGATTGAGGTTTGCTGGCCATAAATCCGAATTTACATGGAATGCAATAACCTGTAGTTCCTGAAAATTCCTTTATATTTGTCCAATGACCTTTCTTTTGCAAAGCCGCATAGTTTTCAGGTTTCCGGTATCGATCAAAAGCAACAGCTGAAAAATTGAGGACTTCTTTTATCTTTTTTAGAGACAAATCTTCCCACGGGTTAGAAAATTCTCTTTCTGAAACAAAAGGTGTATTCGATTTTTCACCATAATTTTCTGGTTCTAAGTCTGAAGGCCAAATCGAAGTAGTTACAAGTTCAAATGCAAAGAAGACTGCTATATAACGTAAAAACATAAAAAATACTCTAGTATAATTAATTATCCTTATGTTATAATATACTTAAATTATTAATTTTTAGTTAAAGTGGCAGATTTTAGATTTTTTTTGGAGTGATGTGCGGCTTAGTCAGGAAATATCTTTTTCAAGTTTGCAATAATCGCAGGTGTTTCTGCTAACATTTTATCTCTAGTTAATTTTTCCAGCTCTTGCCTTAGTTCTGAAGCACTACTTTTTCCAAAAAACGTATAGAAATCATTTATGTAGGTTTCCAACAAGGCATATGCCACTTCTTCTGAGTATTCCTTGGTATGGTCCTGGTCCAGCATTTTCCGACAGAATACTAATTTTTTACCCAAAACCGCCGGTAAATTTGTAACAAATGGATTATTACTCAAATAGGAATCGATATTTTTACTTATTTCATTCAGCCCAGGAAAATTACTGCAAAATTTTTCCTTAAATTTTTTACCATCCCAGGAATTTGCTATAACTTCTTCATTGGTTTCTCCTGTTTTTTGCATCAAAAAATTGTACATCAATAAGTAGTCCAGTGGTTTAGATGCAAGCTTGTTATTTACGTATGCATCAATATTCCTTTCTGCTATAGAGGTTGCTGATAATTCTTTAATTGCACTTCTATAAAATTCATTTCTATTATCTTCTTTAATTGGATTTAATCCGTTTGCTAAAGAATCGGCGTTATTATTTTTCGGATAAGCATGCATCCAGCGTTCATAGCTACTATCGCTATTTGAGAATTGTTTTGTATCGGCAAATTTTTCTATAATTTTAACTTCTCTATTTACTCTACTTTTTGCCTGTTTAAGTGTTCCGGTGGTAGGTATTATAGGTGCATGTCTTGATTCTTGTTCATCAATCCATAAGGAAACTAAGTTATCTTTACCGGCATTGCGTGCTGCTCTATAAAAACGCAGTGAATGGTCTAGTGGGACTCGCATATCATAATGGCTATGCATTAAAAGTACAGGTTTCTGTAGATTTGTAGCATCTAAAAATGGTGAAGAGTGCTGGTCTAATTGAGCGTTAAGGATTGCGGTTAGA
>JAPLON010000168.1 GCA_026400695.1 Pseudomonadota bacterium
ATTCTGATAAAGCAAGACTAGATGCAGCAATTTTAAAAGCGCCTATTAATTATAAAAGAGGTGCTGGCAATACAAAAACAGTTGCTGTTAGCGTAGATGCTGAATATAATATTCCTATTGAAGTACACAATCCTATGGAATTACAAGCTACCATTGCGTATTGGGAAGCGGAGGATAAATTGCTTTTATACGATAAAACACAGGGTCCTAAAAGTACGCAGGGAGCTGTTGCGCGAACCTTTGGTTTACCTGAGAAAAATGTAAGGGTCATTGCAGAAAATGTGGGTGGTGCATTTGGAAGTAGTTTAAGATCTTGGTCCAACGTGCCTGCGGCTTGTATTGCTGCTAAAAAATTAAATCGTCCCGTTAAATTAGTATTAACGCGTCCTCAAATGTTTAGTTTAATAGGGTATCGTCCTCAGTCCTGGCAAAAAGTAAATATTGCCGCGGATGCAGAAGGTAATTTCTTATCTATTAATCACGAAGCGATTAGTAGCACGTCCCGTTACGAAGATTTTAGAGAAGGTATTGTAGATGTTTCTAAGTTTTTATATGCTTGTGAAAATGTGACAACAAAATATAGCATCCTTCCTTTAGATTTAAGTACGCCTATTTGGATGCGTGGTCCTGGAGAAGCAACAGGTTGTTTTGCTTTAGAGTCTGCGATAGATGATTTGTCTTATAAATTGAAAATGGATCCCATTGATTTAAGAATAAAAAACTTCACCGCAATTAATCCGGAAAACAAATTGCCTTTTTCTGATAACAATTTAAAAGCTTGTTATAATTATGGGAAAGACAAAATTGGTTGGAAGAATCGTTCTGCTGTGCCTGGTACATTAAAAGAAAATGGTTTATTGATTGGATATGGAATGGCAGTTGGTGTTTTTGGTGCCGGGAAAGGAGCGGCTTCGGTTAGAATTGTTTTAAGTAATGATGGAAAATTATTATTAGAGTGTGCGGTGAGTGATATGGGACCAGGTACGACTACTTCAATGACAAAAATTGCCGGAGAGGCAATGCAAATGCCCATTTCTAAAATTAAATTTAAACTTGGGGATTCTGATTTACCTCCTGGTCCATCCCAAGGTGGCTCTGGGACCACTTCCACTGTTGGGTCTGCTGTAGATTTAGCTTGTAAAACATTGCAACAAAAATTAAAAGAATTAGCAATTCAGTTTGCACCTGTATTTGCTGGTTTAACAGCAGATGTCATAGATGTAAAAAATGAAATGGTAGTTCTTAAATCAGATGCTTCAAAAAATATTGATATCGTTGGTTTATTTAAATTGGCTAATCAAGATAAAATTGATTTAATAATTAGTTCTACTGGTAAAACACCCGAACAATTAAAGTTCACTAGCAATTCGTTCTCTGCTCATTTTGTTAAGTTAGGAGTCAATCCAAAAGACGGGAAAATAAAAGTATTGCAAGTGGTTACAACGGGTGATGCGGGTAAAATTATTAGTCCAAAAACAGCAAGAAGCCAAATGTTAGGGGGAGTAGTAGGTGGAATTGGAATGGCCTTATCTGAAAAATTAGAGATTGATCATACAACAGGACAAATTACCAATGCTAGTTTTGGTGCTTACCATGTTCCTTTGCATTCCCAAATTCCCGCAATAGATGCCTGGTTTGTAAATAAACCTGACATGAACGTGAATGATATTGGGGCAAAAGGAATAGGAGAGATTGCACTCATTGGCTTTGCGGCTGCTATTTCCAACGCAATTTATAACGCAACTGGAAAAAGATTAACCGATTTGCCAATCACTCCAGAAAAATTAGGATTTAAAACCGCAAAAGTTTAATAAAGAACTAACCCATTATAATTTATAACCATCATCGGCTACTAATTGTGCGCATATTCTGCGGCGTGCTTCTTTAGTATTGAATGGTGCTACTTTTGTAAATCGTTTTAATCCAATAAGCATCATTGTTAATTCATCGCCGTCGGAAAAACTATTTAA
>JAPLON010000154.1 GCA_026400695.1 Pseudomonadota bacterium
AATAATTGCATCATCACGCACACTAAGCACTAATTCCGGCCTAATTTCAGGTTCAGGATTAGATAAAGCAAAAACTATTGGATTACTTGCCATAGTTTTAACCATTTCCGAAGTCATAACTTTAGCGCTAGAAAGACCCAAAAAGAAATCTGCTCCTTTAATCGCCTCAACCAAAGTGCGATGGGGAGTGTCTGCAGCAACCGCAGATTTAAACTCGTCTAGGTTACCCTTACCTTTATAAATAACCCCTTCCCTATCAAGCACTATTAAATTTTCACGCCTTAAACCAAGCTTTACCATTAGCTCAATACAGGCTATGGCCGCAGCTCCTGCACCTGATGCCACCATTTTAATTTGATCAATTGATTTTCCAGCAAGCTCCAAGGCATTTTTTAAAGCAGCAGCAACAATAATTGCCGTACCATGCTGATCATCATGCAACACTGGTATCTTTACCCTTTTTGCAAGTTCACGTTCCACATAAAAACATTCCGGAGCTTTAATATCTTCAAGGTTAATAGCACCAAAGGTAGGCTCTAGTGAGGCAATAATATCTACTAATTTTTTAGGATCTTCCTCGTTAATTTCAATATCAAAAGCATTAATGCCAGCAAACTTTTTAAATAATATTGCCTTACCTTCCATTACTGGCTTTGCAGCATAAGGTCCAATATTACCTAAACCTAGTACTGCTGTACCATTGGTGATTACTGCCACCAAATTACCGCGAATAGTATATTCTGCAGATTTCAAACTATCCTTAGCTATTTCCAAACAAGGTTCAGCCACACCAGGTGAATATGCTAAAGCCAAATCATGAGGGTTAGTTAAAGGTTTAGTTGGCACAACCTCAAGCTTACCCTTTGGGTTATTGTTATGGTAACGCAACGATTGCTCGTAAATACTTTCTGTCATTTACAATTCCTGATTAAAAGGCGACTGTTTATAAAAAATGGAAGATTCTTAATATTTCTTAATATAAGATAATTTAGCAGAATAACTAACCTTATATTTATTTTTAGATTTTAAGAATTTATTAACTATTAGGTGACATAGAGTTTCCTCCCCCACCCCCGCCCTTAAATTGGGTGGGCCCCCCGCCCCGGGGTCACCAGCCAACACAGATATATCTCTCCCGCCCGCAACAGCACTTTTTTCAAAATATCTGGCGGGGTGTTTACATATCTGAAGAGGCTCTCTTACTTTCATATATACCACGATGTCATTTAAAAAATGGTTAATATTAAATAACATTTTACCAACATAACCTATCATTTGGATTTACCCAATTTTGCTTTTACGCGCATTACAACTCTTTCAGCTGTAATACCAAAGTGTTCATACAAATCGCTTGCTGGAGCTGACGCACCAAAAGAATCCATACCTACAAAAATTCCATTATCACCTAAGTACTTAGGCCAAACTCCTTCACAAGCGGCTTCAATCACTACTCTTAAACCTTTACCAAACACTTTATCTTGGTATTCCTTAGGTTGTCTGCTAAACAAATCTACACAAGGCATAGAAACCACGCGAGAAGATATATTCAAAGCCTTCAGTTTATTTGCCGCATCAACAGCTATAGAAACCTCAGACCCTGTGGCAATCAAAGTTACCAAAGAATCTGTTTTTTCAACTAAGACATAACCACCTTTTGCACAGGCATTTTCAAAATGATTCACCCTAGTATCACTAAGATAAGGTAAATTTTGCCGAGTCAATACTAGCACAGATGGTGTATTGCGATTTTGCAAAGCCAACTGCCAGCATTCTGCAGTTTCCACAGCGTCCATAGGTCTAAAGGTCAGGACATTAGGAATACAGCGTAAACTTGCTAAATGTTCAATTGGTTGATGGGTGGGACCATCTTCACCAAGGCCAATTGAGTCATGGGTTAAAACATAAATTACCCCTTGTTGCATAAGAGCAGAAAGACGAAATGCAGGTTTTAGATAATCCAAGAATACTAAAAACGTACCACCGTAAGGAATAAAAGCCTTGGAAAGACTAATACCGTTCATAATTGCGGCCATTGCATGCTCTCGCACACCATAGTGAATATAATTGCCTTTATAATTTTTTGCTGTAATCACTTCTTGGCTTGCGATTTTAGTATTATTAGATCCTGTCAAATCAGCTGAACCACCAATAAGCGGCGCACCAGAAGCAATCGCTTCTAATACCCGCTGTGACAACACTCTAGTTGCCAAAAAAGGTTTGGTTTCTCGGATACTTTGCTTATAGTCATTAATTGCCTTATCAATATCAACCTTGGGTCTTTGCAACAGCTCCTTAATTTCAGGCGCGGTTTCCTTTTGCCATAAATCATAAACCTCTAGACTTTTTTCACCAGCAGCGCGCCACTCGTTTAAAATGGGGGCAGGAATATCAAATGGCCCATGGTACCATTTTAAAGCTAAACGAGTAGCCATAGTTTCCTCTTTACCAAGAGGAGAGCCATGGGCACCACTAGTATTTGCCTTATGGGGGGCACCATAACCAATTGTTGTCTTACAAGCAATCAAGCTTGGTTTATTAGCTCGTTTTGCGCGGGTAATTGCCGCATCAATAGCTAAATGATCATGGCCATCGACCAACTCGCTATGCCAGTTATAAGCTTCAAACCTCTTAATTGTATGATCTGAAAATGATAGATCAGTCTTACCATCAATACTTATGCCATTATCATCGTACAAAACTATTAATTTATTTAACTGCAAATGACCTGCTAAAGAAGCTGCCTCGTGGCTGATTCCTTCCATGAGGTCGCCATCACTGGCCATAACGTAAGTGTAATGATCAATTGCATTTTCATACCGAGCATTTAGCATTCTCTCAGCCAAAGCCATACCAACCGCAGTTGCAATCCCCTGCCCTAGTGGACCAGTTGTAGTTTCTACACCAGGCAAGTGACCATATTCAGGGTGTCCTGCTGCTTTTGAATTAAGCATTCTAAAATTTTTAATTTGCTCAAGAGTTGCCTCTTCGTAACCAGTTAGGTACAACAAGCTATAAAGAAGCATTGAACCATGTCCGGCCGAAAGAATAAAGCGATCTCGATTAGGCCAATCCGGATCTTTTGCATTAAAGACCATATGTTTTGTAAACAAAACCGTTGCCACATCTGCCATTCCCATAGGCATCCCAGGGTGACCAGAATTAGCTTTTTCAACAGCATCTATACTTAAAACACGAATAGCATTAGCAAGTTCAGCAAATATCGGCATTCATGGGGGTTCTCGAGCAGTTTGTAGCATTATGCCCGAGTTTTATATGAAGGCCAAGGTAGCAAAACAAACCACCAGGGCCTACGCATGAAGAATTTTCTTGACAGATGAGGTGAGGTATTTGAAGGACATAGCATTTTTGCGCATGAGCGATTTAATTGACTGTTCTGGCT
>JAPLON010000069.1:0-11760 GCA_026400695.1 Pseudomonadota bacterium
ATCAGCTGCTGTTCTGGCAGGAGTTCCTGCAACAAAATATTCTAACAGTCTTAACTGCTCTGAACGTGACAGCTTGCAATGCTTTACATACATTCTTACATCCTAACTTCTTAAAAGTCAGGTGTCAGCCCCAAAAATAATCCAGCATGAAATGCATAGAAATAGCACAGTTTCGTAAGGTACTTGGTTCAAGAAACTAAATAATTATAAACGGAAAGTGGCGGAGAGAGAGGGATTCGAACCCTCGATAAGGATTAACTCCCTATGACGGTTTAGCAAACCGTTGCCTTAAGCCGCTCGGCCATCTCTCCACTTCATATATTTGTATAATTCAATTGTATGCTTGTCAACCATATGTAAGTTAATAATTGTTAAAAATCTCATTGGCTATGTTAAAAAAACATGCTCTACTTAGGTGGAGTGTGACAAAATTTGGTGTGCGATGGGCGTTGCGTTGGCAAGTGGTGTAGATAGCTTTGAAAATAACATAGCTTCAGAAACCATTGGGACGGCTTTTAAAAAGGCTAGAGCAATTCAAAATAAAAGCCTTGAAACTATTTCCGATCAACTAAAGATACGTAAGGTTTTTTTAGAGGCAATCGAAAACGAACAGTTTGAGCAACTGCCAGGAGGTGTTTATACGGTTGGTTTTATTCGCTCTTACGCTAAATATTTAGGTCTTGATCATGATTTAATTATTGAACAACTCAAAGATGAAAAATTTTTTCAACCTATTACTTTTATGACAGTAGGGGATGTTGAGCATTTTCCAAATACACGATTTGTGTCAGGTGGTATGGTTATTGTTGGAGCGCTACTATTTGTTTTTTGCGCAATTTCAGCGTACATACTTTTCGATGATGTCCCTGTTCATATTAATTGGCATACTCAAAAACCGCAGTTGTAAAAATCAACTACTTTTCTTATTTTTTTGAATTACTAATTAGTTCTGGCAATACATCTTCCGCTTTAGCTACTTGTACACCTTGTGCTTTCATTTCTTGAATAAAGTTTTTATATTGTGTTTCAAACCCAGTAACAGCACTCATGCAGTCTGTAACTAGTACAAGTTTTTGTAGACTCTTTGGGTCTAAGTTGGCAACTATGTGTTCTGTGGTTGCCTTTACGCAGTGACTAGCAGCTTCACCTGTAATGTATACTCTATCAGCCTTGGCAAATAGATCGATAAGTTTAATGCACAGTCTTGTACTTTCGTCTTCATCATCAGGAATTTCGGCTTGAATGGCTGAGTAGTGTTCAGTCCATGGGTTAATACCTTTGAATACATGGTTAACAACGCTAATTGTGTGGTCTTCCCATAAATTGTACGCCTTGCGCACATTAGCGTGTACATTTTGTCCCCAAGTGCCAATTTCGCAGTGTATTGGCCATATTGTAAGCCTATAACGTTCTTGTGCTTCTAAGGCATCCAAATAACTTAACGTACGTGGTAAGGCGTTAACATCGCGGGGTAAATATTTCCCAGATCTAACGTCAGCCGCTGTAATTTGCGTAAAGGGTGCAATTGCTTGTTCTTTTTCATCTATCCAAAAAGTTGGGTGTGAAATATCAATTATATGATGAGAATCTATAGTAACGGTAATCCCTGATATTCCTTTAAATCCACTTGTAATCAAATCGGCAATGCGAAGCATATCAGAATGTGATCCTGGTATTGGCAGTGCTGGAAATATTAAATCGTTAGTTAGTGGATCAGTTGGAAGGTAATTTGTTGGTAAATCACAAAAGTCATTTTGCGGATCTATGATTAGTAGATGTAGATTACGTTTTGTCACCTAGGTGTTCAAATTTTTTTCTTACCTTTGTATTCTACACGAATTAGCCAAGCATAACTAACTAGAATAACCACTCCGCCTAAGAAAGTGGTTGTGGGTGGTATTTCTGCAAAAAACGACACCCCTACAATAATGTTCATGGGAAAACGCGCATATTTAAATGGCGCTAGAAAGCTGGTGTGGGCGTATGTGTAAGCTTCGATTAGGCATACTTGAGTTAGCATGTAACTGGAGCCAACAATTACTAATTTAATAAGGTCTGAGTTTTTTGGTAAAGTCCAACTGGTGTGGAATTGGCTTAATAGGGAAAAAATTGCCATGAAGGTTAATAAATAAATCAAGGTTGTTTGTGATGAGTCTTCTTTGCTTAGGCGCTTTATGCAAAGTGATGATACTGAAAAAAACAGAGCTGATATTAGTGGTAAGAAAGCATAGAAGCTAAATATTTTTTGGCTTGGGTGTAAAATTAAGACTACCCCGCTGAAACCAACTATAATGGCTACCCATGCTTTAAGGTGAAATTTTTCTTTAAATAGTAGCATTCCGCCAAGGCTTGTAAAGAACGCACTAGTAATAGAAAGGGCGGATGATTCGGCTAGTGGTAAATATTGAACTGCACTAATCCATGCCCAACTTCCTAAAGCTCCAAAGGTACCCTTAACAGCATGAATTGGAAGAATTGCGGTTTTAAAAAATTTTAAAAAGCGCTTGCGATAAACTGTTGCTATGATCACAAGTCCGACTAAACATTTAAAAAATAGTATTTCTAAAGGTGGTAAATCTTTTGAAATTCCATGGGTAGTTCCGCTAGTGGTTGTAGATAGTATCGTTCCTAAAACAATCAGTGCCCCACCATAGACATTGTCTGAAAAAAAATTTCTACAAAAATTATGGAATTTATTACTCATTTTTTGAGAGTATGTAAAAATATACGCCAGCTAAGCTTGTGAAAATCATGCCACCATAGAATGCTCCAGCATGTAAGTTTTCCGCCAAAAATCCGGCCGTGCTGTTACCTATTAGTACAGAAATGCCCATTACTAAGTAATAAATAGAAAAGGCTGTGCCACGTAAATGAGGCAGAGTATTTTCTGCAATCATGGCGCCTAACATACCGTGGGTCATCCCCATATGTAGGCCACAAAATAAAAATCCAACAACAATCCACCATTTGTTTGGTGCTACAATTAATATGACATTGGCAAGAATCAATACGATTAATCCTGCCAAAAATACCTTTAAACGATTGGTGCGATCGGCAAGTTTGCCAATAGGCCATGAGGTATTAGCGCAAATAATAGAATAACCAACCATCAATAAGGGGATCATTGCTACTGACCAGCCAAATTCTTTGGCCCGTAAGTTCAAAAAGGCTTCACTAAAGCGTGCTAACATCAAGATAGCGACGCCACCTAAAATTTGCCAATAGCGCTTGGGTAACTGGGTTATTTCTGACCAGTGCCAAGATGTGTGTTGGCGAATGGATTTAGTATCATGCACATACAAAAAAAGTACAACAAGTGCACAAAGGCCAGGAATCATTGCGCACCAAAAAACTAATCGATAGTCGTTTGTAAGGGCGAATATGCCTGATGCTAAAGCTCCGCCCACAACCATACCAGCTGTTTCTAAAGAATAGCGCATACCATAGGATGATCCATGGTGAGTTTTGGGAGTGATATCAGCAATGTAGGCATCCGCTGGAGCAGACCTTACCCCTTTGCTAATTCGATCAAGCGATCTTGCCCAAAAAACTGACCAAATGCCGGTTGCGCATGCAAATAAAGGTTTAATAATAACTGACCCTATAGCACCGGTGATAATTAATGAGCGTCTTGTTTTGAAAATATCACTCAAGAGTCCTGAAAAAACTTTAGCAATAAAGGCAAGGAATATTGCTGTACCTTCAAGAAAGCCTAGCTTGATTTTAGATACCATAAGTTCTTCGGTTAAGAAGGTTGGCAAAAGCGAAAATACCATCAGTGAAGCCATGCTCCACAAAAAAGTCACCCAACAAATGGCCCAGAGGGATTTATTTTCGTTCTGTGTTGGTAGTACGTTCATAAAGAGCCTCGGTTAATAAAAACTAGCTCTACGCAGCTTTAACACTGCATAGAACTTAGCCTTGCCAAATGTTAAGGCATTATAGGTAGTTTGTTTGGTTTTTGCAAAAGGTCATGGGGTTTATGTGGAGTCTTTTTTGCTTTTGTTATAGCAGTTTTTGGGTTGGCCATAAGAAAAGCGTATACTTCGGTTTTCAAAGCAAATGTGCTATGCGAATCTTTTGGGAGTGAATCAAGAATCATTTTTATTTCATATATTGTTAAATTCTTTGATTTTTCAAGTAGTTCACTAAAAAGGTCATATTCCATTAAGGTTTTTTTACCTCTGTAGTCGTATTGGTTGTGCAGCATGCGAAGTCCTATACTAACGTCCTCTGCAATGTCAGAAAGTTTTGGTGCTGCTGCCATTGGTATATAGATAGGCTCTGATTCGCTTCTTGGTCTTTGTTGTCTTTTAGTTTTTTTTACGTGAGCTAGGTCTGAAGTCAGGTCTGATTGACTTCTTAGTTTAATTCTAATGGCGTTTGATTTTGCGACTGGGGCATGAGGTGATGCGGGAATTTCTTCAATGTAAGGTGTGTCGTCATCACTTTCTTCTTCCTCATTATCAGTGTAATAGGGGCTTGTAGCGTTTGGGGGAACAACCAATTGCGTTGGTGGTGTTTCATCGGTTAGCTCAAAAGGGAATATGTCTTCATCTTCAGCAGAGTGTGAAGATGATGCTTCGTGAGTAACTAGCTGAAGTGCAGATTTGTGCATATTTTCTAATGTGGACACATCTTTATCATCTGGCTCAAAATCATCTCCAATAAAAAATTTTGCACGTGTTTTTTCGGGAGCTGCTGGCTGAGGTCCTTTGTTGCTATGTAAATCATCAAATTCAAACATGCAATCATCATCTGTATGACTCGCAAACATGGATGGTGCAACGTAAACAGCCAAAGCAAAGTTGAATGTCACAGAAGCTATTTTTAAGTGTAGTTTCATTAATATCTCCGATTTTTTATCTTATTTGTTATGATTTTTTTTGAAAACAATTGTTAGCAACGGTTTATGGTTCACGTTTTATTCTAAAATAACAGGTGGTACTAGAAAGTCTTCTATGTAATTTTTATGCCAGCCTATCAATAGCCCTTTGAAACTTGGCATATATCTATCTTCTTCAGATAACGCGCCTAGTATTCCCGTAATTTTTTCTGGGGCAATTGATTTCTTGTTCTTTTCAAGTAAAGTGAAAAAGATGCCCCAAGTTTCTACTAAATCGTTTCTTTGGATTCTCTGTCTATCTCTATAATGATTATAGGTAAATTGAATCCCAGCGATGAATTCCTCATGGCCAACTTCATATTGCATGAGCTTTCTTGGTGGTTCTTCTTTATATCCTGCGTCTAGCATGACCCCACCATCACTACCAAACATGGTTGGCACAAAGCAAGCGGCCAAAGCAAAGTTTAATATTATAGAAGCTATTTTTAAGTGCAATTTCATTAATATCTCCGATTATTTATCTTATTTGTTATGGCTTTTTTGAAAGTAACTGTCTGTAAAGGGGGGCTTACATTTTTTAAATGGCACTGTATGGCGCAAAATACGAGATTCTATAGCGCTTAAAGCAAGGTTTGGTTGGGTTGGAAGGTTCTCTGCGTAATTTTCATACCAACTTATTAGCCTATCTTTCAATGCAACCTTATTTTGGTTTTCTGCAGGTAAGGTGTATAAAATTTCTTCAATTTCTTTTGCTGAAATATCTCTCTTTTTTTCTTCAAGTAAAGAGAAGAAAGTGATCCAAATTTCTGACAAATCAGTTCTGGATGTATTAGATACATATTTTCCATAGATAAATTCAATTCTCTCGTTAAATTCTCTTAAATGTTGACTAGTTGGTATTGCGGTATATGGGATTGTTTCTGATTTATCTATAACTTCAGTCTTGAGTTTCTTAGTTGGTCTTTTTTCCTGCTTATCAACTGAGGGTAACTCAAGCTCAAAATCAAACACACCTTTTGCGTCGCTCCCAAATATGGAGGAAGCAAGATTACAAGACAATAAAAGTAGAAAAACAGCTTTTAAAGCTAATTTTGTTGCAATTTTCTTTGTCAATTTTTGTTTTTCCTTTCAGTTATGCTAACTATATAAATACACCCGTTAACTATAGCTAAAAAAAATCAATTCTATCAAGAAATAAATATAAAAAGTTAATTTTGTGGGCGGTAATGCATTTTACAACCGTGCTTTTATGGGTTTTGTTTTTATCAAAAAATCTTCTTTTTTTAGAGGAATTAGTGGTGTTCTAAGTTCATTTCCAAAGAAATTACGAATAGCTGTTTCGAATTCTGGAGTGTTTGTATAGTCTATGGTTTGGCTAATTAGTGCATTAGTGACTCTTGGGTTTATATCATCTAATACAAATGGGTATGTCCCGTCTTTTTCTTTTGTTAATAACACCTGAAGTCGACAATAGTTTTCTTTAGCGCTGCTTCCAAAGAAAGCTTCAACTCCATCTCTGGCATTAATTCCTAACCCTTGAAACATTTGGGCTATTACTGGTTTTATATTGTGTAATAAACCTGAATTTTGAACTTTAGGTTCTTTGCTTGAATCAGAAGCTTTAGGTTCCACCCATTTTTTAGGTATCCCTGAACCAATATCTAACATTTTGATTCTGTGTTCTAGCTGAGTTAATCTTTCTAGTTCTTCAAGCTTTTCTTTTTCGGTTAGTGAAGAGTCAGACATTATTTTTTTAACTTGTTTCGTTTGTGCAGAGCTGTCGCTTTTTTGGTGTTTCAACATTTCACGGGCTTCTTTTAAAGCGATTAGTCCTGGGTGGTAAATAATTGGACCGGCATCGCTTGCTATTAAATAATTTTCTTTTTGCCCTTTTTTTGTAATGGGGGATTTCATCCTGATAGGTCTAAATAATCCAGGGAAAGCAATAGCGGCAGCTCCAGCTTCTCTTAAGAAAAAATCTTCTGTATCCGGATTTTTTCTAGCTAGTCTTGTGCTAAGTACACGGATCTGGCCGGTTAATTTGTCAATAACTGGAATAACAATTGGTGTAAGAGTTTGTGAAAGTTTGCAGTCTCCTGCATATTTTCTGCCCATTTGTAAAAGAAGTGATGTTAGGTACTTTGGTGATATCAATCCCCATAATGTTTCTATGTTGCGTAACAAAGATCTTGTAAGCATTAATTCTCCATCTCTTTGGTGGCCGAAAACTATATCCTTTATAGGGTTAATTAGTTTTCCTTCAGGAGTACTAGCTGTGCATTGGATTGCTAGAGCGACACCCGCTGAGCTTCCAACAAAAAGATCAAATAATTGGTGAGGTTCTTTTCCTGTATTTACCCAAAGGTAATAGAGAATCAGCTTTTGTATCATGCTGCGCATTGCGCCGCCTTCTAATACCAGTGGCCTTAATGGTCTAGGCAAATCACTATTATCAGTGACTATGGAAGGTGCTTTAGAAACAGATGATTTTTCAATAAGAGGAAGATCATCTATACAAGTAGATCCAAAGGAATTGTTACTCATGAAGCATGCTAATACTGCTGCTATGAAATGAATTTTCTTAAACACTTTTTAAATTATTCCTAGAGTAAAATATAATTCGCAGGCTAGTTGTAAGCTAAATTGTAAAATGTTGCAATAGGTTTTGATTTTTTTTGAGAAAATATTGGTGAATGTGAGTTCTTAACCTATTTGCTGATGTTGGATGAACCAAATATGGAAAAGTTGCTTCAAATATTTTTGTTTATTAGTAGCTGCTGGAAAACTGTTGATTGAGTCTAAAATATCTTTACTATCAATCAGCTTTTTATTCTCATTTAAAAGTCCCCAAAAGTCGCTTCTGGTTTTTATGTCCTTAAGATAGCCTTTGTAGTATTCATCTGAAATTTTTTTAAGATTGTTTCTAAATGTCGTAACGTGAGTGTTTTCAAATTCCACTGAGTGGACAAATTGGCTATTCACAGGTTTTTTGAGAGATCCTTCCGTAGAATCTTCATATGATGCATAACAACTAATAAAAAGACAATTTAATAATATATAAAACAAATACATCAACACAAGATCGCAAATATAATTATGTATACCCCAATTCTTATAAATGGTCAATACTTAGTTTTTAATTAAGTTTATTCTTAACGAATCTGCGGGCTCACCTAATAGCCAGCTGTTCCAGCCAAGAGCACTTTTGCCTTTTAAATTGGTTCCATTATTTTCATCTGGTTTTAATGATAATTTTAAAAATACTTTTGGTTGTGTTCCCATGTAACTAGTTAGCAATTGCTTCAGCTCTGCAAAATTTTTGCCCCCAAATTTTGGATCAGTAAATGGTAAGAATTGCTGTAGTACATCCCATTTCAGTGGGTTAATTGTAATGCTAAAACCTGCTGCCTGATCCCAGCACCGCAATCCCAGTATGGCATTTTTACCTAAAACTTGGAATTGACCTGAAGTACCTATTTTACTGCCTTCTGTATCAGAAATTGTTTTCCATTCTCCTTCAAGTGGAGATATTGATGATTTTATAGAAAACATGAATTCAATCATTTGTAAAAGTCCCAGCAATGACCTTGGCCTTCTCCAGAAATGATCATAGAACATGGTGTGCGCGACTTCCCCCTGCTGCTTAAAACCACTAAGGTCTTGCTGCATCATGCCAATAGGTGTTTTAAGTGGGGGATTTCTATACAGGTGTGGGTAGGCGCGTTTTCGTAATCGGTGCCACATACTAGAAAGTCTGTGGTGAAAAATGTCTAAAAAGTGTATGCCTGAAAAATCCTTGTTTTTCAGGCTATCTAGTAATATTTCTGTATATGGGGTTGCCAAAGGGCCGTTAATACCGGCTAAGCATAAGGTATTTATATATACTTCTGGTAATCCTGGTTTAGTTTTTTTGACATCCAAGTGGCTAATTTCAGTTCCTTCGTGATGCATGGTTAGATTACTTCGAATACGCAAAGCCTCTTTGTTTGCGTTTGTGCCCTCGCCTAAAGGAGTAATATTGGTGCGAATCGATTCAATAATATAAATCAACTGATCCAGATCAAATTTTTCTGGAGATTCAATTACCTGTTCAGGTAGAGTTTTTTTTACAGCTGTACTTGTGTGCCTGGGTATGGTTGCCATTGCATCCATTCTCCTTTATTTTTGCCATCATTTAGGCTGCACTCGACAAAGCTATTCCAGCTAACAAGAGATGAAAAATACTCATTTAAAATTGTCCCTAAAATTAAATTGCTGCCACCTTGGTGATTGGTTTTTTCCATTTCCATTTTTATTTTGTAACCTTGAACAAAACCGCGCCATGCTTCTTTGCCAAATCTTCGGGTGGTGTGGGTAATATTTAGTTGTTTTAAATCATCAATTGCTTTAGTAGGCAAATCTGGGTAGCGGCTGGCAAATAAATGCAGAAAATTTTTCAAAACGTTTAATCCTTGTTTAGGATCAAGTACGCTTAGGTAATTACTTGAAAGCTGTGATATTAACATCCACAAGCTTTCACCGTCGGCAAGAGAATAATTTTGCGATACTGGTTTATTCAATAAAGTAATTTTAGTAAGTGGCGCCTTATCTTCCGGTTGTAACATAGCATTTTGTGATAACTGATCAGCTAAATAGCGGTTGGTGCACCAAATTTTTGCTGTGGCGATAATGTCTTTAGCTTTAATTACTTGAAAATCACGATTAATTAATGAAATGTAAACATCGGTTCCTGGTACACCACGCAGTGTAGCAGGTGAGCGTTGCGATAACCAAAACCCGTCCCCTGAATTGTGCTGTCCCTGAAGGCTATAATATGGTTGATATTGAATTACACGTTGGGTTTTTTCTTCTATACCAGTAATACTTTCAATACTATAAATTTCGGTAGTGCGCTCGCGGCGAATATCTGGAATTAGTCGGTAGCGTAAATGGCGATGGTGGATGCGAATAGGGTCAGATACCCTTTCAAATAAATTAATTATTGGAACGCAATTTAATAAAAATGTTGAACGATCAATTCCTATTTTTTTAAATATAGAAGCATCTTTTAAAGGAATTAAAATATGAATTTGTTTTGATGATGGTAGCTTTTGAATAGCTGCTTGCAATTCCTTCAATCTAAAATATAAAAACTTCTCACCAAAATGAAAATATTCTTGAAATAAAGCGTAATGATGCAAGCTGTACTGGGGTACCGGCATTGCTAGTTCATCTCGTTTATAGCCAACTGGTTCAAGTGCACCACCACCAATTGCAGGAGTCGTCGTATCTGTAGTTACATAAACCTGGTTTTGATATTCACTAAATAGTGCTTCATAAAGTAGGTTAGCTTGTGCCCAATTACTTGCAATATGAACAAGTAAATTATCAAAACTGGTGGCTGAAAATGGTGCAGCTTTGGCATTAAGGGTAATCTTTAAAAACCAATAGTTTTGCGGATCTGTAGCGAATTGGAATGAATCTTTTTGAACCAAATCAACAGCTGTAATTTCTACAGGCCATAAATGAATGTCGTAAACAGTTTTAAATCGACATTGAACACTTTCAATGGACCTAGCTAAAAGCTTTGTGTCTTTGGGTAGTAGGTAACCTTTAGCAGGTGGAATTTGGGTATCATCAACCTGTAGTTTTGCAATTGCCATTGCTGGTATGGGGTTAATTAGATGTGGATATAATACACTGAGCAGGGCTTGTGCTGTTTGGGGGAAACGGTCATCTATTGCTTTGGAAAGCCTTGCTGTTAAAAATGCGAATGACTCAAGTAGGCGCTCAACATGTGGGTCTGGAGACTCACTATCTGATAGTTCAAGCCTACGCGCAATTTTTGGATATTGCTTGGCAAATTCTTGACCGCTTTGCCTTAAATAACTTAGCTCATCTTGATAATAGCGTACGAGGTTGTCGTCTACGTTGGCCATACTTTTTGAAATCTAATTCCCCTACGATAATGGTAGGGGCATTAGACGTTGGTCGTAAAGGGGGGACGGCATCACTGTTTAAAATAACAGTAATGCCATAAAGTTTTTACCCAGGATAAGCTGCATACTTTGTTTTTAAACCAATCCATTCTAAGTGACGCAATGAAGCCGCCATAGCTGCATAATCAGTTGGTAGAATGAATTTGTCATAGTGACCTGGGCCTTTGTTCATAAATATATTTCTAGCTGTTGGTGAGGTTAAAATAACCGTAGCTAAATTTTTCCCTTTTGTACCAAGTGGGTAAGTAACCGTTGTTTGGTTATATGGTCTGTCTTTTAGTCGATACATGACGTCAAGAGGAGGTGTCATGCCACCCTCGTTACCAGCAAAGACAAACACATTCACATTGTTAATAATTGCCCACAATTGAGTGTATACAGCATCACAAGGTAACCAACCTCTTAATTCTCCATCACCAAGTGCAAGTCCTGTCATTTCAGCGCTTAATGCGTCTGATCTAAGTTCCGCTGGTACTTCAGGCAAATCTTCAACCAGCTCTAGTCCTTTCATAACTAGTCCGTTACTTATTTCTTTATTTATTAATTCTGGCATTCTTTGAAATTCATTCATTAATTCGACAATTGCGTCCTTGGTAGCATTGCTTTGAGCAAGCTCACACATGCCTTGGCAAAAATCAGTGATGAATCCCATTTTTGTAGCAATCCCCTCCACCGTGAAAGCATTTTTGTGTCCGCTTCCAGGTAACATGGTTTCACTCAAGAATTCCTTGAGGGTGTCACCAATTAATAGGTATTTTTCGATCAATTTAGCGTCTCGCACGTCTAGATTGCTTGGAATACTTTTACAGGCTTCTATAGCTTTTTCTGCTTCTGAAATTAACTTTTCTAATTCTTGGAAAAGAGGAATGTTAGTTCCCTTTAGCTCTTCTAATGCTTTTTTTGATTCACCTTCAGGTTTTTTTTTCGAAGCAACAT
>JAPLON010000069.1:11859-21682 GCA_026400695.1 Pseudomonadota bacterium
TCACAAAATTCAGTTAATAATTTTCTAGTTTCTACGCGATTTTTTGTTGTTTCTGCTATTTTAAGAGCGTATTTCGATTGAGCTCCTGATTCCGCTGTGCTTGCTTCAATATCTAATTGTCTAAGTTGAGCATCTATGGGTGCAAGCAGCTCATCTAATGCTGGATTGATTTTCCTTAACCCGATTAATTCCCCAACAATATTCCTAAGTATTCGTTTACCTTTTTCATTGGAAAGTAGCGCTGTTAAATCACCTTGGGTATTAAGTATGACGTTAAATGCAGCTAATACACCAGATAAGGAGTCCAATTGAGTTACACGTTTAATCAAAGCTATTCTTGAAGCATTTACATCCTCTTCAGCTTTGCTACGTATTGCAACTGAAAATTTTTGATATGCTTCTAGTTGTTCTTGCAAACGGTCTGCTTGTCCTACGTCAGTTAACCTGATTTTTGCAATCTCTCTAGTTATTATGTCTATGAATTTTTTACTCTCCATGTGCTCGCTGTTTAGTAAATATAAGCGCCTGGCTTCATCGTCTTCAGCTTGGTCTGTAATAGCACTAAGTATTTTATAACGTCCATTTCCTTCTGAAACTCCAGCAAGCGGTCCGTCAGTTGGAATAAATAGACTGTGTGCACCACACATTCCGTCCCCCTCAGATCTGACAGCTTTAACAGTCAAGAGTGCATTTAACCCTAAACTATCCAAAACATCAGCACCTAGGCTAAGTGCTACATCTCCTACAGCTCCAACTGCCTTGTCACCAAGTTTTGCTGTTAAATCATCAAAGATTTCGCTATATGTGTCGCCAAGAGTTTTGGCTCTAAATCCAGTCATTAACTCTGCTAGCTTGCCAGTTAAACCACCGGTGATTCTTGCATTGATAATTCTTTCAAGGTCATCACCGCCAAGATACACTAAGTTACTAACATCCAAACTGTTACCAGCTTTTTTGAAAAGTCCGTAGCGAAGTTCGCGTTCTACTCTAATTTTCAAATCAGCTACTGTTGATTTTTCGTTACAAAAATATTCTTGAGCTGCTAGAGAAAGAACTGTGAATGTGGTAATCTGTTCCATTTCAGCTGCCGTACGTGCTGCCTTGCTCATCCCACTTAAAAAGTCGTAAACAATTCTGTGTTGGCGAGCTTTGTTAGGTCCCCATTTTGTATTGAATGCATAGTATAGTTCTGTTTGCAAATGGGCGTTAACCATTTCTACGATCTCTGCATCTGTGGCTACACGGGTAGGTGTAAGTAAAGCGGTAGTTGTTAATCTGGCAAGAGTATCTGCTGGATCTGTGTAACCAGTAGCACTAAATTGCAGAGTTCTTGCAACTATTGTCTGAACTTCTTGGTCTAGTGCTATTTCCACGGCTGCTGCTGGAAAAATAGTTTGTTGTAAACTTATGCATAAAAATAAGCTTAAAAATGTTTTAACTAACATAATTTGAATACCAATCCTTGTGAACGGGTTCAGTATTGCAATCGATAGTTAATATAAAGTTAAAGCGCGCAAAAATTTATTGCGACGTTATTTGCTATAAATATGGAGTGTAATTATGGTTGTTTTTGTAAGTATAGCTTACTTTTAGTCTGGAGTTTTGCATGGGCACTTTGCCCAATTTGCCATTAAATTATTACGGCTTGCAAAAATTATTATGTCATCGAATATGTTAGAATCAATGCGTTGCAAATTTTTGGTTGTGAAAACACCTGCCCTGGCAGCGTTTTCTTTTTTATGTTGGTCGTCACTATTTACTGTTTGAACTGTACCGTTATCTAAGTAATAGCCACCGCTATTTCCGTGGGAAATAATTGCTACAGCAGCAAAGTCTGGTTCTGTAATGCAAGATTCTCCATCATTACGGTTGATGGTAAATTTTTCAGTTGCGATGGTCTTACAAAAAATTGTTTTAAGATCTGTTGAAATTCCTGGATCTTGTAAAAATAAAATACTTTTTGGTGTAAGACTTGGTTGCACAACATAGGTCATCCAATGGTGTTGTCCATCTTTTGCAGCTTTTTCAGAAATTCCTAAGGTCTGGTATGGTACAAAACCTACGCTTTTACCGGGTTGTGACTTTCCGTTTTTATCTTCTGCTGGGCAGGGTAGACGCGAGTTAGCTAATACGTACGCGCCTAAAGCCTCCATAATTTGTTCTTGATGTGTTGCTGTACTACGCGTTTGCTGCCAATTTTGTATTCTGCTAATTAACGGTACACCCATGTAGGCAATTACCCCTAATACACTTAGGGCAATTGCTACTTCCAGTAATGCAAATGCTCGAATACTTTTCTTCATCATTGCAATAATGTGCCACATCATTTGCAAAAAGAGAATAGTTCTAGGTGTAGATTATGGAATAAATCAAACTTGCATACTTTGCATATGCGTAGCACAATTAAGGTGTTAACTTAGTTGTGAAGAATCTCTGTGTCTAACTTTCCAAGTTCTAACCCCTCGAAAAATCTGTTAGCTGCTTTAATGTGTGGTAATATGTTGGAGTATTTTGATTTTTTTATTTTTGCCCATTTTACGTTTTTGTTAGCTCCTAAGTTTTACCCACCAATCAACCCACTGTTTGATTCAATAGTCGCAGGATTTTTCTTTGCAATCGGCTTTTTAGCAAGGCCAATAGGTGGCTACTTTTTTGGGCGTCTTGCTGATTACTCTGGTAGACGTAGAAGTCTAATGTTTTCTGTGCTTGGAATGGCTATACCAACTTTATGTATTGGTTTGCTACCAACTTATACTGAGGTAGGTATAGTTGCGCCAATAGCATTAATTATTTGCCGTATTATTCAAGGACTTTGCATGGGTGGCGAATTTACCAACGGTGGAGTTTTGTTGATTGAAAGCTATGGCTGGAAAAGGGCCGGTACAGTGGCTGGCTTTTATAACTTTTCATCTGGTATGGGAAGTTTGCTGGCTATTGCTTGCGTTGCGGTGGTTAGTAGCCCTGGTATGCCAGAATGGTCTTGGCGTGTTCCATTTTTCATTGCCTCATTTCTTGGGGTTGTTGCCTATTATTTACGCAGCTATGTTGGTGAAAGCCCAGTTTTTGAGCGTGAAGCTCAGATTAATCAAGCAAGTGATTTGAAGCTTTTGAGTGGTAAATACCGTAGATATTTTATTAGGGCATTTTTCACAGGTGCTGTTGCCGGAGTCTTTATTTGGATTCCTTTGAGCTTTACTTCATTCTATATGACTAAAATATTGTTTATACCCTTACATACAGCAGTAAAAATGACCGTATTGGCGGTTATTCTCCATAGCTTGTTTACATGTATCTTTGGATGGTTAAGCGACCGAGTTGGTTGGAAAAAAATGATGCTTGCTGGTTGTATTACTCAGATGACTCTTTTATACCCTGCATTTACTTTGTTGTACGATCAACAATTTGTTATGTTTCAGATACTTACGGTTATTCCAGCGGCAATGGCTTATTCGGTGGTGCATCCATTAAGTTCATTCCAGGTTCCAGCATTGCTACGTGGACGTTTGTCTGGATTCTCATTTTCTGCTGGAATGTGTATTTTTGCAGGCCTAACTCCAGTGATTACGGGTACGCTTACCCAACTTATGAATGGTAGTTTGTTAGGTGTTGCAGCTTATCTTTTGTCTATTTCAGTTGTAGGTGGATTGGTAATTTATAGACTTTTTCAAGAAAAAACCACACTTGAAAAAATTGAATATCGTATGGTCGCCTAGGTTTATCTGCTATTTGTGCAATTCTTTGTAGCCAGCGAAGTTTTGCACAAATTCTAATTCATTTGCCATTAAGCTTTTGAGGAATATTACACAAGCCGATGGGAATTATTTTGTTATTTGTGGTTGGAAAGAAGGCGCACTATATTAAGCCAATAATTAGCACTTAAACAAGCTTCACTGTATGAGATTAGGCTGATAATATACGCATAGTAGTTATACAAACAATTCCCATGATTCGCTTTGTTACAGCCTTAATAATTATTACAACAAACTTAATTTTTGCTGGTGAAATAGCGCTCACTTTTGATGACCTTCCATGTAATCAAGATGAATCAGCTGCAAAGCAAATGGAAATTAATCAAAAAATTTTACAAGCCTTAGCCAAGTTTAAGGCTCCAGCTATTGGCTTTGTGAACGAGGGAAAACTTTACAAAGATGACGAAGAAATTGCAAAATCGGCGATTTTGAAATTATGGGTAGATCATAAACAACCTCTGGGTAATCATACCTACTCTCACCAATTTCTAAGTGGCACAGATGCCAAAGACTTTCAAAACGATGTCATAAAAGGTGCTGCAGTTTCTAAAAAATTAATGAGCGATGCTGGGCTTAAACACCAATATTTTAGACACCCATATCTTGATACAGGCACCACACCAGAAATACGTAAAGATTTTGAAACTTTTTTAAAACAAGAGGGTTACATTGTAGCGCCGGTAACAGTTGATACAGATGACTGGAAGTTCAATCAGCAACTATTAGAAAACCCACACAATAAAGATAAAATAATTGCTAAATATCTTGAGCACACCCGCGCCAAGTTTGATTTTTACAAAGGAGCATCGTTCAAGATTTTTGGAAGAAACATTAAACATATTTGGCTGCTACATACGAATTTAATTAATGCCTATGCCATGGATGATTTGTTAAAACTTGCAAAAGAGCTAGGCTACGAATTTATAACTTTGGATTATGCCCTAGAAGACAAAGCCTACGCTGAACCAGATAATTATTATGCACCCTTTGGGGTTTCTTGGTTATATCGCTGGGATTTCACCCGTGGCAAAGTTGTAGATTGGTCAAAAGATCCAGAGCCAGACAACAACCCGTTCATAGGCACAAAAAGTTTAACTTTCACTGATAAGTCTAGGAATTGCAGTATTCCTGTTGAACTTTACGTAAGCGGTGAATCAAAAGGTAAAGCAGAAACGGGTATTGTGAAGTTACCTGTTGGTGATTATTAATCATGAAGACTTTTCAGATTGCATCTCAATTGCCAATAATATTGCAGCACAAGGTTATTTGGTTGCCATTATTAAGCACCAGTTAGATGAAAACTGTATTGAGAACATACTTTTTGTAATTAGTGAACTAAAGAAAATTGAACCAAACTTAGATTTGGAAAAAGTAGCACTTACAAGAAGTTCCAAAGAAGACTGTATTTCCACCAAGTTTGCAAAAATGCACCCGGAATTGGTTGCGAAAGTAATATCTTAAATTCAGGAATTAATTCACAACCAGACACTCAGCATGTATGATTTAATATAAACGCTTTAAACAAGAACGGGAAAGTATGAAAAAGTGGCTATTGTTGATAGGCCTATTTACAATTACAAACGAAAATTTTGCATCCAATCCCCCTGAAGAATACTTTTCAACTAAACGAACCCCAATAAATCAACATCAAATTGAAGAAGATGCTCTTTTTAAGGACAGAAAAACCCTAATTATGCCTGAAGCAAACGCTTTAGCGGAACAACTTATAATTTCTATTCCTTACTATGCATCCGTATTGTACGCACTATCTGATACTGGCAATGCCTTAGACCTTGGCAGATTTGGAGTTGCTTTCCCACTTGGCTTAGCCATAGCTGATTGGACTTCTGGTGTATTTCATTATTTTCTTGATAGAGGAAATCCTTACACAGCTCCTTGGCCATTCATTGGTGTTATCAGAAGCGCTCATTACCATCACAAGCACCCTAATAGTTTTAATGAACCACCATTTTGGACATTAGCAAAGGAAGCACATCTTTTCTCGCTTATGACTACCCCTGTTATTTTCGCATTACTTTCCTTAGATTATAAATTTTTAGCACATACGATGAATATCTCAGCAGCCATAGGATCTCTTGGACACCTTCCTCATGCTTGCGCTCACGGACGATATAGAAACAACCCTGTTGTGAATCTATTGCAAAAAACCGGAATTATATTGAATAAGAAGCGTCATACGGAACATCACAAGGGTGACCATGACTCTGCTTATTGTTTAATATCTGGATTAGGAAACTATGTTATGGACCCAGTTTTATTATTTTTAAAAAAGACTCAGCAGTTTTTTTTGCAATGCTGGAAAAAAGAAGCTTAAATTTTGAATTGAGAAATTAACCGCTTCATCGTAAGCTTACTCAAATTTGTAGTATAAACTTTATGGAATCAAAAATTAGAAACAGCTTACGTGGTCTAGTGTTACCAGGCACCACTTTAGATGCCTTAAGCATTTTAGAGCATATCAAAATTGATGCCACCAAAGCATTTTTAGTGTTTCACATGCCAGACAATTTTGCAGCCGTAGACCCTACTTGGGAACTAGCAATTCAAAATGCTTGTGAAAAAGTTTGTAATCTTCCAATTCTAATTACATTTAACCGCCATAACCAAATACCACCTCGAGCCACCTCTGGCATTAATGGTGTGCACCATGTTATAGCCGTAGCATCTGGTAAAGGTGGCGTTGGTAAATCATCTATATGTTTAAATTTAGCTCTGGCTTTACAAAAACAAGGGCTAAACGTTGGCATTCTTGATGCTGATATTTACGGTCCATCACTACCTACCATGACTGGAGTTTTTGAAAAACCAAAAACAACTTCTTCAAAGAAACTAATCCCACACCAAAAATTTGGCTTAAAGCTTATGTCCATGGGATTTATGGTACCAAAAGATGCTGCAATTATATGGCGGGGATTAATGGTACAAAGTGCGATTGGGCAAATGTTAGCAGACGTAATTTGGGACGAAGGTAACACACCATTAGATGTATTATTAATCGATATGCCACCAGGCACAGGTGACGTTCAATTAACCATTGCCCAAAAAGCAAATTTGTCTGGTGCCATAATTGTGGCAACTTCCCAAGAATTGGCTTTGATTGATGCACGTCGTGCCATTAAAATGTTTGAAAAGGTTAATATCCCAATTCTTGGAATAGTAGAAAACATGAGCAATTTCTTATGTCCTAACTGCAAAACCACTTCCCATATTTTTCCAAAGCAAGGCGTTATCGAAGAATGCAGTAAACAAAGTATGCCGCTACTTGGCGCAATTCCCCTAGACATTGCATTCCGTGAATCAGGAGATGTTGGGGAACCCTTTTTAGAAAAATACCAAGATCACCCAATTAGCCAAATCTTTAACCAAATGGCAACTACCATAAAGGGCCAGCTACATGCCTAAATACTTAGTAAAAAGCAAAGTACCCTACTCTGCCTTAGATAAATTTCAAAAAGCCCTAGAAGACATTTGCGAAAGCATTATCGTTTTTGAAGACGAAACATCCCCACCGTCAACTGCAATGGATGAAAACGGCTTTCCCATAGCTAGCATATTCCAAGTTGATATGCTCTGTGGCGATAAGGATGTAGCAATATGCAAAATACATGCAGAATCAGCCGCAGCTCTTTTAGGAATTGACGCAGAGATAGTGGTCGAAGAAGTTGAAAACACTAACTGGTTATTAGCTTGCCACCAAGGACAACCTGAAATTAGAATTCACCCATTTGTGATTCATAGCTCAGTATCAGATACGCAAGCTAAAGCCGGAGAAATTTCATTAAAAATTGATGCCGCAACAGCCTTTGGAAGCGGTGAACACCCGACCACCCAAGGATGTCTTAAACTATTTACCAAATTAGCAAAAAAACAAAAATTCTTAAATGTGCTTGATATGGGATGTGGCAGCGGCATTTTAAGTATTGCCGCTAAAAAATTGCAACCCACCATCAATGTTGTAGGGGTTGATATTGAAGAGGAAGCAGTTCGCCGCACCCGCCTAAACACTAAAATAAACGCGTGTGAACGCAACTACCAGGTGGTTTGTTCCGTTGGTTTTCAAAAACCAGAAACCCACAAAACTTATGATCTGTGCTTTGCCAATATTCTAGCAAAACCACTTATGCGCTTAGCCCCAGCTATGCAAAAACATATAAAACCTGGGGGCCACATTGTCGTTTCCGGATTGCTTGATAAACAGGCCCAAATGGTCATAAACGCATATCAACTTTGCGATTTTATTGTGTATGACAAAATAAGCATTCAGGGTTGGCAAAGCATTACCTTACAAAATATTCATAACAGGTAAAAAGTTTTTAATTTTTTACGTAGAAGAGAAACAATTTTAGTTTTAGAAATCATCACATAAGCAAACTCAACCAGGTGCATTATGAGAGATTCAGCTCGCATGGTCTATAATTACGACCCACTAAAAGACCAAGACTATATGTCAGCAGATATGCAAAACTATTTTAAAAACAAATTAAATAGTGAATTACAAAACTTATTAAAAAAAGAACCAGAATTTTGCATGACAATGAAGGAAGACAGCCTGAAGGAATCAGACTTCGTTGATCAAAGCTCAACTGAAGAATTACGATTTAATTATTTTGTGCACCATGAACATGAAGTTCAACACCGCCATGAAATAGAGGCAGCCCTGCAAAGACTGGCCGATGGTAGTTACGGTTATTGCGCCGCCACAGGAAGGCCAATAGGAGTACACCGCATGGTTGCAGCACCTTATGCAACTTATTGTATAGATGTTCAGTATGAACTTGAAAGTAATTACCGAAGGTATGCGACTTACGGTAGAACAAACTAATCCCCACAAAGTTTTTTAAATACCCCTTATACCCCATACCTTTTGGTTTTTCAAAGGTGTGGGTGTTTATATTTCAAAATTCCAACTCCCCCTTTACAATTATGGCATGCTATGGTACTAGTCTGATGTTCAATTTAATGATTTCAATCAAAAAATACGTTTATGCAAAAAATATTGCTAATAATCCTATCTACTGTAGTGTTTTCTATTACTGCCGAAGAATCAAAAGTACAAGAATCTAAAGTAGAGGAAGTAAAAAAAGAACAAGAAAACGATAAATCAATTAATCGCGAAGAGGAATGAAGAACTTTTGACAGGTACAAATAAATACTTCGCATTTTCAAAAAAATCACAGGTTGCTAATGGCATCACCGGTAAGGTTGTTACGGGCTTTTTGTGGACTATTCCAAATACTTCTTTTGTTTTAAGCCCTGAAATTTATCTGGGTCAAGGTAGCGCTGAAATTACAAAAAAGGGATCAGCACATGATCCAGATATACCTGCTGATAAAGAATTTCAAAGTACTTTAAGGCAAAGACTAACCATGGGTTTTGTTTTGAGAGCCGGTTATTATTTAACCGACAACCAAAACAATTTATTTTATTTATTGGTAGGAATAGACCAAAGTAAGTTTGAAAATAAATTTACTTTATCTAGCAGTGATGTGGGTGGCCCAGTACCATCATTATTTGAAAAGCGTAGTAAAATTTTAAGAAGTCCAATTTTTGGTTTTGGTTTTGAAAGAAAATTTAACAAGTTCAAAATTGGCATAGATTTACGATATATGAATTACAATGCCTGGGGTAAATATTCCCAAAAGGTTAACGTTTCCAACGATATTATTTCCATAAAGTTTAAGCCAAGAATAATTTCAACAACTTTAAATTTTTGTTATCTTTTTTAAATTATCATAAAAGAATCGGCTGGAAATATAACAAATAAGTTAAGAGATAGGTAAATTAATATGGTAGGCCTTAGTTTAAAAGCACAGTTGTGTTTGCGCGCCTTATTTTGTGTAATTTTGTGTAGAATTATTATGCTTACAGGGGCAACTTTAGAGCAAGCAGAAATTCCAATTATTGGTGCTGGTATGGACAAAATTCACTCTATACAAGCTGGATTTATAGCTTTATCGCAAAGAAAAAGTATAGATACAATTGCGGAAGAGCTCATAAACACAATGCAAAGCAGTAACGCAAAGCAAAAGGAAGCGCTCATTGCAGCATACAAC
>JAPLON010000069.1:21716-24642 GCA_026400695.1 Pseudomonadota bacterium
AGAGAAAAACAACAAGCACAAAAACTAGCGGAGGCTGCTGGTCTTGAAAAAAATAAACATACCAGCATTGATTCTTTAGCAACAGCGCTAAGAGCAGAACACTGCTCTTATGGAGTACCTGACGACAGTTCAAACGCGGCTGTAGGCAATAGACTTATGGCAAGTATTGGTGAGGGCGTCTCTGTTGTGGTAGAGGCACCAAGACCTCCTCGCAGACAGCTATATAAACTACTAAAAGAATATGAAGAAAAACTAAGGAAATTAGAAAAAGAAGCTGGCCATGCCTCTCGTCAGGAAATCCTAGAGGGGTCTGTTGTTGTCAGTAGCTCCGGCAATGCATTTTTAGATATGTTACTTGGCAGCTATTATAAAGCAATTGAAGATATTGAAAAACAATCCCAAGCTCTAACAGAAATACAGCGCGCTTTTTTTGAAATACAGTCGTTGTATAAGAGCACTTTAGAACTAGCAAAAAAATCCGTTAAAGAAATTGCTGGGCCTAAAGGAAAAAAGATAACCGAAGAAGTACTTGTCATTGAAGATGATGCCTTAGGTACTGTACTTGCACTAATGGAAACGTCCAATGACCTAGTTAGCAAATATAAAAAAGTAAAATTTGAAGGTATTGTAAAAAGAATGAAAAGTGCTGCATCTCCAGAAAAAAGGGTTACAGTGCTTCAAAGCGTTTTTGATGATCTTTATATAACCCCAATTTCAGACGAGCTAATGAGATTATCAAACACTGAACATCTACAGCAATCTCTTAAATTTACAACCGTATTTGAACAGCAAGTTACTGCACTAAAAGCCTTGGGAATATACCCTGAACAAAATTTTGTTCAAATTACAGGCGTATTATCGAAGGCCACAACTAAATTTTTGAACGATATTAAAGAAAACGACAAACAAACATACGAAGAATATCTCCCCCTTCTTGAAGAAGAAGCTAAACTGCTGAGTGCTGTTGAAGACCTTTCACAAATGCCAATGACTTTGGCCTTGTTTCAAGAACCAATGGCTTTCTTCTTGTTATCTAGACCTAGCCAAAATTTAAAAGTAATACCGTTTACTTACATTGAGCGCGTAGAAAGAGAAATAGTGTATCTAACTGAAAAACAGAAAAAAGCATTTTTTGCATACCTGTACTTTATTAGCTTTAATTTTCAAGAAGTTTCACAAAAATTTTTAAAAAATACATTGTTATCAGCTACACCTATAACCCCAAAAGATATTGCTGATTTAATCGAAATTGTCAAACAGGATATGAAAGCTGGAGGTCAACTAAAGCTTTTCCAACCATCTCCATCAGACCAAGGCAGCCTTGGAAAATTTTCCTTACGAGTAAGAAGCCTTATTAGCGGTGAAGCCCGTGAAAAAGCTATTGTTGAAAAATTTAATACCGAGCAGCAATACCTTAGAAATATGTTAAATGGCATTACTCCAGAAAAAATTGAAGCTTATAAAAGAGCAAATAAATTAGCGGCCAAACAAAAGGATGCAATCATTCAAATACAAGCTCTTTGGGATTTAATAATGATGCCAGATTTACCCAAATGCGACATTGAAAAACTTTTGGATTTCAAGAATGAACTGCTGCAATTAAGGAATACCCTTGATGAAAATGCAGAATTATTAACAAAATTAGCGGTATTTAAAAATGTTGAAGGTTTAGGCGGCGCAGCTTTAATGGTTAGCGAAGGAGACGGCGAGGAAGGTTCTGATGAAAGTATGGGACCTAGCGATAGCTCATCTGCCGTACTTGCCATAATGGAAAAGGCCATTACTCCCCCAAGAGTACTTCATGGTCTTAGTGCTGGACTTCTTGCAGGTATAAGTAGTGGACTTAATAAACAATTGGCAGCAAAGAATTCAGCCGCTACCAGTGACGTACCATTACCACCATCAGCACCACTTCTAGATCTTTCTGCTGCTGACATAGATTCATCATTATCAGGGGCACCTTCATTTGTACCGCCTCCTCCCTCATTCGGACCACCATCTGCTCCTGAACTTAATTTAGAAGAACCTGTTGCTCCTCGTATCAAAGTCCTTTCTCCAGCAGAACAAAAAGCTGCAGCTACACTAGCTATACAATTACAAAAAATTAGCAACCTAGAAACAGCACTACAATTAAAAGCAGGTAGCATTACCACTGAGGTATATGAAGATATCACACAAAAAATAAAGGAAGCAAAAGATGATATCGCTGCAGGTGGTATGAGAGCTGCAATGTCGGAACGGAAAATAAAGCTCTTAGATAAAGAACTCGAAGAACTCGAAAAACTATAAAAAGAACTAGAAAATTTAAAAACTTGCCAGTTCTTTTTTACTCAACACTTTCGCAGCCCATTGCCACATCTTCAAATTCGGCAATGGTGCCTTTGCACATTAAAACTGCATCACATCCGGCTTTTAGAGATAGTTTAGCTTTTTCTGCAAAACTTCCAGTAAGGGCTTTCATAGTTAAGCAGTCGCTTACCAAAAAGCCTTTAAAGCCAATTTCTCCCCTAACAACATCACTAATCACTTTGTGCGACTGAGTTGCCACATTCAATGGATCAATTGCATTGTAAATAACATGCGCCGTCATTCCCCAAGCTAATTTAGAAGCTTGGGCCAAAGCTTTAAATGGGGCAAAGTCTGTAGATAATAAAGTAGCGTAATCAGCATCTACCACCGGTAACTCTTCATGGCTATCAACAGGAGCCCTACCGTGTCCAGGCAAATGCTTGATTACCGCAGTTACTCCACCATCTTCTAAACCTTTCAGCATAGCTAAGCTATATTCCGTAACAATTACTGGATCATCACTAAAAGCACGATCGCCAATAATGCCATCGGCACCTTCAATTAACAAATCAGCACATGGTGCACAATTTACGGTAATCCCTAGTTCTGCTAATTCTTCTGCTATATCTTTAGCATT
>JAPLON010000069.1:24655-27246 GCA_026400695.1 Pseudomonadota bacterium
TTTTCATAAACATCTTTAGCTGAGGTAAATGATTTTGCAGCAGGCCGGCTTTTCCAAAACGGTGGTTTTAAGCGCACCACCCTGCCCCCTTCTTGATCAATCAAAATGGGTACATCGGCATGGTTTAAACAACTTTTAAGTTGGGAAATAAGTGACTTAACTTGGTCAGGATTTTGGCAATTACGCTCAAAAAGAATAAAGCCCATTGGCTGGGCTTTATTGAAAAATTCTCGTTCATCTGCGCCAAGGATTAACCCTTGGCAACCATAAATGACTGGAAGCACTAATGGCTTCCCTTCAATGCCTTAAGCAAGCTCTCACAAACCTTTTTAGCATCTCCTAAAACCATCATGGTGTTATCGCGGTAAAACAATTCATTATCAACACCAGCATAACCAGATGCCAAAGAACGCTTCACAAAAAACACTGTCTTCGCTTTTTCCACATCCAAAATTGGCATACCATAAATTGGTGATGCTGTATCTGTTTTAGCAGCAGGGTTAGTAATGTCATTTGCACCAATTACAAATGCCACATCGGTTGCCCCAAAATCGCTATTAATGTCATCTAATTCAAGTACATCATCATAAGGAACGTTAGCTTCTGCAAGCAAAACATTCATATGACCTGGCATACGACCTGCTACAGGGTGAATTGCATAACGAACTTTTACGCCTTGAGATTTCAAGAAATCACCCATTTCACGCAAGCTGTGCTGCGCTTGCGCTACAGCCATACCGTAACCCGGAACAATGATCACACTGCTGCAGCACTACTAAGTTTCACTGGCTTGTCAGATGCAGCAACACTAGCAGAACCTTCTGAAGATGAATCAGTACCGAAGCCACCCAAGATCACATTAATAATCGAACGGTTCATACCCTTACACATAATGTAGCTAAGAATCGCACCAGATGCCCCAACAAGAGCACCAGTAATTAGCAATAGATGGTTGTTTAAAGTGAAACCAATACCAGCGGCAGCCCAGCCTGAATAAGAGTTCAACATGGAAATTACCACCGGCATATCAGCACCACCAATTGGTAGAATCAACAGTACCCCAAGCACTAATGAAACAACTGCCATTATCCAAAAAATACTTGGATGTTGGCTTATGGCAAAAAATACAATTAAGGCAATCAAACCAAGGCCAAGGGCTGCATTAAATATATGTTGGCCTTTGTACATAAGCGGTTTTCCAGAAATTAAGCCTTGCAACTTACCAAAAGCAATCACCGATCCGCTAAAAGTAATGGCACCAATAATTGTGCCAATGCTCATTTCTATTAAACTTGCCGTGTAAATAGCATCAACTGCACCAATACCAAAAGCTTTTGGGTTGTAAAGGGCTGAAGCAGCTACAAATACCGCTGCCAAACCAACTAAGCTATGGAAAGCTGCAACTAGTTGCGGCAATGCTGTCATTTTAATTTTCTTTGCAATAATGGCGCCAATTACCCCACCAAGAGTAATTCCACCAATAATGCCGCCGTATTTAGTAATTGTGGGACTTAACAAAGTAGTTAAAACCGCAATCACCATACCGCAAATACCATACAAGTTTCCATTACGAGATGTAGCAGCAGAGGATAAACCGCGCAAAGCCATGATAAAGCAGATTGCAGCAACTAAATATAAAAATGTTGAAATTGTAGGTGTCATAATTTGCTCTTATCTCTTTTTTGAAAACATGGATAACATACGCTGAGTAACAATAAAGCCACCGAAAATATTAATGGAGGCTAGTACCACTGCAAAAAAACCAAAAGTTGATGAAATACCAAACTCAGCAGGTCCAGATGCGATTAGAGCGCCTACAATAATCACGCTAGAAATAGCATTGGTAACCGCCATAAGGGGGGAGTGCAAAGCAGGCGTAACCTTCCAAACAACGTAATAGCCAACAAAACAAGCTAAAACAAATACCATAAGACCCATCATAAAAGGATCAGCAGCAACCTGACCTTGATTTGCCATCACTTGACGCAAAGACCCTTCAAGGTGAACAAGTTCACCAGAAATTTCTTGTACAAAACCATTTAAACGCGCCGCTTGTTGGGCAATTGAATTAAGATCCATAACTTTTCCTTACTTTTCAAAAACAGAGTGCAGCAAATTTCCATCGTGACACAGGCAAGTTGACTTAATAATTTCATCATTAAAATCAATACTCAGCTCGTCTCCGTTAGCTATAAGCAGCTGTAGAAAATTGTACACATTCTTAGCGTACAACTGGCTAGCATTATAAGCAATACGACTTGGCATATTTGGATGAGCAACAATCTTTACATCATTTTTCGTAACCGTAATACCTGGCTTTGAAAGCGCGCAGTTACCACCAGATTCAATTGCCAAATCAACAATAACACTGCCTACTTTCATTTCTGCAACCATTTCAGCTGTCAACAATACAGGTGCATCCCTACCAGGAATCAAAGCAGTTGTAATTACGATATCTTGATTTTTTAAGACAGCAAGCAATTTTTCAGCCTGAGCTTGTTTGTAGCCTTCGCTCATTTCTTTTGCATAACCACCAGAACCTTCGCCAGATTCTTCGTAATCAACCTCAACAAATGTAGCGCCTAAGCTCT
>JAPLON010000069.1:27285-31474 GCA_026400695.1 Pseudomonadota bacterium
AACAATTGCACCAAGTCTGCGCGCGGTAGCAATAGCCTGCAAACCAGCCACCCCTGCCCCCATCACCAGAACCTTCGCAGCAATAACTGTACCGGCAGCAGTCATCATAAGTGGTAAAGCACGATCAAATTCATAAGCTCCTTCAATTACCGCCCTATAACCAGCAAGGTTACTTTGTGATGACAACACATCCATTGATTGAGCACGGGTAATTCTTGGAACAAATTCTAAAGCAAAAGCGCTAACTTTATTTTTACTAATTTTTTTAAATAACGCTTTATTTTCGTGAACCTTCTGCATAGCTATAAGTGCGGTGTTAGGCTTTAACGACTCAATTTGCTTTTCAACAACAGGGCCAACCTTAAGCACAACTTGTGCATCAGCTACAGCATCAGCAAAATTTTTGGCAATTACAGCCCCTGATGTTTTATATAAAGCATCAGGAAAACCAGCGGAAGAACCCGCACCTTTTTCAACTGTAACACTATGGCCAGCATCACATAAACGTTTAACTAAATCTGGGGTAAGCGCCACACGCTTTTCAAACTCTGCGGTTTCTTTGGCAACGGAGATATGCATAATAATTTTTCTCAATGTTTTCAGTATTATATGAGTTTTTCAAAATAATGAAAACAGCAAAGGCTCCCAGGTAAGCGGAAGCCTTTTGAATAAGATACTATGAAGTACTACTGGTTGATACGACCTGCTAGCATAAAACACCTACCATCAGTTTTTTCTGGGAAATAATTATGTATTAGAGTTCTATCGCCCGGGTATAAATGACTCTTTTGTAAACTTAAAAATTTTCCAAAATCAGCCCACATTATTCCATTTACGTCTCGCACCATTGAAACATAAAGACTTGGAAGTGTATCAAATCCAGAAATAGGGAGACCAACAAATAAACTATAGGCAGCTTTGTGCATTTTAGAAATAATACGTGCATCTCTTTCTTCGTTTGGTATTAGTGTTACAGCAAGGATTGGAGCACCAGCTTTTGTAAGGCTCCAGGTTGAAGAGTCTTCGTCATACACCTCAACAGCACCTTTTCCAACCAAATTCCTATAAGCGCTTGCAATAGTCTCTTGATCATTAGAAAACTCAAAACCACCAGCGCCATTTTTTACTGACTCTACAGCTATTGGAATTCTCCCAACTCCGCATGAACCAATAAGTTTATCATTTATAAAAAACAGCACCCTGCGCACAACATTTCTAGCAATCTGATCTGTTATTATCGTTTTAGATTTTGCCCATTCAGCATCATTATTTGTAACACCAACATACTTCTTCACATCAGCAAGAATAGGTGATCCATCAGCAATATCACCAACTTCAATAAAACGAGCTGTTAAAACAGTTATCTTTAGCTTATCTGGGTAAAAAGCATCTTTGAGTCTTATGATTACTCGGATCAGCAATAAAAAAGGTATCGTATAAAACACCACAAATAACTTTTGCAAATGAATATTAGTGTAAATTATAACAGTAATACACTAAAAAACCAACTACAATTGCTTATTAATACCCAGATGTTAGTTTTTTATATGCTATCATCCAAATCTCAATTGATCATCCAATAATGAAAACAACAAAGGCCCCCATGTAAACGGGAGCCTTTTTATTAAAGTTACTGAAAAAGTATTACTGATTGATGCGACCTGCCAACATCAAGCACAAGCCATCTTTTCCTTTTCCTGGGTAATAGTTATGCACCATGGTTTCATCACCTGAAGAAAGTCTGCCAGTTTGTAACTCAAGATTTTTCCCAAAAAAACCATCGGATGTTAATCCATCCAAAGGATTAACCATTGAAACATATAGGCTTGGGAGAGTATCGAATCCAGAAATTGGACGACCAACAAATAAACCATAAGCTGCTTGGTGCATTGACGAAATAATTCTAGGATCTCTTTCGCCATTAGGCATTAAAGTAACTGCAAGAATTGGAGCTCCACCATTTGTAAGGCTCCAGGTTTGAGAACCTTCATCATATGCTTCAACAGCACCTTTTCCAGCTAAATTCCTATAAGCACTTGCAATAGTCTCTTGATCATTAGAAAATTCAAAACCACCAGCGCCACTTTTTACTGGCATTACTGCTATCGGCATTCTCCCAGCTCTACATGAGCCATGCAAATTACCATCAACAAAAAACAAAACTCTGCGTACAACATCAGCTGTAATTTGTTCTGCCATTGTTGCTTTGGCTGATAACCATTTTGCTGCATCGTCTGCACCAACATAAGCTTTGACTGCATCAACAAGAGGTGATACATCTTCGAGGTCCTCAGCTTTAATAAAACGGGCTGTAAAAGTGACTTCTCTTCCCTTTTCTTTCTTTTCAACTAGCTCAGCTTTACCACCAACTGCATCTGCAGCACATATTTGAAATCCAATAAATGCGGCAATTAATAATATTAGTTTATTCATAAAAAATTCCTCAATAAAACGCTATGAAAAATGAGTAGCATACATATTAATTACACACAATAAAAAACCCGCCATAAAGGCGGGCTTTGGAAAGCATAAAAGAAGAAATTAGAAACTTAGTTTTGTTCCAACAATCACAGCAGTACCTGCGTTGTCTGTAATGGCAGTTTTTCCGCCTTTATCTGTATATTTTTTGGTTTGCCCAACAAACTTAGCATATTCTTTGCTTGTACGGCTGTTAAAGAAATCAACTTCTCCAAAGAATTTCAAACCTTGCAATGCGTTAAAGTCAACAGTTGCACTAACTGTATCGCTTTCGGCCTTGCCACCAACTGCCCCATATTTTCCGTTAGGGCCTGCTGGAATTCTTGGTAGTTCACGCATAGTTTTGAAGTACCCAAGGGCAAATACGTAAGCACCAACTGTGTACTGTGCACCAAGGTTCCAAGCTTTACCTGCATCACCAGCACTATAACCATTAGACTTTGGCAACCTGCTCTTACCATTTAAGATAAGTCCCGTTGCAAAACGCCATTGGTCAATACCAACTGCTGCGGTAAACTGAGCAGACCTACCGTTATTAGCAGAAGTGTATTTGTAATATTCTAAAGATAGAGAATCATCCTCAAAATATCCTTTTCTGCCGCGCTTGCTATTTTCAGCAATAACAACCGCCGCTAAAGCCATGTTCCAGGTTTTGAAATCTGACACATATTTAACACCAGCAGCTACGTTGTGCATACCATAGGCTGAGCCACTTTTGCTCGGATAAATTCCACCTTCATTACCATAGGTATTGTCACCAGGACCACCTGCGTTATCGCGTCCACCAGTTCCCATACGTGTTGTGTTTGGAGTATACGCCACACCAAATGTTACACCGTTCATAGATGGAGTGTAGTAAACAACCTTTGTAGACTTACTAGTTTGGTTGGCCATTTGCACACCGCTAATCACGCCTTCTGCAGTGTTAGTTATGTTAGGAAGTGTACCATCTATACTGCTTGCACCACCCATAAGGTTGAAACCACTTTCTGTCATAGTATCTTCAACACCAGTCAAGTTTCCTATTTGGAAAATTCCAAGATCCACAAGCCCAAATTCTATATAGTTTTGTGTAAAGTAAATCGCGCTGCCTGAAGTGCTTTTACCACCAGGGTAAGACTCCATAGCCACACGCCATTTGTACTGAAAACCACTAGCTGACACGCCCTTGGCTGTAAAATATATGTTTGATGCACCAATTCCTATGTGTTGTGCTCCACCTTGACCATTGCTGTTATTGCTTTGAAAAGCACCAGCTGCAACCATTGCGGCATAACCATTCATTTGTAACGTTGGTGCTTGCGCTGTTTCTGCAACCACAACTCCGCCTGTCGCCAATAGTAAGGCAATTGCTATTTTTTTAATCATCATATGTACCTAATAGACATAACCATAATTCACATTAAAAAACCCCGCGGAATAGATCAACACTTCGCGGTGGTTTTAGGAAAAGTTAAATAAACTTGTAGCTATATCAACACATATTTCAGATTAAATTAGCATTTACAAAGTCCCAATTAATCAAATGATCCAAAAACGTCTGGACAAAATCAGCGCGACGATTTTGATAGTCTAGGTAATAGGCATGTTCCCAAACATCACAAGTTAACAAAGCTTTCTGCCCATGCACCATTGGTAAATCAGCGTTAGCGGTTTTTGTAATTTTAACTACATCACCTTCTTGCACCAACCAAGCCCAACCACTACCAAA
>JAPLON010000091.1:0-6175 GCA_026400695.1 Pseudomonadota bacterium
CAACTAAATCAGCTGCTGTTCTGGCAGGAGTTCCTGCAACAAAATATTCTAACAGTCTTAACTGCTCTGAACGTGACAGCTTGCAATGCTTTACATACATTCTTACATCCTAACTTCTTAAAAGTCAGGTGTCAGCCCCAATTAATATATGTAGTTAGGAAATATTGGTTAGGCACCTAGCAACAACATCAAGTACATTTTCCATTGATTCACTATTATTTTTCATGAGAAAAATCCCATTCATAATATTAATTCAGCGACGCAGATGTAGCAAACACTTAGAAATACCTACAAGCACATCCTCAATTGATTCATCATCTATCGAGCAAGCTTGCCACACGGTCTCTAGTTCAATTTCGTATGGTTCTAGTACCTTCTTTGATAAAGAAGCCCTACTGCATGCAGAACGACCATCTGTTACAATCAAAAATTTCTTACCCTTTGTATCTCCGTTGTAGCGTTCCATCACAGTCCTTAGAAGTTTTGCAGAGGTCGCTCCAAATTCAGTTAAAATTTTATGGATTTTTATTATCTCAACCTGCACTTTTTTGAGTGAATTAGGTTTAGCAACTTCATCCCACAAATCTTCTATTGGAACATTTTTTTTAGAAAAAGTTGAAGAAGAGCTTTTCCCAACTTCAGTGCTAATTTTTAAGTTACGAGTAGACCCAAGTAAATAAATTCTATCGAACACAATTCCTTGTTCGCACAATTTAATTAAATAATTAATACGTTTTTGGATACGTTCCTTACGATAACCAATGATTATGGCAGCATCATAGTGTTTTTGTTTAGGCTGTCTTCCCTTAGCCAATTCCGACCCCATAATTAGCTTAGTGAGCCCTTCTTTTTTGCACTTATCTAAAAGACTATACCCATGCCATTTTTGCATAAACTTCGGCTTAAGCCATTTAGAAGTAGTTTGAGACACCGCAGATTCAAGATCATAAACGTTTTTGATTTCAGTAATCTTAAATATTTCTCTTAAAAAATCCGTTGGACCATTTTTCCAAACAACATCACTACCAAATATGCCAGGCAAAATTGCCAGCATTAAAAGCAGCCTCATATATACCCCTCTTATAAAACTATTAAAGCCAATTACTCAATTTTTAAGGAACTAATTTATGTTAGTTAAGACACCTAGCAGTGGTCTAGAACACATAATGCTAGCTCAGCGACGCAGATGCTGCAAACATTTAGCAATGTTCTTTAGCACACTATCCGGTGATTCACCTTGCATAGCTGGACAAACTGTTTCCAAAGTTACCCCATATGCATCTAGTACTTTTTTTACCCCCGCATCTTGGTTAAGAATATACGAATCACTTGAAATAAGCAGGAAGTTTTTTTCTTTTACATCTTTCTGAGCGGCCATCTTCATAACAAGATCATTAGAAGTAGCATCAAAACCACTGGTATTCCTACATACCATAAGAGCGGTGACTTTCACATGGTTTAAGGCATCAGGCTTAGGAGTATGATACCACAAATATTCAATCTTCATCTTTTCTTCTATGGGACCACCTATTTTTAAGTCATTAGATGTTCCTAGTAAATAAATATTACCAAAGGTAATACCTTGATTATGTAATTTAATTAAAAAATTAATTCGTTTCTGCAAACGCTGGGGATTAAAACCCATAATAATAACCGCGTCATAGTGAGTTTGTTTCGGTAGCCTTTCTTTTGCAAAATCTGGATTTTCAAATAGTTTAACAAGTTCTTTTTTTTGACCTTTGTTTAAGAAACTATATGCGTGCCAACTTTCCATAAAAGTTGGGCGAACCCATTTTGAACTAGTTTGGCTTATAAGACATTCCAAATCATCAGATTCTTTAACTTTTGTAATTTTGAATACTTCTTTTAAAAGTTCTGTTGGGCCATTTTTCCAAATAATCTCACTACTAAATATGCTTGACAAGATTACTAGCATTAAAAGTAGCCTCATACACCCTCCTAAAATTATTAAGGAACTAGTTCATTTTAGTAAGGCACCTAGCAACGGTGTCTAGAACATTTTCCATTGATTCCTCACTGCTCATACCTTCACCAACCGTTTCAACTGACACGCCAAAAGAGTTTAAAATTTTCTTGGCAACAGCATCTTGATAACATATATAAGGATTATTAGAAATAAATAATATATTTTTCCCTTGAGCGCTATCAATATTTTTTGCCATTTCAACTAAAGAATCCTCAGTATTTGCCCTTGTACCATCTGCTCTATTACCTGACTGAATTGAAATAACAGGTATACTTGCGCAAAATTTTGGCTTATTTATTTGGCTCCACAAATATTGCATCATAAACATTTCAGTTTCTGCAGAACCCATTTTTTTCAAAAAAATTGCCATTCTTTGATCTTGCTCTGTCCCTACATTTAAATCACGAGTAGATCCAAGTAGAAAAACCTTATCCCAAGTCACACCATGATTTGCTAATTGCATTAAAAATTCCATCCGATTTTTAACACGTGCAGTAGTTGCACCAAGTACAACCACTGCATGATAATGCTTCTTAGTTGGCATCTTAGCTTTGGCTAAGGCAGATTTTTTAATTATTTTTGTAAGTTTTTCCCTTTGAGAATCGTTCAAAATACTATAGATATGCCAACGTTCATAACCTTTAGGACGTATCCAGCGAAAATTAGCTTGTTGGGTTGCAAATTTTAAATCATCGACATTATCTATTTCACTAATTTCGAAAATATCCCTTAACAACTGAGTTGGACCATTATTCCAAATAGCTTCACATCCAAATACTGCTGGCAAGATGGCTACTAAAACCGCTAACTTTTTCATGATAATTTCTCAACTATTAAAGCACGGGTTTCTGAAATACCGTATAGCACAATAAATGATCCCATCCTAGGGCCTTCTGTTTGACCAAGCAAAACCTCATATAATGTGCCAAACCACTGGCGTAAATCTGAGAAAGCAAACTGCTTACCAACTTCAAAAACAACTGATTGCAAATCTTCCGCTGTGCTTTCAAATGAAATATCGCCAAGTTCATCGTGCAAGCGTTGCAGGGCTTCGCGTTCCATTTGTGTAGGCTCTCTGTATTGCTTACTAGGCTTTACAAAATCTTGATAGTAACGCACTGCGCATTCAATAAGTTTAGCCAAATATGGCAACGAACTTTCATCAACACCTGGAACATAGCGTTTTACAAACCCCCATAAAATACTACCTTCTTCCGCATTAACTACGGAGGCTAAGTTCAATAAAATGTTAAAGCTTAAAGCACTTTCAGATTCAGGAACATTGCCCGCGTGTATATGCCATGAAGGGTTATCTAACTGCTCTGTTCCAATTTGTGCAGTATGTTTTGAAACGTGCTGTAAGTATTCATCAACCGCCCGTGGAATTACATCAAAATAAAGTCTTTTAGCTTTTTTAGGGGATTGATACATAAAATAAGCAAGGCTTTCTTGTGGCGCATAAGTTAGCCATTCATCAATACTCAAGCCATTACCTTTTGATTTGCTTATTTTTTGCCCTTCTTGATCAAGAAATAGTTCATAAGTTAAGTTTTCTGGTGCCCTTCCACCAAGGACTCTACAAATTTGTGATGATAATTTAACTGAATCAATTAGGTCTTTTCCTGACATTTCATAGTCTACGCCCATGGCGTACCAACGCATTCCCCAATCTACCTTCCATTGCAGTTTACAACTGCCACCAGTAATTTGTACCTCGGTCAATTGACCTGTTTCAGGGTCTTTATAAACAATAGAATCACGCTCTGGGTGCCTTTCAACCATTGGCACCTGTAAAACATGACCTGTACGTTGGCACACTGGCAAAAACGGGCTATAAGTTGCACGACGTTCATCACGCAAAGTTGGTAACATAATCGCCATGATCTCATCGTAGTGTTGTAGAACTAACCTTAATGCTGGATCAAAGCGTCCTGATTTATACCAATCAGTTGAGCTTTGAAATTCATACTCAAAACCATAACTATCTAAAAAGCCCATTAACATCGCGTTATTGTGCTGGCCAAAACTTTCAAATTTTTCATAAGGATCTGGCACTTTAGTCAGCGGCATATTCAAAAACTTAGTTAACATTTCTTTGTTTGGAACGTTATCAGGAACTTTACGTAAACCATCCATATCATCAGAAAAACAAAATAATCTAGTCGGAATATCACACAAAGTTTGAAAAGCTTTTCGAACCATAGTTGTACGCAGTACTTCACCGAATGTACCAATATGAGGCAACCCGGAAGGACCATAACCTGTTTCAAAAAGGACATAGCCTTTTTCCGGAACCTTACCCTGCAAACGCGCTATAATGCGTTTTGCCTCTTCAAATGGCCATGACTTAGCATCAAAAGCTACAGTCTTTGTGGAATTTTCAATGGTTACTGACATATTAAACTAAACACTGGTTAAAAGATAATTCAGTTTATAGATAATGCAGACAAAGCTCAATCAGAAATACAGCTACCCACCACACCTTTGGCTATCTTTTAATACTGGTACTTCTAAGTTTACATAAAACTCTTCACCAGAACTTTTTCTAAATAAAAATTTAAAGGTCAAAGTTTTTTCACCGCAATATGTTTGCTTAATGTCCATTAGCATTAAATGCCTACTACCTGGAAACAAACTTAGTGTTTCACCGGCTGCAATTTCCATTGTTGGTATTTCAATCATTTGCATGTATTTAGTACCGTTAGCATCTGTGCGTTCTATGTGGTCATGTAATTCAACCCTATCAAAAACTTCAGGTGTAACCTCAACTTTATACAAAGTCACAGCATACGAATTGTTGTTTTGAATTTTCACATAAGCCGCACCATTTTTAGCACCATTTAAAATTTTGGTGGTTAACCCTTCAATAACAACCCCATGCTCTTTAACCGCGGCGTAAGGTTCACAAAAAAATGCTGAAAAAACCACTAAAAACAATAAACGACGCATAGCCATCCC
The DNA here is from genome assembly GCA_026400695.1 of Pseudomonadota bacterium. GTDB lineage: Bacteria > Pseudomonadota > Alphaproteobacteria > Paracaedibacterales > CAITNM01 > CAITNM01. The sequence continues at coordinate 4,946 of JAPLON010000091.1, forward strand.
TTATAAAAATCAATTATACTTGAACATATGATTTTTATTATGAGTAGGCAATGGCCTTATCTTTAGTAGTCATTGCTGGTCTTTCAGGTGCAGGAAGAAGCACAGCTTTAAAAGCCTTAGAAGATCAAGGTTACCAAACCATTGATAACTTGCCCATTTCGATGATGCCAACTTTAGTTGAGCATATTACCAAATCACACAACCCAAAATTAAATTATGCTGTAGGGATTGATGCTAAAAGTTTGCATTTAACCAAAGATTCCATAGAGATTATTAAGGACCTGCAAAGCAATGTCAGCATTAATTTAAAGATAATTTTTATAGATTGTGATGGGGAAAAAATTCAACATCGGTACAACGAATCAAGGCGGCCCCATCCTATACCTACGCAAAATCTAGCTAGCGCAATTGCACAGGAACGTGAATTGCTAAAGCCTCTACAACAAATTTCTGAAATGCAACTTGATACTACTGAACTTACCGTCCGTCACATGCGTTTAATTTTGCAGCACTATTTACAAGAACAAAAAGAAGCAAAGCTAAAAATACAGATACTCTCATTTTCTTATAAAAAAGGCCCACCTAAATTTGCTGATATAGTTCTTGATATGCGATTTTTAAGTAACCCATTTTACGACGTCAATCTTAGGCCATTAAACGGCAAAGATGCAGCGGTACAATCATACATTAAAGAGGATTCTCGCTGGCCAATTGTTGAACACCACCTTCGTGAATTCTTGATAAATGCGATTAATGGATACCAGGAACAGGGAAGATTTTACCTTAATTTAGCTTTTGGATGCACCGGTGGGCAACACCGCAGTGTTTTTGCTTGTGAATATTTCTTTAACATTTTGAAAAAACTACAATATGATTGCATAATCGAACATCGTGATTTAGCTACTGAGGGTTTATGATAGGTATATTACTTCTAACACATGGTTCTTTAGGGCATGCCCTTTTAGAAACACTTAATGGTATTGTGGGTGAACAAGAACAAATATCATGTATCGCCATTTGCCTTGGTGATAATGCTGAAGTAAAACGCGATGAATTACACCAAGAAATAGATACTCTTAACACTGGTAAAGGTGTAGTAATTCTAACTGATATGTTTGGGGGGAACTCCATCAAATCTGGCTATGTCAGTTTTGGGAGTGAAGTCCATTGAAGTTATTGCCGGAGTTAACTTGCCAATGCTAATCAGGCTTGTTGAAGACCGTAAGATTT
>JAPLON010000091.1:6186-8350 GCA_026400695.1 Pseudomonadota bacterium
CGTAAGATTTTTGTATTACAAGAAGCTGCACAAAGAGCATTCGATGCAGGCCGCAAGTATATTCAAATCGCATCATCATTATTAGCGCCAATTAAATCAGCTTAATCTTATGGTATACAGTTTTAATGTAGGAATTGCAGATGGATTGCACGCAAGACCATGCGCTAAGTTAGTTGACATTCTATCAGGATTTACACCATTGCAAATTACCGGCAATGGTAAAACAATTAATACATTGTCTATTTTAGAATTATTATTATTAAAAATTCCCCATGGTAGTGAGGTTAAAATATCAAGTGAAATTCCGCTACCAAACGAGACTATCGATAAGCTTACCCAGCTATTTGGTGGTGAGTAAAAAGAGGGTTACCTTTAATCATTCTACCCATTGAAATGTAGGTCTGATTTTGTTCTAATAGACCTTGTCAATTCGTTCTCGTGCATTAGAAATTGTTTGAAAATTGTCCTAGTATTATTCCACAAAAACCGATTCAAAAACTTGTTGTGCTGCTACACGGTTATGGATCAAACGGTGATGATCTTCTTGAAATAGCCAAAATTTGGCAGCCAGATCTTCCCAACACGGCTTTTTTTTCGCCAAATGCCATAGAGGCGAGTGAAGTTAACCCATTTGGTGGTTACCAGTGGTTTGGCCTAAAAGATTTTGATCATACTAATATTAGAGCAGGTCTTGATAAAGCTAGGCCGCATGTGAATAGATTTTTAAAACGTCTTTTGGCTGAATACAGTCTTTTACCATCAGACCTAATTGTTACAGGGTTTTCCCAAGGAGCAATGCTGGCTTTAGATATGGTTTATGCCATAAGGCTTGGTGGTATCATCGGCTATTCTGGAGCATTTTATCCACCATTAAATACCCAACCCTTATCTTCACCGCCGGTGTTACTTGTACATGGTACTGCTGACTTAGTCGTTCCTTATGCAAATTTGCAAGCAGCCCAAACAAAACTACGCGCTGCAGGAATCAATGTAATGACCCAAACCTGCCCTGGCCTTGGCCATAGTATTGACGAAGCCGGGCTAATGGCAGGACTCGATTTCATTAAATATCAACACCAAAATCAACCTATCGCATTATAAGGATGTAAGATGAAAAGACCCAAAATAGCTCTAATCGGCAGTGGCAATATTGGGGGCACCCTCGCCCATTTAGCTATGCAGAGAAATTTGGGAGAAGTTGTTTTACTAGATATTGCTGAAGGCATTCCTCAAGGAAAAGCTCTTGATTTGTCTCAATCATTTAGCGCTGATAATTTTGATGCTTCAATTCAAGGCGGACAAGATTACAGATTGATTAAAGATGCCAACGTTGTAATTGTAACCGCTGGAGTACCACGCAAGCCAGGAATGTCACGGGATGATTTACTAAGTATCAACGGAAAAATCATAAGTAGTGTCGGAGAAAATATCAAAAATTATGCACCTAATGCCTTTGTTATAGTTATTACCAATCCTTTAGATGTTATGGTTTGGCTGATGCAAAAAACAACAAACTTTAGCCCAAACAAAGTTGTGGGCATGGCAGGTGTTTTAGATACGGCAAGATTTAAATGTTTTTTGAGCGAAGCTCTTAATGTTTCAGCACAAGATATTCAAAGCTTTGTGTTAGGTGGCCATGGAGACAGCATGGTGCCAATGCTAAGTTACACAACCATTTCAGGCCTCCCCCTATCCTATTTTGTTGAAAGTGGCTGGATCACTCAGGAAAAACTTGATTCCATAGTAGATAGAACCAAAAACGGTGGTGCTGAAATCGTTAATCTTTTAAAAACAGGATCAGCTTTTTATGCACCAGCCGCGAGCGCGCTACAAATGGCAGAAAGTTATTTATTAGACCAAAGAAGAATTTTGCCGTGTGCAGCTCAGCTTAATGGAGAATATGGCATAAATGGTATGTCTGTAGGCGTACCCGTAGTTCTTGGCAAAAATGGAGTTGAGAAGATTATAGAAATATCATTAAGCAAGATTGAGAAAGAGCAACTTGACTATTCTGTTAAATCGGTTCAATCCTTGACTCAAGCATGCATTAGTTTAGGGCTTTAAATGAATATTCATGAATACCAAGCAAAAAAACTTTTAAGTGCCTTTGGTGTAAGTACTGGCCAGGGTGAACCTGCGGAAACCGAAGATGAAGCTGTCCAAA
>JAPLON010000091.1:8365-21196 GCA_026400695.1 Pseudomonadota bacterium
GCCCAAGAATTGAAGGGGCCTGTTTGGGTTGTAAAAGCACAAATTCATGCTGGTGGTCGTGGTAAGGCTGGTGGTGTAAAATTATGCAAAAGCTTAGATGAAGTAAGAGCTTACGCAAAATCACTGCTTGGTTCAAATTTAGCAACCCATCAAACTGGTCCTAAGGGCCAATTGGTACGAAAAGTTTACGTAGAATGTGCCTCAAGCATTGTTAAGGAATTTTATCTGAGCATGGTGCTAAACCGTAATACAAACCAAGTTTGTATTATAGCGTCAGCTGAAGGTGGCACAGATATTGAAGAGGTTGCCGAAAGTTATCCAGATAAAATCGTCAACTTAAGTATTTCGCCTGCAACCGGTATTCAAGGTTACCACGCACGCAGAGTTGCTGAGACTTTTGGAATTATTAATAAATCTAAAGAAATATATGAGCTATTAAATGGGATATATGAAACCTATACAGAATGCGACTGTAGTTTAATTGAAATAAACCCTCTAGTAGTTACGACCGATGGTGATCTTTTAGCATTAGATGCAAAAGTCAGTTTTGATGATAGTGCCTTGTATCGCCATGAATCAATTCAAGCATTGAATGATCCCTTTGAAGAAGAACCAGCTGAAACCGAAGCTAAAGCAAATGATTTAAGCTATGTAAAATTAGACGGTAACATTGGTTGTTTAGTAAACGGAGCTGGTCTTGCTATGGCAACTATGGATATTATCCAGCATTATGGCGGAGTACCCGCCAACTTCTTAGATGTGGGTGGCGGTGCCGATAAGGAACGCGTATGCAAGGCATTTCAAATTATTTTAAAAGATTCTGGAGTTAAAGCCATTTTGGTAAATATTTTTGGTGGCATTATGCGCTGCGATATTATTGCCCAAGGAATTATAGAGGCCGCAAAAGAAATGCAAATTAATGTGCCTTTGATTGTGCGTTTGCAAGGCACAAATAATGAACTTGGCAAAAAAATTCTTAGTGAATCTGGACTAAATATAATTGCCGCTGATGGCTTAGACGAAGCCGCCCAAAAAGCAGTTGCAGCCTTGAAAGGTTAAATTATGGCTATTCTTGTAAACAAAAGTACTAAAGTCATATGCCAAGGTTTTACTGGAAAGCACGGTACGTTTCACAGTGAGCAAGCAATTGCTTATGGCACCCAAATTGTAGGTGGCGTAACCCCTGCCAAAGGTGGAAACACCCACCTGGAGCGACCAGTTTTTAATACGGTGCACGAAGCTGTTTCAAAAACTAGTGCTAATGCAACTATGATATATGTTCCAGCACCATATGCTGCTGATGCAATTTTAGAAGCAGCTGATGCCGGAATTGAAGTTATCGTATGCATTACCGAAGGCATTCCAATACTTGATATGGTTAAGGTAAAACAAAGCTTAACTGGCAAAAAATGCCATCTCATTGGGCCAAATTGCCCAGGAATTATTACGCCTGATCAATGCAAAATCGGTATTATGCCTGGTTTTATTCATAAAAAGGGCAACATCGGAATTATCAGCCGATCAGGTACACTAACTTATGAAGCGGTTTATCAGACTACTCAGAACGGTTTAGGACAAAGTACCTGTATTGGTATTGGTGGTGATCCTGTTAAAGGCTTAAATTTCATAGATGTTTTGAAAATGTTTTGGGAAGATCCTGATACCCATGGCATATTGCTAATTGGCGAAATTGGCGGACACGACGAACAAGTTGCCGCTGAGTATGTTGCGCACCAAACAAAAAAAGGCCGAAAAAAACCAGTTGCTGCATTTATTGCCGGAGTTACAGCACCAACAGGCAAGCGCATGGGCCATGCTGGAGCCATTGCTTCTGGCAAAGGTGACAACGCTAAGGATAAAATAGAGTTCTTGCAAACTCGCGGAATTACCATTGCCCCTACCCCAGCGCATATGGGTAGCGCCATGAAAAGTGCAATGGAGAATGCTTAATGCAAGACCTGCTCAATGGTGAAAATGCAGAATTTTTAAACACCTTATACCGTAAATTTCAGCAAAATCCTGATTCTGTAGAAGAAAAATGGCAGCGGGTTTTTCGCGATATGGGGCCACTAAATTCGGAAAATAATCGCAGTGAAAAAGATATTATCGATTCAATTCGTGTCCTAATGATGATCCGTGCTTACCGAGTGCGCGGTCATTTGGCAGCAAAGCTTGATCCTTTAGGTATTGAAAAGCGTAAAGAACATTTAGAACTTGACCCTAAACATTATGGATTCACTGAAAATGATTATGACAGAGTAATCTATATTGATAATGTACTAGGATTCGAACGTGCAACCTTAAGTGCAATCCTTGAACGTGTGCGCAAAACCTATTGTAGTTCAATTGGTGTCGAATTTATGCACATTCAAGATCCAGAAAAAAAGTCATGGATTCAAGAACGTATCGAAAACTCATTAAAACCAAAGATTGATCCTAAAAATATTTTAACCCAACTTACACAAGCTGAATCCTTTGAAAAATTTTTAAATACAAAATTTCCTGGTGCAAAACGTTTTGGTTTAGAAGGTGGAGAAAGCCTTATTCCAGCCCTTGAGCAAGTGATTGACGTTTACTGCCGGCACAGTGTGGAAGAAATTTGTATAGGTATGTCGCACCGCGGACGCTTATCTGTGCTGGCAAATATTATGCAGCAGCCAATTCGTCAAATTTTAGCTTTATTTCAAGGGCAAAGCTTGAACCCAGAAAATTATAGGGGATCAGGTGATGTAAAATACCACCTTGGATATTCTTCAGATCGCACTATAAACCAACAAAAATTGCACTTATCGTTAAATGCAAATCCATCTCACCTAGAAGCAGTTGATCCTATAGTCTTAGGCAAAGTTCGTGCAAAGCAAGACTTGCGTAGTGATAGATCACGTAAATCAGTTGCTGGAATTTTACTGCATGGTGATGCAGCATTTGCAGGCCAAGGACTTGTTGCTGAAACCCTCAGCCTATGTGGTTTGAAGGGCTATGAAACAGGTGGAACATTACATTTAATTATTAATAATCAAATTGGTTTTACGACCTCCCCTCCTCATTCCCGTTCAAGTCCATATTCATCGGACATTGCAAAAGCAACTCAAGCACCAATTTTTCATGTTAATGCAGATCACCCAGAAGATGTGGTTTGGGTAAGCTTTTTAGCCGCAGAATATGTGCGCACATTCAAAGTTGATGCAGTCATAGATATGATTTGCTATAGACGATATGGTCACAATGAAATGGATGAGCCAGCTTTTACGCAACCAATTATGTATAAAACCATTGCAACCCACCCAACTACCAAAACAATCTATGCTGAGCATTTATTAAAAACAGATCAAATCACAGAAACCGAATTAAAAAATATTGAAAAAGAAGTTCTAGAGCATCTTAATAATGAGCTAGCAGCCGCATCTGCATTATCTCAAAGAGAAAAAAAACTTGACTGGTTAGAGGGAGCTTGGAGCAAAATCAAAAACTCAGAACATGATAATCAAACAGGCGTAAACCTAGAAGAATTAAAAAAGTTAGGCCTAGCCCTTTGTAACACTCCTAATGAAATTTCAATAAACCCCAAGCTTAAACGCCAGTTAGAACAACGAGCGCAAACATTGAAAGAAAATGGTCCAATTGATTGGACTACCGGCGAAGCTTTAGCTTTTGCCACCTTGCTTAAAGAGGGTGTAAAAGTTCGCCTTTCCGGGCAAGATTCCTGCCGCGGTACTTTTTCCCAGCGTCATGCTGTCATTGTTGATCAAAATAATGAGCAACGTTTTTTGCCACTAAATAATCTCGGTGGTTCCCAGGCAAATTTTGAAGTTATTGATAGCCCATTATCAGAAGCAGCTGTTCTTGGTTTTGACTATGGCTATAGTACAGCAGAGCCGGATGCCCTAGTAATATGGGAAGCCCAATTTGGTGACTTTGCCAATGGAGCTCAAGTAATTATTGATCAATTCATAAGTTCTGCAGAAAAAAAATGGTTACGGCTTTCAGGTCTAGTAATGTTATTGCCCCATGGCATGGAAGGCCAAGGGGCAGAACATTCATCTGCAAGGCTTGAACGCTACCTACAACTTTGCGCTGAAGATAATATGCAGGTAGTAAATTGCACAACACCAGCAAACTTTTTTCATGTTCTGCGTCGCCAAGTTCACAGCTCATGGCGTAAACCTTTAATCGTTATGACGCCAAAATCATTGTTACGCCACAAATTAGCCGTATCAAGTTTAAAAGATATGGCTGAAGACACTCAGTTTTGTAGGGTTATTCCAGATAATAATATTAAGTCAGCATCACGTATAATTTTGTGCAGCGGAAAAATTTATTACGATTTACTCGAAGCACGCGATAAAAACCAAATTGATGATATTCCAATAATAAGACTTGAGGAATATTACCCATTTCCAGATGCCGTTCTTGTTGAAACGCTTAAGCCTTACGGCAATATACCGCTTGTATGGTGCCAGGAAGAAACCAAAAACGGTGGTGCTTGGCAATTTTTAGATAGAAGGTTGGAAAAAGTATTAAAAACACTTGGTCACATTAACAACCGCCCATTTTATGTGGGAAGACCAGAAGCAGCATCACCCGCAACCGGAATCGCCGGACGCCACGATAAAGAACAATCTGCAATTATTAATTCTGCCTTACTTGAACCTTTACAGGAGTCATAATGGATACCATTGAAATAAAAGTACCTGCCTTGGGTGAATCAGTTACTGAAGCAACTATCGGTAAATGGCACAAACAAGTTGGTGAATCAGCCACCGCTGATACTGTATTAGTTGAGCTAGAAACCGATAAGGTCACATTGGAAGTATACGCCCCTGCAGATGGTTCTATTAGTGAAATCCTAGTTAAATCTGGCACCAACGTTAAAATTGGTACAGTTTTAGCAAATTTCACCCCAGGTAAGATTGTAGAAAAAGCTGATGTGGAAAATGCTACCGAAAAAAAAGAAGAAAAGCCAGCAGCTGCACAATCTTCTTCTGTGGCTACAGCTTTGAACCCTATTACCAAAGCCCATGGCGCAAGCGATGTTAACGAATTCATTTCCTCTGCCCAAATAAAAACAAAACCAGCAGTTACAAATCGCGATGAACTACGCGCCCCTATGAGCCGCCTTCGCCAACGCATAGCCGAACGCCTTAAAAATGCCCAAAACACTGCCGCTATGTTAACCACATTTAATGAAGTTGACATGAGCGCAATCAGCCAATTACGCAGCTTATACAAAGACTCTTTTGAAAAAAAGCACGGTGTCAAACTTGGCTTTATGTCCTTTTTCGTAAAGGCTTGCTCACAGGCTTTGCAAGAACAACCTATTATCAACAGCTGTATTGATGGCAATGACATTATAACCAAAACCTATTTTGATATTGGTATTGCTGTATCTACCCCAAATGGTTTGGTGGTGCCGATTATTCGCAATGCAGATAGTTTAGGCCTTGCTGATATTGAAAAAACCATCGGTGAGCTTGGCAAAAAAGGACGCGACGGAAAACTAAATATAGATGAAATAACCGGTGGCACTTTCACTATAACCAATGGTGGCGTATTTGGATCATTACTAAGCACTCCAATTATTAATCCACCCCAATCGGCAATTCTTGGTATGCACAAAATTCAAGACCGCCCCGTTGTGGTAAATGGGCAAATTGTGATTCGCCCTATGATGTACCTAGCGCTCTCCTATGATCACCGTTTGATCGATGGTAAAGAAGCTGTAACATTTTTGGTAACGGTCAAAGAATGCTTGGAAAACCCTGGCCGATTTTTACTTGGGTTATAGAAAGCCCAAGCTTGTAGTAGCTTGGGTTTCTGCCATAATATTACTTTGCTGCCACTGGCATATATGGTTGAAGTAGATTAGTTATTGGAATGCATTTCCACTGTACAGCACTCCACTGTACAGCACTTTGATGTGACTTGGTTATAGCATCTTGATCAGGTCTTAACGGCCTATCCTGGATTAACATCCACTCCATTATTCCTAGAGCTTCATCAACTGTTGCGTGACCATACATAGAGTTATCATGAATCGCATTCTCCCTAGGTGCTAAAATCATAGGAATTACGACCTGCACTACACTATTAAATGCCTGATTAACTCCTGCTTGATCTGGTCCTAAAGGCTTATTTAGACTCAACATCCATTCCATTATTTCTTGTTTACCAGCCCTAGAAGCTTGTATAAACGCCTGATTAAACCCATATTGGTCAGGTTTTAACCCCAGCCTTAACATCATCTCCATTGTTTCTTTTTTACCATAGTGAGCAGCATCTGAAAACGCCGTATTAATGCCATTTTGATCAAGTTTTAACGAACTACCTAGGCTTAACATCCACTCCATTGTTCCATGTTCACCCTCTTTAGCTAATTTTGCAAATGCTGTATTAAATCCATCTTGATCAGGTTTTAACGAACTACCTGGGCTTAACATCCACTCCATTATTCCTTTTTGATCATAGTGAGCAGCATACAATAACTCCCAATTTATTGTTGCTTGATCCATCCTTGATTTACTTTGTAGAGATTTTAACTTAGCCTTCTCTTCATCACCCATAACATAAGTAGATGACGGTGTAGGTGATGCAGAGACAGCTGCTAGGCTATGAATCCTAGATAAGTCAGCCAATATAGCTGGAGCCACCGATGCTTTACTTGAAGATTCTAAGGGACGTTTACGTACTGCATCGGCCGCTATAGCTGCTGGCAACGCCTTTGAAGGTTCCATCATGGATTTACCAATCATACGCGCTATTTCTCCATGTTTAGAAGCCATAGAACTATTAAAGGCTCCTTTTTTATCAAGTCTTAATGAACCACCTAAGCTCAACATCCACTTTACTATTTCTTGTTGACCGCTTCCAGCTGCACTTACAAACTCATCATTGATTTCTGTTGGATTCATTTTATCTATTTTGCTTTGTAAATCCTTTAACTTAGCTTTCTCATAATCACTCACATAAGACGATGACGGTGTAGGGACAGCCGACTCACCACGCCCCCTAATTGCTTCAGCCGATATAGCTGCTGCCGGTGCCTTTGAAGATTCCGTAATAGATTTATCAATCATAATCGTTATTTGTGTATGTTTATTAGTAAGAGAATTCTTTAAAGCACTTTCTTTATCAAGCATTAAAGAGTCACCCAAACTTAACAAATACTTCACTATTTCTTGTTGACCGCTTCCAGCTGCACTTGCAAATTCATTCTTAATTTCCATTTGACTCATGCTACTTATATTACTTCTCAAAGCATTTAACTTAGCTTTCTCATAACCACCCATCACATAAGAAGATGACTTTGTAGGTGTAGAGACATCTGACTCACCACGCCCTCTAATTACTTCTGCCGCCATAGCTGGCATCACCAATGCACTACTTAAAAACAATAACTTAATGAAATTTTTCATAATTTTACCATAGTAACTTTTGATATTATTATGAAGGCAAGTACTTAATAATTAATGAATATAGTTAAGAAAGTTGGCAGTTTTGCTTGGGTTATAGAGGATCCAAGCTATTACCTTGGACTTATGCCACAATCTACTTTGCCTCATCCTTACCACTTCTTCTAGCACTAACAATATCTAAAACCAATGGCTGCTGATGCAAACTAACCAATCCTTTACACAAGTTTTGACTGTAAACATTATCAGGATTTACCGGCTCCCCCATAATATGCAATTATTCTAGTAACCTAACCATATAATTTGTGGTCAATGAACATACAATCGACTGATGAATCTGTTAAAATTGCAACTGAATCTTTAGGCCAACCTCAACCTTGGCAAATGGGCTTTCAAGAAGCAGCATCTCCGGTTATGGAGGGATTGCACGATATGCATTCGCTTTTAATGTATATTATTACTGGTGTTGCCGTGGTAGTTTTTCTGCTGCTTAGTTATATTTTCTACAAATTTCGCCAAAGTAAAAATCCTATACCTAGTACTTTCACCCATAACACAACCCTTGAAATTATTTGGACCACACTCCCTATTATCATCCTAGTAATCATTGGCATTCCCTCAATCCGCTTATTACAAAAAATGGAAACTCCACCAAATGCTGGAATAACCATTAAGGCCGTTGGGCACCAATGGTACTGGAGCTATGAGTACCCAGATTCAAAAAATGAAGGTAAACATTTTGAATTTGATAGCTACATGATTGAAGATAAGGACCTAAAACCAGGACAACTACGCCTGCTCGACGTAGATAACCCAATGGTAGTACCAATCGATACGGTCGTTCGTGTGCTAATTACAGCGGTCGATGTTTTACACAGCTTTGCTGTACCATCACTTGGTATAAAGCGCGATGCGGTACCTGGAAGGGTTAATGAGACCTGGTTTAGTATAAAAAAACCAGGTATGTATTATGGACAATGTTCTGAATTATGTGGAGCTAAACATGGTTTTATGCCCATTGCGGTCAAAGCTGTAACGAAGCAAGAATATCAGGAATGGTTAGATGAGAAAATGAACCCTAAACAAGAAATTGAAGTGCCGGCGCAAAACTCTGAACAAAAAGGTAATAAGGTTAAAATTCATGGAATGGTTCATAAGAGGATACAACAATGAGTGAAGTCCACCCTAATCCTACTGGCTGGAAACGTTGGTTACTTTCAACCAACCATAAAGATATCGGTACTTTGTACCTAATTTTTGCAGCTTTTGGTGGTCTTTATGGGGGCGTACTAAGTATGTTGATGCGTGCCCAACTAGCTGCTCCTGATAGTTCAATCATTGTGGGCCAGGTTTATAACGTCATCATTACCGGACACGGCTTCTTAATGGTATTTTTCATGGTTATGCCGGCATTAATCGGCGGCTTTGGTAACTGGTTTGTACCACTTTTAATAGGTGCGCCTGATATGGCTTTCCCAAGGCTTAATAACGTAAGCTTTTGGTTGATGGTACCATCATTAATTTTACTTAGTTTGGCAATGGTTGTTGACACTGGTGCTGGCACAGGATGGACTGTTTATCCACCTTTAAGTGCTTTGATAGGACATGGAGGCTTAGCCGTTGATTTTGCTATTTTAAGTTTACATGTAGCTGGCATTTCATCAATCTTAGGAGCGATTAACTTTATTACGACAATTTTTAATATGCGTGCCCCCGGCATGGGGTTTCATAAAATGCCATTGTTTGTGTGGTCAATTTTAATTACTTCATTCTTGTTGCTGCTTTCGGTTCCAGTTTTGGCTGGTGGTCTTACCATGTTACTTACTGACCGCAATTTTGGCACAACATTTTTCGAACCTGCTGGAGGCGGTGACCCTGTATTATTCCAGCACCTTTTCTGGTTTTTTGGTCACCCTGAAGTCTACATCATGATCATGCCAGCATTTGGCATCGTCAGCCACGTAATCTCAACCTTTGCAAAAAAACCCATTTTTGGTTACTTAGGCATGGCTTATGCCATGGTTTCTATTGGATTTTTAGGGTTTGTGGTTTGGGCCCACCATATGTTTACCGTAGGGCTTGACCTATCCACCAAAACTTATTTTACAATTGCAACCATGATTATCGCCGTACCTACAGGAATAAAAGTATTTAGTTGGCTTGCCACCATGTGGGGAGGAAGCATCAAATTTGTAACCCCAATGCTGTTTGCTAGCGGTTTTATTTTACTGTTCACCATAGGTGGTTTAACCGGCATTGTGCTTTCTAACGGTTCCGTAGATGTTTCATTACACGATACTTACTACGTAGTTGCTCATTTTCATTACGTATTATCAATGGGTGCATTATTTGGATTATTTTGCGGTATGTACTATTGGATCGGCAAAATGAGTGGTTACCAATACAATGAAACCCTAGGGAAAATTCATTTTTGGCTAACATTCATTGGGGTGAATGTTTTATTTTTTCCCATGCACTTTTTAGGACTTGCAGGCATGCCAAGGCGTATACCAGATTATCCTGATGCATACTCAGGCTGGAACTACGTTTCTTCTATTGGTGCCATCATTTCATTTGTAGCTGCCCTATTCTTCTTTTATGTTATATATCGTGTATTTAAAGACAAGAAATCCTGTCCTAAAAACCCTTGGGGAGAAGGCGCAGACACTTTGGAATGGACTCTACCATCTCCTCCAGATTTTCATAGCTTTAATACACTTCCGGTTATTAAATGATGATCGCAGAAGAAAAAGTCCCAGTTGCCATCAGCCCCTGTGTTGGTGATTACTGGCAGCTATTAAAACCGCGCGTAATGAGTTTGGTAATCTTTACAGGCTTTTGCGGTTTGTGGATGGCACCTGGGCATATCCACCCAATATTGGAATTTACAGCCATTTTGTGCATTGCATTGGGGGCCGGTGCGGCAGGTTGTTTAAACATGTGGTACGAGCGAAATCTAGATAAGCAAATGATCAGAACTATGAATCGCCCTACTGCATCCGGTGTTATTCATCCTGATTCAGCGCTCGCTTTTGGGGTAATTTTAAGCATACTTTCGGTAACACTAATGCAAGTGGCTGTTAACAGTATATCAGCCCTACTACTAGCGCTAACCATCATATTTTACATTGGCATTTATACAATTCTTTTAAAACCAAACACCCCGCAAAATATCGTAATTGGTGGAGTCGCAGGCGCACTACCCCCGGTTATTGGTTGGTCAGCTGTAGCCCCCCTTAGTTATGAGCCTTGGAGCCTTTTTTTAATTATCCTATTTTGGACACCCGCACATTTTTGGGCACTAGCATTAAACCATAAGGATGAATATGAAAAAGTAGGATTACCAATGATGCCCAATATTGCTGGCATTAAGAAAACAAAAAAACTAATCATCCTTTATGCAACCTTAACTGTCATTAGTGCGTTAGCTCCCTATGCACTAAATATGGTTGGTCTCTTGTATTTATTTTCCTCTATGGCATTCGGTATTGGTTTTATCTATCTAACAATAAAACTTTACAAAAGTGATGATTCAAAAGAAGGGTTAAGGGTTTTTGCTTACTCTATACTTTACCTATTCATTTTATTTGCATCCCTAATTATTGATAAGAAAGAGATTTATGGATAAAAATCTTAAACAACGTAACCGGGCAATGTTGTACATTTTAGTAGCATTAAGCATACTGATATATGCTATTGCTTTCGTTCGTATGAAAGGTAACTTTTAATGACTTGGTCACACATAAAGCATGCCAAGTGGTTTGATAATCCAGATCTAGCCGTCGACTACGTAATTCAACTATATAACGAAAGTGTCAGCAAAACTTATGAGGCATTTGAACACTTTGTAAAGTATAATACTGTACCAAAAAACTACGAGAACGGTTGTTTTTATCCATTCGTTGGCTTAACAATCGCTCACGAGAATTTATTTGTTGACCCAAGCTTTGCTTATGGTGTTATTAGTGAGCCAGGAAATTATGGTTCAACGCTTACTGCGCCTGAAATTTTTGATGCCTATTATCGTGAACAGATTAGTTTAATTATGGCGCGCCACAAAGTACAAGTTGTGGTGGGTTATAGTGACTCACCTATTCCGCTTCCTTTTGTTATTGAACACACTAAATCGCAATTTGATGTTGATGAATTGTCACATTTACAAAGCAAATTTATATTGCCCGATTTAAAGCGCATTAATGACGATTATGTAAATGCCACTAGCGTGCCTGATGATTACCGCCCATTATCGTTATTTTCTGCAGAACGTGTTGACCTTTCGTTACAACGCTTACAGCATTACACAGGCACTCCACCTAGGCATTTTCAAAATTTTGTATTACTTACAAACTACCAAAGATATATCGACGAATTTATCAACCATATTTCTAAATTAATTGAACAAAATAAAGATGAAGACTGGGAACTTATTGGGCCATCTGAAAGTATTTTAGCCTCAAATAAACGCAGCCTAACAGGCTTGCCCGAACACCTACCACAAATGCCAGCCTATCATTTCAAACAAGGTAATCGTAATGGAATAACCTTTGTAAACATAGGAGTTGGCCCGAGTAATGCTAAAACAATTACCGACCATATAGCGGTTTTACGCCCCCATTGTTGGCTAATGTTAGGCCACTGCGCAGGATTACGCGCCAGCCAAGCCTTGGGTGATTATGTCCTTGCCGATGGTTACGTACGCGAAGACCATGTTTTAGATGGCGATTTACCAAACTGGGTACCAATTCCACCAATTGCAGAAATTCAACAAGCATTGCAGAAAGCAGTTTTGCAAGTAATCGGAAAGCGCGAAGGTGAACTAAAATCAGCCATTCGCACAGGTACAGTGCTTACCACAGACAACCGCAATTGGGAATTACAAAGCACCGCACTTTACGAACGCTTTCGCCAAAGTCGTGCTATTGCCGTTGATATGGAATCAGCAACCCTGGCAGCTAATGGATTCAGATTCCGTGTTCCTTATGGCACATTGCTGTGTGTTTCTGATAAACCCATTCACGGTGTCATTAAGTTACATGCCATGGCCAATGAATTTTACAGAAGCAGAGTTCACCAGCATCTACATATAGGAATTGAAGCCATGCTCATTCTAAAAAATATGGACCCGCAACGCCTGCATTCCCGTAAGCTTAGAGGTTTTGATGAGTGTCCGTTTAGGTAAAATAATGGGGGTAATTACCTTACCCCCAAGCTAGTTTTTAGAATTTCATACCCCAGTCAAGTAAGAATTCATGATTTCTTTTTTGCTTTTGAACACTACCTGTGTAAGAGAATCTTGTAGTAGTATTTGCTTCATAATCAACCACACCAGCACCAAGTGTCGCACTTATTAAGTGCCTTCCTGGTGTACCTGATTTCCCTATAGATTCTCGACCACTACTTATAACAGTATTTTTTTGTGATG
>JAPLON010000091.1:21208-25404 GCA_026400695.1 Pseudomonadota bacterium
CAAACGTTTTAGTATCACTTATTTGGTGTCCAATGCTTGATTTTATACCAAACTGAAGTCCAATTTGCTCCATACCTGCACTATCGTAAGCTTTATTGAATACTCCGACATTTTTTTCTTGATATGCCATTTCTTTATTCGAAGTATAACTAATTGCCGTAAATGGCTTAATGTAGTTATCTTTGGAAAATTCGTGTTTATAACTAACTTCCATCATTGATGAAAATTCATAAGTAACACCATTACTAAGTGCTATTTGTTTATTACCTGCAGCATCTGTAAATGGTCTTTGGTGACGGTCCATAGATCGCATCAAAGTATTATGCCAACTAAATTTCCAGCTTGCGTCAAACTTCTTGTTATAGTAAAGGGTTATTTGCGCTGCCTTATTATCTGTTCTTAAGTCCCTATCACCCCTTGAAATTGAATTACCGAATCCAACGTTAACCGCTACACCAAAAATTTGCTGGGTTGCAGCATCTTTATAATGGGTTCCTGCCATTATACCATAGTGTTTAAGTTTCATAGCTGGGTTACCAAACATAGAAGCTAGTTGACCTTGGGTATAAAGACCAGACACCCAAAATGTCATACCTTTACCAATTTGTTTAATGGCTTGGGTAGAATCCACAACTTTTTCTAAAGCATTTAAAGCCCTAGAATAAGGCTCATTACTACTATTTTCAGCAAAATTTACACCGCGTTGCCTCATAGTTAGCATAATTTGTTCTGAACTTAATCCGAATCTAAATTCTTGTTCTCCTGCATCATCAGAATTATTACCTGCAGGTTTAGTAGCCTTATCAAGAATATTACCTACAGCGGTAACTGTAACATCACCTGCGCCACCACCACCTCCTCCAGATGGAGGTTCATCACTTACAGGTGGCGGCGGAGGAGACTTCACTAATAATGAAAGTTCTCTAACAACAACATCATCTGTGGCTGTAAGGTAAATTTTTCCATCAGTATCGACAACTACACCTTCATAACCTTCATATTTATCCGCTTCTTGGGCTTCTTTTGGCTTTATAGTAGTAACAGTAACTTCACGACTAGTAAGATCTATTAGCTTAATATCAGTATTTTCCTGTTCAGTAACGTAAAGTTTTCCATCTTTTATGGCTATACCGCGAGGGTTATTAAGACCATCAGTAACAACATCTACTGGTTTCCCCCACCTGCAACCATCAGATGTAAGTTTTTTAATTTTATTCTCAGCTATAAAATATAAAGTTGGTTTGCCGCTAACTACATCTACTTCAGTATGAGCAATTCCAAAAAGACCTTTCAGTTTACCTCTTGGCTTTCTTTCAGAATCTGAATCTGAATCGTAACCTGACCCTGAATCTGAATCACTTCCATCCTTTAAAACTCTTCCAGCAATAAGTCTTGCCTTTGGTTTTTTTCTGCTAGCATCAATCTCATAAATTCCACCACTAGTGGTAGTATATACAAAGCGATCACCATCAGAAGCCATACCAGTTGGTCCATTTGGCACTTTAATTGATTTTGTTAAATAATTAATTTCTGGCACTCTAAAATCACGGTCCATACGACATTGCAATACTCTAACGCTATTGTTATCTGTATCAGCAACAAATATGTCTTTGTCTTTTCCTATCGTAGCAACACCAGCAAGCTTTCCGAATTTCGCTAAGCCATCTAATTCGGAATCTGAATCTGAATCTGAACCAGATTCTGTGGAAGAATGTTTACTTAGATTCATAATTTCGTCAACAATACACCGTGGAGCGATTCTACCACAACCATCTAGATTTCCAGGATGTTCTTGGCTTCCTGCAATTGTTTTAACTTCATCTTTATACCCCACTAGTCTTAGGCGCACAGTATTGCCATCGGTAATAACTAAGCCTTTATTATATGGCGCTATACCGAATGGAGAAGTGTACAAAGGAGCATTTGGAGCATCTGAAGACTTCCATGTTTGATTATGGGTGCCAGATATGGTTTGTATTATACCAGTCGGTTGCGCTGCATAAATCTGGGTTGATAACAGTAACCCAGGAACCAAAAAATTTAATATTTTCACTTTCATAAGTCAATCTAATAATAGTTTTCTATTATTAGTTTTATGATTATATAGTTAAAAAAATATTAATTAAAATTAGATATTCTAAAATTTTTTATTTTTTAAATAAAAAAAATAAAGATAAAATTTTATCAAAGTACAAACTAAATACAGGATTAAAAATCATTCAAACCTTTTTAATAAACTATAACTTTGTCAATACATTGCGTTTACTTGAATAGTAAATTAAGTCTCTCACTTGCTTTTGAATGCCCCCTCCAAAAGAAGGGGACACCAGATCATAATTTAGGGTGGTACTTTAGAACTTCATACCCCAGTCAAGCAAGAATTCGTGGTTTCTTTTTTGCTTTTGAACACTACCTGTGTAAGAAAATTTTGTAGTTGTATTTGCTTCATAATCAATGACACCAACAGCAAGTGAAGCGCTTATTAAGTGTCTTCCTGGTGTACCAGTTTGCCCAGTCTTTGTCGCACTAGTTATTTCGTTGGTAGCTGTTTGCGTTGCCTTGCCCATTTTTACGAAATTAGTATAAGATATCTTTGGCATCATTACAAAAGTCTTTGTGTCACTTATTTTTTTACCAAAGCTTGATTTTATACCAAACTGAATCCCAAGTTGATCCATGCCTGCATTACTATATGACATATTATTGTTCCCGGCATTTTTTTCCTTCCATGCCATTTCTTTATTCAAGGTATAATTAAGCGCAGTAAAAGGCTTAAGGTAATTATCTCTACAGAATTCATGTTTGTAACTAACTTCCGCCATTGACGCAAATTCATAAGTAACACCATTACCAATTGCTATTTGTCTATTACCATTATCTGTATATGGTCTTTGGTGACGGTCCATAGATCGCATCAAAGTATTATGCCAGCTAAATTTCCATTTTAGTTCTTTATCAAGCTTTTTGTTATAGTAAAGCGTTATTTGCGCTGATTTATTATCTGTTCTTGCGTCTTTATCAACTTTTGAAATTGAATTACCAAAGCCAACGTTAACCGCTACACCAAAAATTTGCTGAGTTGCAGAATCTTTATAGTGAGTTCCTGCCATTATAGCATAGTGCTTCAGTTTCATAGCTGGGTTACCAAACATAGAAGACAATTGACCTTGTGTATAAAGACCAGACGCCCAAAATGTCATACCTTTACCAATTTGTTTAATAGCATGGGCAGAATCTACGGTTTTTTCTAAAGCATTTAAAGCGCTCGAATAAGAATCGTTACCACCATTGTCCGCAAAATTTACGCCTCTTTGTCTCATAGAAAGCATAATCTGTTCTGAACTTAATCCGAATCTAAATTCTTGATCATCCATACCATCGGAACCTGACGAAGATCTAGCAATAGCAGCATTTCCATTAGCCGCAATCGCACCTGCATTTGCACCACCGGGAACAGGAACTGGAACTGGAACTGGGACAGGAACTGGAGCTGCTCTTGGTGAATATCTATCAATACGATGATCGGTACGGCCAACGTATATATCTCCATCACACCCTATCTCTGCTGATATTGCATCATCCATGTGTACAATGGTAGTAACTGTGTATATTCCTTTAACAGGGTCTAGTTGGACAAGTTTTACACCTTCTGCATCCACTACTATTTGACTTTTTCCATCTTCCGTTACAGAAATAGACGTAGGTTTAACAAATTTTTCACCAGGTGCAACAGGATGAGCAGCCCAATTTCCGCCTGTCTGCACAAGTTTTCCAATTGTATCAAGGTCTCGTTCTGTATAGTATATAGTTGGGTTACTACCTTCAGTAGTATATGCGATTCCACAAGCCCCATGAAGAGGGGTAACTAATATCTTTTCTCCAGAACATGAATCATCATCAGAATCTGAACCTTCATCACGTAAAAGGCGTGCTATCTCTTTTTTATAGTCCTCATCAGTCTTCTGCATGGCTTTTGTCATAGCTGCACTCCAATCTACATCACCTCCTACTTCCATTCTCCCGGCTATAACTTTAACTGGAGGCTTCTGAGTATGGTCTACTTCTACGATGCAATCACCGGCGGCGCAGTAATAGGTGTCTTTGCCGTTAGAAGTAATAAAACGTGGATTTTCTGGGTTACCTCTAGAAATTGTTTGCGCAAGGTAATTAGCTAGCCCAAACGGCATTTCAAGCCT
>JAPLON010000091.1:25442-29218 GCA_026400695.1 Pseudomonadota bacterium
AGTGCGCTAGTTTTGGTATCACTAACTAAGAATTGATTTCCATCTTTGTATGGCAGAGCGGCAATTCCCAATGGATGATTGAATTGTGCTAGCGGCATCGCTAAACGACCGGACTCTGAGTCAGAATCTGAACCATCTTTTTTGCAATGCTCTTTAGTAGGAGATTTTCTCATATCTAATTCCGATTCATAACCATCAAGTAGATCTCCTGCTAGATCTTCTGCACAACCTCTATCATCATCTTCATGAATAGATCCGTCACTTCCTCTTCTATGCTGCTTAACAACTTTTTGAAAAGCTGATTTGTGACAGTTTCCTATTCCTGAATCAGAATCTTCCTCAGATACATATCCATCGATAGAATGTTTTTTATGACCTGATTCATGGTCAGAATCTGAACCAGAATCGTCTTTTCCACCACAAGGTATAATTACTTTTGTACCTGTGCCATCTAAGCATCCAGGATCACCTGCCTTACCAATAAGTGTTCTTATGGCGTGTGGCTGTTCGTTTGGATCTCCCTTTACATAAGGCTCTGTAATAAGTTTCCTAATGGTGTGACCACCTACATCTGTAAAAACAATTTCACAATGACTACCAGGTATACCTTTTTTACAATCACTAATACGAGCCATTTGCCCAGGTCTAATGATTAGCGGATGTTTATTTATGAGCTTATCATCAGGTGCTGGAAGTGCTGTAGGGAATGTACTACCGTCATCAGTACCATGTTTGCCAGCTCTTCCGTAAACACCAGTGTGATAATAATCGGTAGCAGCACTCGCTTGACCAACCAGTAAACCAAGAATTAATATGCCTATAGACTTCATTTGTAAAAACCACATTATTATAATTTTATGGTCTCAGTTTGATGCCTTGGTGGTTAAAATAATGTTAAGTCAAATAGAATCGTTTATGGTTATCTGGGGTTTTTATAAAATTTATTGAAAATAATCTCATATCGTCACATAAAAGTAACAAAAATAAGGAACATAAAATATTTACAGGATTTTTTATACCTAAATTAACGATATATTAATAAATACTCGCTAAGTAAGTGAAACAGCGAACTTGGATATCGCTTTAAAAAAACGCCGCGATTCTTTCTCTAAAATTCCGTAATGGGTGGCGTTTGTAATATCCATACGTTCTTTGGGGCAAGTTAGCGAATTAAACAAGCCAGACACATCAATACTAACACTGGCTGAGTCTTGTTCTCCACGTATTACCAAAGTTGGACAAGTAATCTTTGACGCATCATAAATAGGATTTTTATTATATACTCGCAAAGCATCTGACAACACTCCTGTGGGTATGCGAATACAACCAGATCTTGCGTTTTGGCTTGCCCAAGCACTATCAGAATTTTCAATATTAACTAATAGGTTTTCTAAGACGGCCAGATCACGCCACTTTAATGCATTATGAGTTTTTAGTTCACGATCCCATAAGCCGCACCAACGCTCACGTGAAACTATACGATAACTCTTTATGCTAGGGTTAAGTTTTGTAACATTATTTGGATCAGCTAGCTCTGCCCATTGGGTATTTTGGTAACTGTACACAGGACCAAGCAAAATCAGTTTTGCTGCTAAATTTGTTGTAGCAGCAATATGTCCTGCAATCGTACTTCCCCAGGAAAAACCACAAAAAATTACCTCTTTTTTTCCATGGCGCTGATTAATAAATTTTAAAACATCAAGAACATCAACTGTAGCATCGACATGATTTATCAAAGGCTTTCCACCCATTAACGGATCATCCATAGCTAGTGGTTTTGAAGATAATCCATAACCACGGTAATCAAGGGTATAAGCAGCGATTCCATTTTCTGCCATATACGACAGCATGCTATTACCTTCACACACCGGCAAATCAAAAATAATACTTGGCAATGTTGCGCCATGTAAGATCACCATTATTGCTTTAGCTTCTGTCTCTGGCAAACAGCTGCGTACCGCAATTTTGCAGTTTTTATCGGCTGAGCTTTGTATATAATTAATTTGTGACTGAATCATTTTTAGATTGTTTTTTAATTTTTCTTTGTTCATTCCACAAAAGAGCCGCTGGAGTTACTAAAAGCGTAAGCGTTGAGGCAAACAAAACTCCATAAACAATGCAGGTTGCCAATAGTATCCACCACTGATTTGAAGGTGCTCCAAAAGTAATAGATAGCTTAAAAAAATCAATATTCATACCAAACATTATCGGTATCAAACCAAGGATTGTTGTAAGTTTTGTCAAGATTACCGGACGCACTCGTTGCAAACAAGTTTCCTTAATTATCTTAGCAAAATCTTCTATTGTTGATGGCAAATGTTCTTTGACTAAATGGTTATAAGTATCAATCAAAATTATATTGTTAGAAACTATAATTCCAGCCAGGGCAATGACACCAATACCCCCCATCACTATTCCAAAAGCTAAGTCATGCACTAATACACCAACAAATACACCAACTGTTGACATAACCACAGCACTCAACACCACCCCCATGCTAAAATAGCTATTAAATTGGGTCACCAAAATAACTGCCACCAAAAATAAGGCAATTGCAAATGCATTCATTAAAAATATTCCTGATTCCTTTTGTTCCTTGTCCTCTCCCTTAAAGCTTATCTGCGCACCTTTGAGGGTATTTCGTTTTACCCACTGTTGCAATTCTTTAACAACATCATCAACCAAAACCCCAGGGATCACATTTGTTAATAATTTTTGAACCTTATAACCATCAACTTTTTCAATTACTCCTTGTTTTTGGTACGGCTTGATAGAAGCCACAGTAGAAATTGGTACAAATCCTGTGCGTGTTGGTACCTTTAGAATTTTTAATTGGTCAAAATTTCGGTAAGCCTTAGGAAATAGCAGCACAACATCCATTTCATCCTTCACATCATCAGGACGATAAGTACCAATAATTGCCCCATTGGTTAACATTTTTATTGTATTGCCTATACTCAAAATGTCAGCATTTAGCGTTTGTGCTAAACTACGGTCAATAGTTAATTTCCATTCAATGCCGGGCAACGACAGATTGTCTTCCAAAGCTATAAGTTTGGGGTGATTTTGCATGTGAGCCTTTAGTTTAAGAAAAGCTTCATTCAAAACTGTGGGATCTAAGGCTGAAATTTCGATATTGATCGCCTTAGCACTTGGTGGACCAGGTTTTTGTTTAACCACCTCTACCCAAACTCCTCCAACACCTGACGTACGCTTTTCTATTTCCGGAAGAATTTCTTTTACAGTCCTACGTTCTTGCCAATCAACAAATTCAATATACAAAACCCCAATAGCATCTTGAGGGATAGGAATACCTTTGCTGCTATCACTTTTTCCAATAGTTGAATGCATAGCCTTAATCTCGCGCATGTCGACCAGCTTTTGTTCGACTTGTGTTACAAAGTTTTCCTGTTCAGCTAAACTTAAATTTCCACGCCCGTGTACATACACCATCACCTGATCGGGCTCAACATCAGGAAAAAACTCTACCCCTTTTCCAAAAAAGCTATGCACAAGCTTAACAACTACTAACACAGCAATCGCTATTTTTATGGTACGTTTAGGAGATGCAAGCGCCCAATCAAGAACCTTTTTATAAAATTGCATAAACCCTGAATTTTCGCTAAACGCCCCTTCCTTATGCAAATTCTTTGGTGGTTTTAAAAATCCAGCAATAACTGGCACAAAAACCAAAGCCATGGCAATAGATGCACTTAAAACTGCCAGCAACGTAATTGGCATATATTTCATAAATTGCCCTACAAATCCTGGCCAAA
>JAPLON010000098.1 GCA_026400695.1 Pseudomonadota bacterium
TGAACAAATATCTTAATGGCAACCATCCTATATTTATTGTCATAGATACCCCATAAAATCGCAACATATGAAACAGCTAATACCGCCAATAATCTATGAATAAACTGTACCAGTGCTTCGTTATTAATGAAATTAAGCCAAATAGGAGTATAGAAATTCCACTCACCAGGCACCCAATCCCCCCCCATCAGCGGGAATGTATTATAGATTAACCCGGCCTTTAGTCCTGCGACAAAAGCCCCATAAACTATAGTTAAGGCAATTATCGTCAGTAATATTGCATCTTTTACTAGTAATTTACTAAATTTTTTTCCTTGGAATCTCCATAAAGAACCAGCAAGTATGCTTAAAATAAGTAGCGTCATAACCAAATGAGTGCACAAACGAATATGACTTACCGCAGGATCGGCTTTTAAACCGCTTTTAACCATCCACCAACCTATTGCTCCTTGAATACCCCCAAGAGCAAAAACTCCCGCAATGCGCCACCGCAACCAAGTTGGTATACTTTTAAACAAAAATAATAATGGCAAAAATGCTAAAACACCAACAAACCGGCCCAACAAACGATGGCTGTATTCCCACCAATAAATTTGCTTAAATTCATTCAGCTCCATGCCTTTATTAATTTTTTGGTATTCAGGAGTTTGTTTGTAAAGCGAAAACTCATCATTCCATGTTTGAGTCGTTAACGGTGGCAGCACAGTCAACGGTTTCCACTGCACCATAGATAAACCAGAATGAGTTAAGCGTGTTGCACCACCCACAATAACCATAAGCATAACGGCTAAAATCAAAGATTTTAGCCATATTGAAACGTAGTTCATAAAAGTATCTTAAGATTTTTCTTAAGATTAGTTAGGTAAGCTGATTTGGGCAAGATGGTTTTTACTATTGGTCAGCTTCCCTTTTACCATCAACAACAGAATTCCTTATTGCAATTTGCATGTTAACATTCTCCTTACGACTCAGAGCTACCTTTTTTAGCATTTCTGCTTCTTCGGTTTCTAGGCCCTTATCCACTTCATGGTTGCTGCTAGTAGCAACCGATCCGCTCGAGAAATCTGTTCCTGTATCTGTATGAGCATTTGTAAGAGTTTTTACAATTCCCTTCATGCTATGGTGTATGTTAATTGCAGCTGCACTGCGATCTCTTTGATAATCAGCATGAATTGGTGTTGGCAAAAAACACAAATTTCCCAAGCTTCCAGCATTATGACCAATTCTTGCAACAATATCGTGCTCATGGGAATACACAACTGTTTGAGCTAGTGCATCTTTTAACGCTTTTGGATCACTGAAAAAGCTTTGCAATGAAGCAGGTGCCCCCATATCATGAAGAGTTGGGTACGTACCACCAAAGCCATTAGGGCGAGCAAAAGTCGTGGATGAATATCCTTGTATACGGCCACCTCTACCATTTTGAGTTACCATTATAAAAGAACCAGTTCCTAAGTGAGCACCCAAAGAATGTCCTGTAGTTTGAATCACAGCACCATCTACTGGTAGCTCAGAAGAATTAAGTACAGATCTAGTAAAGGCATTCACTTCTGCAAGGTATGCTGCATAAGGGTGGTTGCTTTGTCGTGAAATATCAAAAATCAGTTGTCGTTGTGAAGCTACAGTAGAATCTGTCCAACGCACGAATGAATCCTTAACTGTTCCACCCACTGTTCTACCAAAATGCGTTAGAGCGTTTACTGGTGGCGCAGCCAATGCCGTCAATGAAGTGCCAACTGCACCAACACCCACCCAAAATGGAGAAGTCCAAGCAGCAAGGCCAGTTAAGACCACCCCACCAGCTGAAGATGGTTTGTGGTTATTTACAAGCTCGATAGCACTTGATGCAGTATCTTTCACCGCATTTACCCCATTAGCAAGACCTGTAGCAGCTGAATATACAGGTGCCACGAATGATGCACCTTTGCTAAGAAATTTTCCTAAAATCGACCCTAAATCGCTTCCAAAGACTCCCGAAAGAGCTTCTACTTGTGTAATACCATGATACGTTAAAGCAGGGTTAAAACCATTTAAAAGGTGTTCTACTATAGGATCTTTTGTTAGGTAAGATTGCGCGTAACCAATACCTAGATTTGCCATCCAATCTTGCGGACAGCTTGTACCACGGTAGGCTATTATGACTTGATTACCTTTGCTTAAGGCAACAGCTTGTATATTACTATTAGCATCAGCTTTTTGAAATTTAATAATTTGCCAACCAGCAATGGTGTGCAATGTATCACTTTCAGAAGTTATGTTGTAAACAGCATTTGCAGCATGTGCTGCAGCAATTGCATTTTCATCAATCGTAGGCTCGTTAGAAGATGATGATCCATGTAAAATACCGACTATTGAAACAATAGCTGCATTCATTAAAAATTTCTTGTTCATAAAGATAAAAACCAGTTAGACACCCATGATACGTATATAATATTTATCACACAAAAAGACAAGTAGGAATATAATTAAATGATAAAAAAAGCTACTTCATATGTCTTGTTTTTTATTTTCAGCACTGTCCTGGTTTCTTTGTGATATATAGATATAGCCTAACAAACAGAAACATCATCATCTGACAGTTCATCAGGATCCTTGCCGCCAAGTTCTATAAGCCTAATTTTGAGCATATTCCCTGTCACAGTAGGCTCATGAAAATAATTGCTAGTAATGTAGTAACCCGCACTAACGTAACCAAGACTGCACAAAGGGTGCTTTAGCAAAATTGGAAGCACATTGGTTGACTCATCCCAAACAGCCTCAATTAAAGCAACTCCTATTCCTTTTTCTGTGATTTTAGATGTATTTTTAGAATTATCTAGCAGATCGCTAAGCATAGAAGTGCTATCCCAAAATGCTGCTTCAACTAACTTATTGTTAAATTTTTGAGTTTTACCATCATCAGAAAGCTCTAGTAATTTTTTTTGGTTATCACAGGAAAAACTTAAATGTGATGTAAAAAGAAAAAATAAGAAAATTTTAAAAACCTTCATTACAAGCCCCATCATAAAACATCAGACAGTATCAGTGTACCGATTTTATATTAATAAACAATTAATATAAAGTAACTTCATGTATTTTTGTTTTATAGAATAGAGATTGTTGGCAATAAATAGTGGCTTGATGGGGGTTACTCAAACAAAAACAGCCCTGAATGAAATCAGGGCTGCTAAAAACATACCTAAGACTAATTAACTGTCTTGAGTCTCTTCAGTTGATTTCTTAGCCTTTAAAGAAGCTTCTTCTTCTGATTGCGCCACGATAACGCTAACAGCAGCCTGTACTTCAGGATGTAGAGAGATATGCACTGTGTGTACCCCAAGAGTTTTAATTGGAGAAGCAATAACAACCTGTGATTTATCAACCGTAATACCACCAATGGTCAAACCTTCAGAAATATCACGGCTTCTTACAGACCCGTACAACTGACCAACTTCGCTAGCTTGGCGAATTAAGACTACTTGTGCACCGTCCATTGATTTTGCAACAAATTCAGCTTCTTGACGAAGCTTCAAATTGGTAGCCTCTAGCTGAGCACGATGCTGATCAAATTGTGCTAAATTTCCCTTAGTAGCACGTTGTGCTTTTTTTAGCGGTAATAAAAAATTACGCGCATAACCTGAAGCAACAGAAACAACCTGCCCCATTTGCCCCAATTTTTCGACGCGCTCCATTAAAATTACCTGCATTTTACGCTTTAACATTGACCTGCTCCTAATTTAATTTAGATAAATATTTTTGCTTGAGTCCATACCATGGCTCTACAAGCCCTAACAGTACTACAAAAATCATAGGCCAGACAAGCATAAATGTAATAACTAAAGAGATTCTTACTGCAATCGCTGGATACTTATAGGCCCTAGCTATTATTTGAGCCGTTTCCAAACCATCTATAAATAGTGGAAAGGCACTAACTCCCAAAAGGACACGGGAAAAAACTGCTAAAAACAATGAATCTATTAGTAGACTATTCAAAAGCACAAGCCACATGGACCCCACTAAAGCAATATCCCAAATAGGTTTGAGGTTTATGTTTTGCTTAATTTTGGGTTTGTGTTTTGCCAGATTTGTTCTTAATGCAATGCCATAGGCAGTTTGAAAGTTCACCCAAATCATTAATAACCACAAAAACACCACACCCCCTGGCAAAATTTCCATTACACTATTGGGTGCTTGAACCTGCATTAATTTTGTAGCCTCATCAAAACTTTTCTGCAAATTTTCTAACCAAGCAATATCAAAAAATTTTAAAGCACAAAAACTAACCACAACAAAATACAAAAAATGACTTGTAAAAAGGTGCAGGATATCAGCCAATGAATTTACGTAAATCCCTTTTACCTTGAGCAAGTGCCATCTCAAAATGACAAGAACTGGAACAAACAATATTAGCAGAGCTATAGCCTGGGACACCCCTAGCATAATAAGTGTCCATGCTAACGGAATAGCCATCGCAAATCCGCATGCCCTAATACCTAAACAAATACCAACATAAAAAAGAGGCGCTAAAGAAAAAAACTTAGCAAGAATACCTGGTATAGGCCACATGAATATTAAAAAAGAAAAGGCAGCACATAAAGAGCCGCCTTGAATAATTAACCTAAGATCGTTCTTAGCCATTAACGTATGGCATTAAAGCCAAGAAACGCGCTCTGCGAATCGCAACTGCTAATTCACGTTGCTTCTTAATTGAAACAGCTGTGATCCGGCTTGGCATCATTTTGCCGCGCTCAGAAACAAACTTAGCAAGTACGCGCGTGTCTTTGTAATCAATTTTCATCGCGTTTGTGCCTGTAAAAGGGCAACTTTTACGACGACGGAAGAATTGCTTACGTACACTTGGTTTTAGATTTTCATCTTCATTATAATCTGACATGGTATCCTCGTTTTCTTAAACTACTGGTTCTGCGGTAACTTCAGTGTCAACCACTTCTGCTACGACTACTTCACGTACAACCTCTTCACGAACATCATCCCTGAAACCGCGATTTTGCATAAGTGCCGAAGGAGCATTATCAAGCTGCTCAAGACGTACACTTAAGTAACGTAAAACATCTTCGTTAATTTTCATTTGGCGTTCAATTTCTTGAATACCTTCTGACTTAACCGCAATATTCATAAGAACGTAATGACCTTTACGATTTTTTTTAATTTTGTAAGCAAGATTGCGAAGACCGCAAAACTCAGTTTTAATAACTTCACCACCATATTCTTTAATGACTGAAGTGTATTGTTTTGCCAAAGACTCTACTTGGTTAGCAGTAATATCTTGGCGCGCAATGAAAATTGTCTCATAGAAACGCTGCATATTAATTTTCTCCTTATGGATGGATACTTTAAACAAGCACCAGCTGCCTAACACTTAGGAAGCAAGGGATTTTACTTGTAATGTTTGATTTATAGTTGCTAATAGGGTTAAATGCAAGGGAAAATTATAAATTGTAAGGTACATAACCAATTAGGTGATGAATAAATTACTCATTATTTTGAGTTGATCTCTAACTCATACAACTTTGCCTCTTTTAAAAAGGCATAAAAGCCGATACTCATACTATGAATGAACCCACTTCTTCCGTTTAAAAATAAGCGTTTTAAAAAGTAAGCACGAAAAAATGCCCAGAAAAAATTTAAAATTAACCTAGCAAGGCTTGAAGATTTGCCTTTAGAAAATTTGTCCATAGCAGCAAGACTTGAATACACATTATTTTTGGAAATCATTGTTTCAACCGAGGTTAAACCATAATGGTAAATAACCCCTTTTACGGACTTAAGCCTACCTGATACTGTGATCGATTCATGCACAGAAACCCCAAGATTGTATTCCCCGTACTTGCGCTTAAATACACGAATTTTATCAGCACTCTTTGAGAATTTGTGGGCTAATTTTCCCAAGAACACTTCCACCAAAGAACATAATAGAGCGTCACAATCATCCACATTTATGGCTTTTACAATATCTTCTTTAAGATCATCCGATAAAACCTCATCTGCATCTAAATTAACCACCCAATCAAATGTGCACTTTTGCAAAGCATAATCTTTTTGTGCAGCATACCCCAACCAAGGCTGGTGATGAATTTTTACATTTGAGTAACTTTTGGCAATAGCTAAAGTTTGGTCAGCACTGCCACTATCAACCAAAATCACTTCTGCAAAATCCTGCACTGAATCAAGTAATCTTTGAATATGCATAGCTTCATTACAGCAAATCACGTAAACACTGGCATTAATTGTCATAATTTAAATCGTCCTCGAGTAATCAGTAGGTAAAATTGTGTGCTATCCATTACACCATTAACGCTGAGTCTTGGCAAAGCAAACGGATTAGAATCACTAAATGCTACAATTTGCTTTTTAGTAGTAACCGCTGTTGAAAATCCTGCATTTTCTGCCATTTTCATGTGACGCTGTTCATAACGACCATAAGGGTATGCGAATGATAAACAAGGAACGCCTGTAATACTTTCCACAGCTTGCTTGGATTTAACTATTTCTTCAGTAGCGTTCGTATCATCTACTTTAGTTAAATTAATGTGATTCATGGTATGTGCGCCAAATTCTATTAATCCACTATCATGCATTTCTTTAATTTGATCATTGCTCAATGTGGTAATGCCTTTAATATTACCAGTCAAATAAATAGTTGCTGGCACGTTATATTTTTTTAAGATGGGGAAAAGATCGGTATAATTACTAGCAAAACCATCATCAAAGGTTAGCACTACGTGTTTTTTTGATGGAGTAAATTTGGGTAATTGAGATATTTTTAAAAATGCATAGTTCTTAGAAATTAAATACTTAATCTGTTTTTTTAAAGTTTCTGGTTTTATGTTCATGCCGCTAGAGGGCTCATCAGGAGACGTATTGTGATACATTAAAATCCTTGGCCACAAAGGATTTTTACGAGGCCTCCAAAGATTATAGTGACAAAGCAATACAACAATAGCGATAGCACAAAAAACACCGATATAAATCATAAAACTACCATTTAGATAGAACATTGCTATCAACAAATTAGCAGATTGATCTATCTTAAGAAATAGTTATTTACAGGAAATTTGTTAAACAACTATTCATTTAAGTGCATATATAAAATTTTAGGTATGCGCTTAGTAATTAACACAGTTAAATTAATCTTTTAACAATGGCGCCCCTTAAGTGCTTTAACAACAGCATCAAACCCATTTTTGTTATCCTATCCTTCTTAATATTAAATATTGCAAGAACTTGGAAAACGTTGGGTAGTTATTTTTACGGTAATTAGTAATGTTTGAGTACGCACATTTACTTAAGGATATTGCTTTTAACACTCTTAAAAACATTGTAAATGTCTATAGGGATTGCTATATATGTGCTAAGAGTTTGTTGATTGCAACGAGGTATAGTTGACCCAAGATGTGCAGAAATTTTCTGGGGTAAGGCAGCATTCTCGCCGTAAGGCGTTGCTTGAAGCACGTACAAAAATTTTGTTTGATGGCCCTGATCCAGGTACCATGGTCTTGTATTTTAAAGATAGCCTTGACCAGAAAGAAGATCTACAAGCCGCAAGCTCTAATGGAGCTTTGAACAATCGTTTTTCAGAATTACTTATGGGTCGTTTAGGACAAATAGGTGTTGAAACACACTTAATTAAACGTATTAACATGCGTGAACAGTTAGTGCGCGTGGTTGATCCAATGCCGTTTCGTTTCCGTGTGCACAATGTCCTCGTTGGTGAGTTGGCTGAGCTGCTCGAAATAGAACAAGGCATGCTGTTTAGTGAGCCAATTATTGAGCTATATGTCAAAAATTCAAAAGGCGTGAAGATCCTAGTGGCGCCGCAGCATGTGTTTGCATTAGGATGGGCGCAGGATGAAGAACTTGAAGTCATATTTGCTGTAATTCGTCGTATAAATGACTTCTTGCTTGGGCAATTTTCTGCTCTCAATTTGCGTTTAGCTAATTATAATTTGGAATTTGGTAGGATTTTTGCAAGTGATGTTTTTGAGCCAACTAAACTAGTTCTAATTGATGCCTTTAACCTTGATACTTCATCAATTCTTGATATTGAGTCTGGAAAGCCTTTAGATTCAAGTAATTGCGATGGAATCAATTGGGATGGCTGTAAGGAAATCGCTAGACGGTTTGGTTTACTAGAATACCTAGGGGTTGAACCAATTGCCCAGGAAGCAGCATAAATGCCAATTTTAAAAAATGACCTAGAGCAACTTTTAAAAACAGGGTTTCCTAGCGGCAAAGTGATTGTTACTGATTTGGCGGGAGATAATGATCATTATCAAGTAGAAGTGACCTGCCAAAGTTTTCAGGGCCTTAGTCGTGTGCAGCAACACCAAAAAATTTATGCTGCTTTAAAGGATTATGATATCCACGCATTAGCGATTAAAACCTACACCCAAGAATAAACATCGGAGGACTATTATGACTGACACACACAAACAAATAGAAGAAATCATTAAAAACAATGAAGTAGTTTTATTTTTAAAAGGCACTGCAGATACACCAATGTGCGGTTTTTCATCAACCGTTGTGCAAATTCTAAATCAACTAAAGATTCCGTTTAAAGATGTTAACATAATGGTCGATCCATTTCTGCGCCAAGCCATTAAAGACTACACTAACTGGCCAACAATTCCTCAACTATATATTAAAGGTGAATTTATTGGTGGATGTGATATTGTGCGTGAAATGTACCAAAATGGTGAACTACAAGTGCTTTTAAAACAGAAGCAATTACTTAGTGCATAATGAAAAAAACTGTTGGGCGTATCTCCCTAAAGTCTAGAAAAAAACGCACGCAATCATCGCGTGATTGGTTGTTGCGTCAGCTGAATGATCCTTTTGTACAACAGGCTAAAGTGGAAGGCTATCGTTCTAGGGCAGCTTTTAAACTTTTAGAAATTGATGAAAAATACAAAATTTTAAAACCTGGATACAGAGTAATTGATCTAGGTGCGGCTCCCGGTGGATGGACTCAAATTATTGCTAAAAAGGTATTGCCTAAAGGTGTGGTCGTAGCGCTTGATTTGCAAGATATCGTGCCATTTTCAGAAACAGTTACAATCATCAAAGGAGATTTTGAGGAAGATATTGTGCAACATCAATTAGCTGAATATATGGCAGAGGCTGATGTTATTGTGTCTGATATGGCAGCAGCAGCATGCGGTATACCGGCGGTTGACCATTTGCGCATAGGTAATTTGCTTGAGGCTGCAATTAACTTTTCTACAAAACACCTTACAAAAGGCGGGTCTTTTGTCGCTAAAGTATTAATGGGTGGTACAGAAGCAGAACTTTTAAAATTGTTAAAGTTGCACTTTAGTCAGGTATTTCATTTTAAACCAAACTCTAGCCGTAAGGATTCTGCTGAAATGTACGTTGTTGCCAAAGGGTTTAAGGGAAAGAATACGGCTTGAGCGGTTAAAAATTACAGCTAAATCTAATCTCTACCAATAGATGCTTTAGCTATTTTTTTTATTATATTCTACAAATTTTTGTTCGAGCATAGCTTTAAGTTCTTTATAACTACATTTAAGAGAGTTTGCCGAAATAGATACTGGCGTTCCACACATATTGTAATTCATTTTCATGGCTCTTCTTTTAAAGGCACTTTTTTGTTTGTCAATGTAGGTTTGCGGATCTCTTAAAACTAAATTTATAAATTTTTGATGTGAAATTTTTATTTCTTCAATTTTAATAACATCTTCCCACGGAATAAAACCAACACTTGTTGCGCTTGAGTTGTCTGTAACACCTTCTTCTGTAATTATTAGTCCTGGTGAATTATCACACAATTTTTTTAAAATAAAAAATGCAGCGCTTCCAGAGAATAAAATAGACAACAACCCAAGGCATACAAAAAATAGTTTTGTGTGGGTAATTGTAAATTTTAATATGCTAAAAATAGATAGACGAAGACTTTCTGGTGGTTCTGTGGTGATAAGCCAGACACCAATTCCTACAAATACGATAGCACCTAAAAGCAAAAAAACTAATTTTCCATGGCACCATTTAACTTCTTACCTATCAAGCTTTTTATAGAATGCCTTAGAGTTTTAAAATTGTCCAGGATTTTGTGGTAAATACACGTTGCGGCCAAAGAGCTTAATGAAAAACCAATAGTATAGATAATCGTGTATTTTTCTTGTTCTATCTAAATATGTGAAAAATTATTAAGTATATTTGCTTGCAAATATGAAAAAAGTTGTTACACTTTAACTGTAGACGAGAAAATTAACCTAGTTTTAACGTTTACAGATTGGCTAAGATAGGTTACTAAAGTTTTTCATAAATATCTCCGAATATAACAATGTCCCCAGGTAAAACTTGGGGACTTTGTTTTTATGGACGGCATTTACATAAGTGAAGCTTAATAAAGCATATATTTTTTTTGTAATTTTTGTTTACAATTACCACATAAATCTTAATTTTTAATAATATGGAATATTTACTAATATCCGGTTCATTAAGAGCTGGCTCAATTAACACTAAACTTATTAATATGGCAGCAAAAGAGCTTGGTTTACCTGAAAATTCTATTGCAAATCTCAACGAATATTCTATTCCTTTGTACAATGGAGATGTTGAAGAATCTGGAATTCCTGAAGGAGTTGTAGGCCTTGCAGGACGCGTAGCTAATGCTCAATCTATAATTATTGCAAGCCCTGAGTATAATTTTTCAATTTCCGGCGTTTTTAAAAATATGGTAGATTGGATCTCAAGAACGCGTCCTATGCCACTTACTAAGAAACCAATTTTGTTGATGTCAGCAAGCCCAGGTCAAATAGCTGGCATTCGTGGGGCATGGCAAACACGTATTCCACTTGAAGGTCTTGGTAACTACGTTTACCCACAAATGTTTAATTTAGGTAATTCTTTCCAGGCTTTTAATGGTGACAAATTTTTAAACGTGGATGATAAAAAACGTTTTGCAACTATACTTAACGATTTCCAAGATTTTTCAACCAAGTTAAATGCTAATTAAGCATTACAGATAAAAGGCTGTAGTGAAAATTTCGCTTTTCATTACGGCTTTTAACTCCTGATACTTCTTTTTAAGAAAAACACGGGTCTTGCACCTGTGTAGTTTTCTCCACACCAATCACTTTATTAACGTTATATTTACAAATTTTGTACAGAATGTATAATATAAGGTGTGTGTTGGTAATTAAAAATGCGCAATCTTCTTTTTCTTATCATTATTTTTCTTCTTACGCAAAATGTAAGTAGTGCATCCAAAGATTTTGAAATTTTCGAGCAGCCCCCAGCAAAACCTTTAATTTCCTATCTCCTTAAAAGTGATTCTTTAGAAGAAAAAAAAAGACCCCATCAAAAATCTATTAGTTTTTCCGGAGGTAGTTATTTTTCTGTTACCTATTGTCTAGGAGTTTTTGATGTCTTACAGAAGTACTTTGATTTAAGTAATGTTATTTATTTAGGAGATTCAAGTGGCAGTTTGGTTGCAACTGGGGCTGCATTGAATATGCCTGTGGATCACTCTATTAAAGAGTTCCTACTTCCATCACTTCAAGATAAGAAAAGCATGCCGCACTGTGGCTTTTCGCAATGGAGCGAAGTTATAACTAAAAATGTGCTTTCGACCATTAGAAAATTTAATCCACAGCTTGTGGGACAGGCTCACAAAATAGTTTCTGGTAAACTGTATGTTTCGGTAACACATGTTAAATTCCCTTTTTTACGTAATGAATTAGTTTCCACCTTTCATTCAGATGAAGATTTAGTAGACACCTTAATGGCTTCTTGTCATTTGCCGTGGGTTATTAATGGAAATTTCTTTACTAAATGGCGAGGTAACACTTGTATAGATGGAGGGCTTACTAACCACAATCCAGTATTGGATAAAAATACAATGCGCATAAATCCTTTTTTGTGGCGATCTCCTTTTTTTTGGATTAAGCATGGGTGTTTTACGCTTCATACAGAGGAGGAAGCCTTTCAGGCCATACGGTGGGGGTATGAAGATGCCAGCAAAAACCTACAATATTTCTTAGATCACGGCTTTACCTTAAAGAGTCCTTCTATTCCTTTGCCACTTAGCGTGCCTTCTGCTTGTGTTGAACATGAACAGTCTCTGTCTATACCTTATTTACTAAACAAAAAGCTGTATACGTTTTGGTTTTACAGCAAAAATATATTTCTCTCTCAAGCTAACAGCTATTTTTCACTACTAAAGTCTATCTTATATAAAGAGCAATATTCAGAATATATACCCCTTTTTGCTAAAATTTTTACAGTTTATATGTTTATAAAGCACAGAAATCAAATAAAAAAGAACCTATTAGGTTTGTTTTTAAAAAGATACCAATTGTGCAACCTGCGAACAATTTGACAAGATCTATCTGAAAATAGTAGAATTAACGCAGGATTTAAAATGTAACAATGATGATTTACTATTATTTGAAATCATTAAAGTCTAAGAAAGCCAGCCTTCGAAAGGCTCGCTGAGAGCCATAGTATATCCCCCCCCAACACCATTTTTAAAATTTTTACTTTTCTCTAAACATTAGGTTTCTTATGTCTAAAAAAATTGGTTTTTGGTCTGTTTTTGCCATTGTAACTGGTAGTCAGATTGGTTCGTCTATTTTTATGTCACCCATCAGCCTTGCACCTTACGGCAAGTTTAGCATACTAGGTTGGCTTATTTCTGGCCTTGGTGCTATTGCGCTGTGTAGTGTTTTTGCAATGCTCTGCGCTAAATTTCCAGAAACTGGAGGGCCGCACGTCTACGTTAAGCAGGCATTTAATTCAGTTACATCTTTTTTCACTGGTTGGACTTACTGGGTAATATCGTGGGTTAGCACAACTGCCGTAATCATTACCATAGCTGGTTATCTATCACCATTTATGCCTTATAACAGCAAGTTGCTTTATATTTTCATCGAAATATCAGTTTTATTAATAGTCACCTTAATTAACTTACGTGGTATTAGCTTTGCAGGTAATGCTGAATCTCTTTTAACTTTGTTAAAGTTTATTCCGTTAATTATTCTACCTATTGTTGCCTTGTTTTATTTTGATGCAGCTAACCTGGTGGTAAGTCCGCAAATAGTGGAATTACCAACATCGAAAATTTTAGGACAAGTCGCTCTATTTACCTTGTGGGGATTTATAGGTTTAGAAACAGGTACTGCACCCGCAGGATCTGTGATTAATCCAACCAAAACAATTCCAAAGGCAATTATTTTAGGCACCAGCTGCGTTGCATTGTTGTATCTTTTAAATTCAGTAAGTATTTTGGGATTGATTCCTGCAGATCAGCTAGCAAGTTCAAAAGCACCGTACGTAGATGCTTCACAAATTTTATTTAAAGGTAACTGGTACTTGGTAATTTCTGCTATTGCTGCGGTTGTTTGTATTGGCACCTTAAATGCTTGGGTTTTAACTAGTGGACAAATTATTTTTGGCTTGTCTAAAGATGGATTAGTACCTAAATTTTTGGGAAAAACTAACAAGGCGGGAGCACCATATATTGGTATAATTCTTAGCAGTTCAGGTATAGTTCCGTTACTTTTACTTACTGCTAGTGATAATTTTGCCGAAAGTATTAATAGCATTATTGATATTTCAGTAACTTCATTTTTATTTGTATATTTAATCTGCTGTATTGGTTTTTTAAAAATAATGATCAAGGATAAAAAATTTAATATATGGCTGTTTATGGTGGGAATAATTGCAGCAGTGTTTTGTAGCTGGGTAATTTATGAAACAAAACTACAAACCTTGTTAGTCGCAAGTTTGTTTACTGTAAGTGCTGTGCCACTTTATTTCTTTTGGTTTTGTCGAACAAGAAAGAGCAATTATCAAGTTATCTCATAAGGTTGCTACAAACCTCACGTAACCTCTTGGTTTTCCTCCGGTTTAATCCGGAGGATCAGGTGAGAACACGACATGTTTCGTGAAATTATCATATGATATACTTTAATAATAAAGAGAGGCCGTTAACCTTATTTTAATTATTTTACCACACAATATAATTACTACATTTTCATTAACAGGTAGTTATCATGAAAATAATTCTCGCTATTTTGGCGCTTGTAGTAATAGAAATAAACGCCAGCAGTCATACTTCAAATGAAGATTACTCAGACGACACAAGAACAGCACACACAGGAGATTATAGCCTGGCAAACCTTGATGTTGAAGTAAATATTAAGCCTATCCAATCTAAAGCAAATCGCGCAATCAGCAATTCGCTTATTGCCACAGGCACAGCACTAGGCGTTTCTGCTGTATGGTTTTACGGTAACCATTTATTGTACAGTGTGGGATATTATCTAGCAGAATCAAATGCCCCTACATCAGGATTTACTTACTATTTTATAGGACAACAATCATATCATCTTGCCGGATTAGCTTACGCTAGCTCACCTTTCCCAAACGCTATACTTACAGCTGTTGGAAGCATTGTAGGCGCCACAGTAGGACATATAGCAGCAAGATCTTTTGAAAAAACAGTAAATTTTATTTCTAGGTGTTTTTAATAGTTTTCTAATACAATTACACCTTTTTTGAAGATGAGGTATTTACCTCATCTTTTTTATTTGAGTATTCAGCGCACACTGCTTACATAAAATTTAAACAAATTTTAGTAATAATTAAGGGGTAGTACCAGATGGTCAATCAGAAGCAGCTTCTTTTTCTGCAATAATAATCACATACTCTTTTCCATCATAACTCCATAATCTTGATTTACGACTAAACGGCACATATTTGCATTCTAAAACCTTGAAGCCATTATCCTGAAACGTTCCTCTTAGGGTTTTAACATCTAATGAAAAAAATGGATCACCCAACATATTTTTAATTGATAGTGGGATGGACCCATCAATGTTTACATAATCACCTAGAGACTTTATAAATCCTGGGTATTTTTTGCCGGTTTTTACCCTTTTCTTATACTCAGGTATAAAATCTTTATATGGTTTTAGGTATGGGCTGAACGCTGTAACATATATTTGACCTTTTGGTTTTAAAAGCAGGAACAGATTCTTAACTGCCAATTCAAATTGCTCAGGGGTTAAAAGATGAAAAACGTTACCCACATAAATTACATCGTATTGGCCAAGTTTTTGTATCTGCAAAGTATTGGTAATGTCAGCTTGGACAAATTCCACTTGATTAGAGCTCTTTGGATCTAACCAATTTTGTTTGATTTTTTCGTACAAACATTTGGCAGCAATGAACAAATGGCGTTCATCTAAATCGCTAAGCACATATTTTGTGGCTTCACTTTTCTTTAGAGCTAGCAACATCACATCACCGTAACAACCACCAATTTCTAAGACTCTCTTACCCTTACTGAATATTAAAAATTTTCGCATGGCATAATCAAAAACTTCTGATACCTCACCTTTTTTGTTCAAGGTTTGAATGCATCCATCAGAATCTGGT
This sequence comes from Pseudomonadota bacterium, assembly GCA_026400695.1. Taxonomy (GTDB): domain Bacteria; phylum Pseudomonadota; class Alphaproteobacteria; order Paracaedibacterales; family CAITNM01; genus CAITNM01. The sequence goes on from JAPLON010000098.1 coordinate 15,406, forward strand.
TTTTGAATATTTAAATTTAGTTTGTCGCAATTAGCCAAGGCCTGATCATACGTAAAAGCTGCATGGTTGATGTTAATAAAACATGCAATTAAGACCGATAGGATTTTAAATTTTTTAACCATACAATATTTTTAAAGGCTGTTGCAATCTGCCTGTCAGCACGGTACTACAAAGTTAACCGCATAAGCAAGTTCTTGTTGTTGTGAGACTACGTTGTGTTGAATAATTAAAGTGCAAAACCGTCCTTAATCTATGGGATAAGTTTTGTAGGTCACCTTTCTTGACAACTGTAATAACTGATTAGCATAACATTTCGCACTGAATACTGCTACAAAATACACTAGAAAACGCTCCTGTTTTACTTTGCTTAATCGGCTATTCCTCATTCTTCACCTTATAATACTTTATCGTGTTATCTGGCACAGCCCCTTAATTTTTTTTTACAACTTAGTCCTTGCTAGCTAACATAAAAAATTATATATTGCACTTACTTTAAAAGTATTGTTTGTATTTTCATGAAAAAAATTATTTCCTTTATTCTATTTGCTTTACCAATGTTGCTAACCAGCTGTACTTCTAAGTCTGGCGATATTGATAGCTCAAAAATTACGACAGACGTCTCCCAGAAAAAAGAAGAAGCTCGTGATTTCATAGCAGTGCAAACAATTCCAGAACCTTTGGCTGCAAAACTTCAGAATTTAAAATACAAAATAGACTCATACCAAAATATTTGGATTGAAATTGAAGAGCTATCAGAAAGAACATTAAGTAAACTTTCTGAAGTAATATTGGAAATGAAACATTCTTATAAAAATTATGGTTTATATGTTTCTACTACCATTAACAATGGTAGCTTTTCAAATGATTTAGAAAAATTGGGACTCATTTTTTGGGAAGCAAACTCAGAAAATAAAACTCTAGTTTATTTGTACCCCAATGGTCGTAACATCCCAAAACTTGATTATGCATATACTGCCGCAGCCGTTTATTTACTTAGGACAAATCCTTCAACTGGCACAAAAGAAATTTTAATTATTAACGAACCTCAGAAAAAAATATCTAACATAATCGGCGGCATTTCAATACGTGGAGAAACACCGGAAGATACGGTTTTCAGAGAAACTCGCGAAGAAGTAAGTATTGATTTAAACAAAGACAAACTTCAATTAGTCGCAGTTTGCCATACAGTTAGACCTGATAAAAGAACTTATGTTGAATTTTTGTATCTGTGTGAAGATTTTAAAGGCACCCCAAAAGTTGATGGCGTAGAAGTCAGCGAATATGAGTGGGTTCCTTTGTCTAAAATAAAAGAAGATGGTGTTAAAGTTTTCGGTAAACCATTCTACCCCGTTTGGCAAAAACTTTTACGCGGCGAGGTTCGCCCTAAAAAGCATGGGGAATACTTGGGATCTACAAAAAAGGTTTATCAAAATTTTGCAGAGTGTCCTAAAAAATAAATTGCCATTTAATGAACCACCACGCCGCAAGCGGAGGGGTTATCATTGGGCAGAAAAATATTTTTCTTATTTAACGCAGCAAGCTGCTGGGAATAAATCCCCAAAAGAGATTCAATGAATGTTAAAAGTTTTATGCCGAGCATAAGTATCGAGAAACTTTTCTCAATATAAGATTTGTCTTTATTGTGCGCTGAATATTTTTTGTATATACTCCGACACAAATAAACAATGATTAAAAAATGAAATTTAAACATATTTACATAATAACAACATTGTGCATTAGTGGATCATTATCTTGCTTTTTTGGCGCAGAAGATAAAACATCAGCCTCTCCTCCTCTGCTAAGCGTCTCCTTACAGGAAAGTAAAATAACTACTTTTGAGGAATTCCTAAAGAGCAGAGGAGCAAATTTTAGCGGGGATCATGGTCGTTATTCTATCTTTGATTGCAAACTTTATGATGAACAAAATAAAAAATACGAGCGCTTAAATGCCCTTAGATCTATGAAAGAAGAAATTTATAGAAAAGAAATTGATTTTAGTGTAACTCATACCCCTTACATGCAAGCCGTTGCAATTATTGGTGATGGCGGTTCATATACACACGCAATTACTTACGAAATTCGTGATTGCGTAGGCATAGTTGTACAGCAAGTAAAAGAAGAAAGAGTTAAAAAATCTCTTCTCAGTCATGTTAATTCAGCAAGTAATTTAGGAAGCTTTTTCGCAATTGTTGAAAAATTTTTAGATGGCATAGATCAAGTTGAAATCAAAGTCCACTTCTTTACAAGTAATAACACAGAACATCTTCTAAAAGTTTATAACTATTTTAGTGATAAAAAAATTAGTGACGCTAATATGACTCTTACAGGAAATAAACCTGGTGTAAGGATAATTTTTTCTACAGAAGGAGGTATTATAGCAAGATATTTTCCTGGAGAACTTTTTGTAGAATGCGGTCAAGATGAGTCTACCGATAGATATGCTGATCCAAAAATAGTTTTAATTGATGAAAAAGGAGATATATACCAGGAAGTTACCACATTCCCAGAAGAAGATGTTTATTATACTTGTGACGAAGAAAAAATTTACCGTGCCCTTGGCTCTGCAGGACCACATATAAAGCTGGGACTAAATGTCTATAAAAATGGGAATCATGATTATTTGCTTATTCCGGGTAATCCTAGAGATTGTGAAGCTTTATTGGAGTCGAGACAGAGCGTATATAAGGCTCCACCAAGATCTCTTTTATAATTTGCGAGATCCTCAAAGGTGCTAGCGCCCAAAATTTTTCAGAATTCCCTAGAAAGTAAATTGCCATCTATTCAATGAATGTTAAAAGTTTTATGATTAGATGTTATAAATTTTAATTCTACAGGACTTATGAAACAAATTTTTGCAGTCGCCATGTTGGCTTTACCTTTAATGTTAACTAACTGTGCTCCTAAATTGGGTGGTAGCGACTATTCTATGGCTGATGTTGGCGCTAATAGCACTAGCTTACGTGGTTCAATTACTTCCATTCGTGTAGTTAATCTTGTAGCTACAGATGCAAACAAACCAGGTATTGGTGCCCTCGCTGGTGGTGTTGCCGGTGGTGTTACAGGTAATGTTATAAGCAACGGTGGGCCATTCACAACTATGGCTGGTGGTTTGCTAGGTGCTACTGCAGGACACTTTGCTGAGCAAGCGCTAACAAATCAAGAAGGTTTTGAATACACAGTACAACTTGATAACGGTGAAGTTAAAACCATTGCCCAGGGCGCTGAGCCAAGAATGGCAGTTGGCCAAAGAGTCCTTGTTGTATTAAATAACAAAGGCGTAGGCGGACAACAGGCACGTTCTCGTGTTGTTCCTGACAATTCTGGCCAGTGGGATTTGTTTTGGGGAGCTGACATTGTCATTAAACTGGTTATGCTTGGCCTAATTGCCGCGTCCATTTGGTCATGGACGATTATTTTTTATAAAGTCATTCGAGTACGAAGACTTAATGGTTTGGCTGACCAGTTTGAAGAAGCATTCTGGTCTGGTGGCCCCCTAGATGAATTGTTTAATCGTTTACAAAATCGCTATACAGACCCTATGTCTTCAGTATTTTGCGCAGCTATGCGTGAATGGCGTAGATCAATGTCAAAAGGATATACAAAGGCAGCTGGTATGCGTGGCACCCTTGAGCAACGTATTGAACGGGTAATGCAGGTAACAGTTGGTCGTGAAATGGATCAATTAGAACGCCATATGGGATTTTTAGCATCCCTTGGTACCAACGCGGTGATCATTGGCTTGTTTGGTACAGTTTTAGGTATTATGAATAGCTTTGAAAATATTGCATCTATGCAAAATACAAACCTTGCTGTTGTTGCACCTGGTATTGCAGAAGCCCTATTTGCCACAGCCATTGGTTTGATTGCCGCAATTCCCGCAGCTATAGCTTATAATAAAATTTCTAGCGACTTAAATCGTTACGGGAATCGCCTTGATGCGTTTGTAAGCGAATTTAGCGCAATTATTTCACGTCAATTGGAAGAGAGCCAATAATGGCAGCGCAACTTCAACCATTATCTAAACGCGGTAGCGGACGTAGGCGTACGCAACATAGCGCAGCAATAAATGTAATTCCACTAGTTGATGTAATGTTGGTGTTACTAATCATATTTATGGTAACAGCCCCTATGATGACCGTTGGCGTGCCAGTAGAATTACCAAAAACCCAAGCTGCACAAATGAATGACAGCGTCGAACCATTAATAATAAGTGTTAATGCTAACGGAGAAACCTATATCCAAGAATCCCTAGTACCTATGACCGCGATGATTGATCGCCTAAAAGCAATCACCAATAATAACCCAGAAACCAAAATTTACGTACGCGGTGATCAAAAAATTGCTTACGGTAAAGTTATGGAAGTAATGGGTGCAATTGCGTCTGCAGGCTTCAAGAAAGTTTCACTGATTGCAGAATTGCCACATTAAGCAAAGTATTGGATGTAGTAGGTATGCGTAAGGCCCTTTTATATTCTTTGATCTTTCATGTCTGCCTAATGTTGGCAGTATATATTGATATGAATTTTCCATTCTTTAAAAAGATGGATACTTCCCCAACTATGCTAATCGATTTTGTCGCAATTGGTGAAAAATCAGCAGCACCTAAAAAATCACCCGCCCCAACTGTTAATGAATCAGCTAAAGAGGTTGGCCCCAAGGAAGAAATTAAAAAACAACCAGAACAAGTTCCTGAAAAGCCAAAAGAGCCAGAAAAGCCTAAAAAAGAACCACCAAAAGAAAAACCCAAAGATCCTGAAAAAGCTAAAGATGATGCAATATCTTTAAAAAAGGATAAAGACAAGCAAAAAAAAGAAGAAAAAAAAGAGGAAGAACAAAAAAAGCCAGAACCTAAGAAACCAAAAAAGGCTGAAATTGATTTAACCAAACCAAAACCTAAAGGTACTAAAGAAGACGCTAAAGACAAAAAGGCAAAAGCTAAAACCAAAAGTGTAGACGATATCATTAGTGGAGTTACTAAGGAAGAGACAGATACAATTGAAGATCTTATGAATGATGATGGCGCAGATGTTGATGAATTAGCCCCTGTTGTAACTGCCTCTGAGATTGATGCAGTGCGTCGTAAAATCTACCCTTGCTGGTCTGTACCATCTGGTGCAAAAGGAGCCAAAGATTTAATTGTAGATATTGATATGGAGCTAAGTGCTGACGGAACTGTAATAAAAGCAGACATAGTTGATAAGCGTCGCATGACTAATGATCCATATTTTAATATTGCGGCAGAAAGTGCAAGACGTGCTGTGCTTGACCCTAGGTGTAACCCATTACCCCTACCAAAAGATAAGCATGACAAATGGAAAAGCATGACTATGAGCTTCAATCCAAAAGATATGTTTTGATCTAGCTCAATGAACCATTTTCGTTTAAAACTAAGCTTGAAGATATTAATTCTAATATTTCAGGTGAACGCTATGGCAAACGCAAACTTTCCAGCACTTCCCTTAGAAACTCGTCAAAAACACAAAGAAGAAGTACATACTGAATTAACAAAAAGATGGCAAAAGGTATTACAAAAGAAAAATTACTTTGCACCATACAAAAAAAAATCTGACCAAGAAATATTGAAAGAATTCCAAGAACTGCAACTTTTTAGACAGCATTTATGGTATAGCAATCCTGGAAAATCACCTCATATTTGTCAGGAAGACTATATGGTTGCCCAATGTTTATTGGAAAAAAGTTATTATAGAACACTTAATAATATTGCTTTTGCTTATAATTGCACTGACTGTACCTATAATGCCAGCACTGTACTTATTGAAGGTTATCATTTTATCGCCTTGCAAGAACCCAGCGAAAAAATTTTAAATTTATTTTTTAAATTTCTGATCAATCATCAAGTAGGCATTTTAGTAAGGGTAAAACCAAATCATGAATTTTCAAAAAAACATTCAGTAAGGTACTGGAAAGGAAGATTGACAAAAAATTCTAATATTACTTCCTTAAACGTTATGCCAGCAGAAGAAACTGTGGATCAATCAGAACCTATTTGTGTATCGTATTGCTACACAGATCAATGGGAAGACAATAAAGGAGTTGATGTTAAAGAACTTTATCGTTTAGTACAAGAAGTTCGGCAAACTCACATAACTTCAAATAAAGAAGGGCCAATTGCATGCCATTGCGCTTCTGGCGTAGGTAGAACAGGCACTTTCATTGCAGCGTTTGTGTTAGCGGAAAAAATCGATCAGTCTCATGGAGAATATATCCCTAGCATTGAAGAAATAGCCATAAAACTTTCGATTCAAAGGCCAAATCTTATGGACACAGATGAACAATATTTACTTTTGTACCGCTTTGTTGATTATTATTTAAGCACCAAACCAAAAATGGATGATTAATAGCAATTTAGAGCGTTAATTAAAAACTATATTAACAAACTATTAACTTAATTACGGTATTTATGAATATAAGAACAGTTCTTCAGATATTACTTCAAAGCATCATTCTAAATCCCTTAAGGATGCCAATGGCGAAGCTATGTCTGTTGCAAGGTTGGAGCCAAGGCGGGTGGCCCACCCTTTATTTGGGCGGGGGTGGGGGGCGGAACACCTACCACAAAAACCTTAAAAAATTATTAAATTTAAAAAATAAAACTCATGCCAGTGCCTTCACCGTAGTATTATCGCCTTTAAGTTTTATTGCTGATCATGACTAAGCGCATATTCATCATAGCTGGAGAAGCATCCGGAGATTTTTTAGGTGCGCAACTATTGCAATCACTTCAAAAAAACAACCATCAACTTGAAATTTATGGAATCGGCGGACAGCAAATGTCCTTAGCCGGATTACAAAGTATTTTCCCAATGAATGAACTTTCGGTAATGGGGTTTAGCGAAATTGTACCAAGCTTAATTAAAATTCTAAAACGCATTAAACAAACGAAGAATACAATCAAGGAACTGAAGCCTGATCTACTCATTACTATTGATTCACCAGGATTCTGTTTTAAAATCGCTAAATTTGCTAAACAATTAGGTATTCCCGTAGTGCATTATGTAGCCCCATCCGTTTGGGCATGGCGCCCAGGGCGTGCTGAAAAACTTGCTAAAAAAATTAAAATTGACCACCTACTCTGCTTACTACCTTTTGAGCCCCACTACTTTACCATCCATGGTTTACCTGCAACATTTGTTGGGCACCCTATTACAGAAGTAACTTTGCCTGATGATAGTAACTTTAGGAAAAATCTAAATATTGCCAAAGAATCTACACTAGTTTGCCTATTGCCAGGCAGCCGAAAAAATGAAGTAAAACAACATTTGGAAGTATTTCTAAATGCCGTGGCCAAGCTACCTTTGAACAGGCGCATTGAGGTAGTAATTCCAACCCTGCCGCACCTGGTTCCTTATATAGAGCCATTGCTAAAAAATACCGCGATTCCTGTAAAATTAGTAACTTCTATTGAAGAAAAATGGCAAGCATTTATGCAAAGTAGTGTAGCGTTGGCTGCTAGCGGCACAGTTAGCTTAGAACTAGCTTACGTAGGCGTTCCCCAGGTAATTGCCTACAAAGTTTCCAAAATTACCTATTGGTTAGCAAAATGTCTAGTCAAAGTTAAGTACGCAAGTTTGATAAACATTTTAAACCAACAAATGATTGTACCTGAATGTCTGCAAAACAATTGCTCTGCAGAACATTTAGCACTTCAGCTTGAGAATATTTTAAGCAATAGTAGCAGCCAAAAGCAGCAACGCAAAGGATTTGTCTCAGCTATCAACATGCTAAAAGCAGGAAATAATTCTAGCGATATTGCGGCAGGCGTAGTAAACGCCTTACTTTCTTGCAAAACTTAATTTATTGCCCCATGGCAATGTTTAAATTTCTTACCAGAACCACATGGACAAACCGAATTTCTTGAGACTCGTTGCACCGGATCAGCACCTCTGCTTGCCAAATCGCCCACTAGTGAACCAACGAAACTGGTTGATGGCGTTGGCTTATTGGTAGCCTCTGCTTCTTCATCGGGGTAATTGATTTGCATCTTAGAAAAATCAATATTTCCAAGCATTTCTTCCAAAGCAATGTCAACCGGTTTTGAGGTTTGGAAGTGGTGTAAGGCTCCTATATATTCAACTTTTAGACGATTCATCATTAAACCAAACTGGTTGAACGCTTCTCGTTTATATTCGTTTAACGGGTTACCTTGAGCATAAGCACGTAAATTAATACCTTGGCGAATATGATCTAATGCTAATAAGTGATCTTTCCAATGTTGATCAAGAAGGCGTAATAGAACACTTTTCTCTGCATGACGCATAGCTATTTCGCCTAGGTTTTGTTCTAGTGAAATGGCTCTTGCAACTGCCAAATCTGTAATCTCTTTGGTCAATGCTCCTGCTGTTATGTTTGGAGTGGCTTTAAGTTTTTCAATATCAAGCACAAAGTCAAATACACTCTCACACTCACCTTTTAATGCTTCAAAGTCCCAATTATTGGCAATTGTATCGGAAGGCAAATGCCCTTGAACCAATGTTTCAGCAACATCATTGCGAATTTCTTCGACCATTTCTTTGATGCTGTCTTTTTCCATTAATTCTCTGCGTTGCCCGTAAACTATTTTACGCTGATCATTCATAACGTCGTCATAACGAAGCAAATGCTTACGCACATCAAAATTTCTAGCTTCAACGCGTTGCTGTGCTTTTTCTAAAGATTTACTTATATATTTGTGTGAAATTGCTTCGTCTTCTTGAGCTCCCATTTTACGCAAATAATCACGCAGTTTATCGGTAGCAGCAAAAATTCGCATTAAATCATCATCTAATGAAATGAAAAATTTAGAAGCACCTGGATCACCCTGGCGACCACCACGCCCTCTTAACTGGTTATCAATACGTCGACTTTCATGTCGTTCCGTACCAATAATGTAAAGCCCACCGGCAGCTTTTACTTTAGCTTCATCCTCTGTTACTTCATCTTTAATTTTTTGAATTGCTTCATCTCTTTTCGGGCCATCTTCAAGGTCAGCAAGCTCAATTTTTATGCGCATATCTAAGTTGCCACCTAGCTTAATATCCGTACCTCTTCCAGCCATATTGGTAGCAACTGTTACGGCACCACTTTGCCCAGCCTCAGCAATAATGCTAGCTTCGCGTTCATGGTGACGAGCGTTAAGTACTTGGTGCTTAACACCATCAACAGTCAACAAAGTCGAAAGCAATTCAGATTTTTCAATGCTTGTCGTACCAATTAGCACTGGCTGCCCTCGTCCTTGGCAATCCCTAACCAACTTAATCACAGCCTTATATTTTTCTGGAGCAGTTAGGTAAATTTCATCGTCATAATCAATTCTGGTAACTATGCGGTTTGTTGGCACTTCAACCACGCCTAAATTGTAAATTTCCTCAAATTCAGGCGCTTCTGTCATAGCTGTACCTGCCATTCCCGATAGCTTTGGATAAAGCCTAAAGAAATTTTGGTATGTAATTGTTGCTAAAGTTTGGTTTTCATTGGCAATTTCTACGCCTTCTTTAGCTTCAATAGCTTGGTGTAAACCATCAGAATAACGCCTTCCTTCCATCATACGCCCTGTGAATTCATCAATAATTGTGACTTCACCATCTCTTACAATGTATTCAACATCACGTGTATAAAGCTTATGCGCCTTTAACGCCGCTTGAATATGGTGCACTACCGATATATTTTGCACATCATATAATCCACTGCCTTTGATCATACCATTCTCACGTAAAGCAATTTCAAGCTTTTCAATACCTTCATCGGTAAGGATTACGCTATGTTGCTTTTCGTCTTTTTCAAAGTCGCCATCTTGCAACAATGGCATTATCCCATCTATTTTTGTATAAAGTTCAGATGAGTCTTCCGCCGAACCTGAAATAATTAATGGTGTACGCGCTTCATCAATCAAAATACTGTCAACTTCGTCAACAATTGCGTAGTTAAAATCTCGCATAACCATGTCAGATTTACGGAATTTCATATTGTCGCGCAAATAATCAAAACCAAATTCGTGATTCGTTCCATAGGTAATATCAGCCGCATAAGCTTCGCGACGTTGAGAATCATTTAGTTCATGATAAATACAATCAGCACTTAGACCAAGAAACTTATAGATTGCCCCCATCCACTCTACGTCACGTTTTACTAAGTAATCGTTGATCGTAACTAGATGTGCACCTTTCCCTGAAAGAGCATTCAAATATATTGGCAATGTCGCAACTAAGGTTTTACCCTCACCCGTTTTCATTTCAGCGAGCATACCTTTGTGCAAAACCATGCCACCAATTAGCTGAACATCGAACGGACGCAACCCCAAAGTTCTCTTTGATGCCTCACGCACACTGGCAAACGCTTCTGGCAAAAGTTTATCAAGCGTCTCACCATTTGCAATGCGTTCTTTAAAACGTTGAGTATTTTCACGAAGCTGATCATCACTTAAAGTTTTATAATGGCTCTCAAGATCATTAATTTTTGCAACTTCTTTATAAAACTGCTTTACCAAACGATCATTAGCGGATCCAAACATACTGCGCATTAAGTTAGATAACATACAAACCTTAGATGTGTTTAAATTATAACAATTTTTACCAGTATACCGATGTTGTAGAAAAATGGCTACTCATTGGATTCTGTTATGGTATAGTATGAGCACAAATAGTTATTTAAACGTTAAAGGGATTTCATGAAAAGTACCGTTATAAAGCTAAGCTTGTCTTTGCTGCTACTACTATCTACAGCTTGCGAAAAAAAAGAAGAAAAGGCTGCTGAAACAAAAAAAGCAGAAACCGAAACGAAAGTTTCAGAGCCTGCTGCTGAATCTACTCCTGCAGTGCCACAGGGCGAACAAGCAAAAGTTGTTGCTGAATTTCCAAATGGTAAAAAAATTAATATGGGTCAAGTTTATGATCAATTAAATCTTCTACCACCTGAGATTAAAGATCGTCCATTTTCAAAGTTGTATGCAGCTTTACTGCGTCGCTTGATTGATACTCAAATTTTAAACAAATCTGCAGCTGATTTAGGACTTGATAAATCTGCAGAAGTAATCAGCCTAATGGACAAAAATTCAGAAACCATGCTTCAAAAAATATTTGTAGAAGCTGAAGTTATGAAGCTACTTACCGAAGAAGAACTAAAAAAGAACTTCGAAGAACTAAAAACTAAGCTTCCAAAAGATGAAAAAGAAGTTCAACTAAAACACATTTTGGTAAAAACCAAGGCTGAAGCTGAAGCAATTATTCGTGAACTTGAAAAAGATACAGCTAAATTTGAAGAAGTTGCAAAACAAAAATCTATAGATCCTCAAACTAATAAAAATGGTGGAAATCTTGGTCATGTTAGACGCGCTGACCTTCCTGAAGCTTTTGCTAAAGTAGTATTTGAAGCAAAGTCTGGCAGCCTATTGGCAGAAGCTATTGATATGGGGCCAAATGGCTTTAGCGTTGTTTACGTTGGCGAACAACGAGCTGTTGAGGTGCCAGAATTCAAACAAGTTAAGGGTGAGCTCATTAAAGCTCTAACACCTAAGTATGCAGTTCAAGTTATTGATAAGATTAAAAAAGAGTCCGGAGTTATTGTAACTGGTTTAGATGGTAAGCCTATAATTGAAAAAACCCCTGAAGAGCTAAAAGAAGCTGCTGAAAAGGGAGAAAAGAAACCTGAAGTTAATGTTAGCACCCTTGACCCCAATTTGGTCATTGCTAAGTTCAAAGACGGACGTACTGTTATTTTGAAAGAAGTTATAGAAGCTGTAAAAACTTTGCCTCCGCAGTTGCAAGGTGCTCCTTTTGGAGAAATTTTTGAACCTCTTGCATTGCGTATTGTAGACATGAAATTAATTCTAGACGCAGCAAAAGCAACAGGACTAGAAAAAGATCCTACCACTGTTAAAAAGCTTGAAGATGTTCGTTCTGCGACATTGCATAAAGCCTTTTTAGACAAAAAAGTAGGTGAACTAGTTAGCGATGCAATGCTTAAAACAAAATACCAAGAACTGTTAAAGCTACTTCCAAAGAATCAAATGGAAGTACGCCTTCGTCACATTATGGTTAAAACCAAAGAAGAAGCGGAAGCACTCATTAAAGAAATCAAGTCTGGTAAGTCATTTGATGATTTAGTTAAATCAAAATCTCTAGATGACAAAACTAAAGATAAAAAAGGCGAAATTGGTTATGTACGTCGCGATGAAATTCCAACTGAATTTGGCGATATCGTATTTAACGCCGCTAAAGCAACTTTAGTTAAAGACCCTGTAAGCCTTGGAAAACTTGGATGGAGCGTAGTTCGTGTTGAAGACAAGCGCGCAATTGAACCACCAAAATTCGAAGAAGTTAAGGGCGAATTGCAAAAGATTGTTGAATCTGAAAAGGTTGTAGAAGTTCTAGATAAGTTACGTGAAGAATCAGGCGTTAAAGCATTTGATATGAATGGCGCTCCACTTAGCTTGAAAGAAGAAACACCAAATCAAAATAAACCTGCAAAACAAGCCGCAGCTCCTGCTGCTTAAATAGCACAAAATTTAAAAAAGGCGCCGGGACGATTCTCGAGCGCCTTTTTTTCATATCTTGTAACTGGAATTTCTTCCTCACTTGGTCTTGGCAAATCAGGTGTGTGAACTATTTTAAAGTTCTTTAAAAAAATAGGCTGTTCAATAATTGCGATAATCCATTCCAAATACCCAGGATGATCTGTTGCAATAATCAGCTCCCCTGCTGTTTGCATTTTTTGGTGTATCAATAATAAATTTTCCATGCTCACAACCCTCCGGCGATTATGACGTTTTTTTGGCCATGGATCAGGGAATAAGATAAACATCTTCTTAATTAACTGATCAGGCATCAACTTCAGCAAAATAGTCGCATCATCATCAAAAATCTTGATATTGGTAATATTATCTTTAGCTATTTTTGTAAGTAAACTGGAAACACCGTTAATAAAAGGTTCACAACCAATACATGTATAATCAGTGTTATTCAAGGCTTGGTGCGCCAGATTTTCCCCACCACCAAAGCCAATTTCAAAGATAATGTTCTCTGGGTAGCTAGCTGGCAGATTCTGTAAATCAATCTTTACGTCATTAAACAATTTTTCCCATAAATTTTTTTGGGAATCACGCAATGGCCTGGATTGTCTACGACCATAAATTGTACGATTTTTTCTATTTTCCATATGCCAACAAACTTAATTTAAGAACAGATTATTCCATAATTTATTGAAAAAAAGCAAACACTGAAATTGTATTTGCAGACCTACCAAATGCCACAAGTGTTTGCACATGACTGCATAACGCTAATTACTTCAGGCACGGTTACACTAACCATTTCGGCTTTTAAAGAAGTCATTTTATAGCCTGTTAAACCACAAGGTACAATGCCATGGTAATGCTCTAGGTCTGAATTAACATTCAATGATAACCCATGCCAGGTTACACCTTTAGTTACCCTTACGCCTATAGAGGCAATTTTTCGCTCAGTAACATCATCTAACCAAATCCCAATTCGACCAGGCTTGCACTTACCTTGTATATTGAATTTTTTTAAAGTTTGAATAGCCCATGTCTCAAGTCCCTGCACAAATGCACGCACATCATTATTGCGTTTCTTTAAATCTACCATCACATAAACAATTAGTTGACCAGGTCCGTGGTACGTATACTGCCCACCACGAGTTGATCTATAAACCGGAAATGTTTCATTAAGCAAATCAGCAGATTTAGCGCTTGTGCCAGCTGTGTAAATTGGGGGGTGCTCTAAAAACCAAACTACTTCTTCGTTGCCATTTTGAACTTCTTCAACTATTTTAAGCATGGTTTTGATGGCTTGATCATATTCTACCAAGCCATCAGCCACCAAAAATTTAGGCATTGTAGTAAAGATCAAACTCCACTGGGTGCGGTTGCATAGCTAATTTATTACACTCTTGCCATTTCATTTCTAAATGGGTTTCGATTAATTCTTTAGAAAATACTCCTGATTTAGTTAGGTAATCATTATCATTTTCAAGAGCTCTTAAAGCTTCACATAGGCTACCGCTTACAGATGGTAATTTTTTAGCAATATCTTTTTCCGTAAATAAATCAATATCCTGCGCATCACCTGGATGAATACGATTTTGAATGCCATCTAACCCAGCTAAGAGCATCGCAGAAAACGCAAGGTAAGAGTTTGCAGTGGGATCAGGGAATCGAATTTCAACCCTCTTAGCTTTTGGCGATTTCACAATTGGAATTCTGCACGCAGCCGAACGATTTTGCGCAGAATAGGCACATATAACAGGCGCTTCGTACCCAGGTACCAAACGTTTATAACTATTAGTAGTAGGATTAGTAAAAGCATTTAAACTTTTTGCATGCTTTAAAATCCCACCTATATAAAATAGAGCCGTTTCAGAAAGCCCAGCATACTCATTACCAGCAAATAAGTTTTCTGATTTTTTCCACAAACTTTGGTGAACATGCATTCCAGAACCGTTATCTCCAAATATAGGTTTAGCCATGAAAGTTGCTGTTTTGCCGTAAAGGCGTGCCACATTTTTTACTACATATTTATAAACCTGCACTTCATCAGCTGTGCGAACTAAGTCATTGTAAACCAATCCTAATTCATGCTGTGCTTGTGCAACTTCATGGTGGTGCTTTTCAGCCTTTATACCCATTTCAACCATTTTAAAAATCATCTCCGCACGAATGTCATTAGACAAATCAAGCGGCTGAGCTGGAAAATACCCCCCCTTATGGGGTGTACGGTTACCATGCCCTATCACACTGTTCCCTTTTGAAAATTCATCAGAAGTAAGTTGAAAAAAAGAATGAGTTGGATCACTTTGAAAAGCGACCCCATCAAACATAAAAAATTCTGCCTCAGGCCCAAAGTAAGCTTGATCAGCAATAGCTGAACTTTGTAAATAACTTACACATTTTTTAGCAACCTGCCTTGGATCTTTAGAATAAGGCTCACCAGATGCCGGATAATACACATCACAAATAACAATCGCAGTTGAGTATGAAGAAAATGGATCTAGCCTCACGTTAGACAAATCAACGCCAAAATCAGGCTTCAAAAGCATATCTGATTCGTTAATGACGCACCATCCTGGAATTGATGAACCATCAAACAGTAATCCTTCCGCACAAATTTCCTCATCAACAGCACTAGTTGGGTAAGTAGTATGGTGCCAAGTACCTCGTAAATCAGTAAATCGAAAATCTACAAATTCAACTTGGTGGTG
>JAPLON010000035.1 GCA_026400695.1 Pseudomonadota bacterium
CGTACTTATTTTGACAGATAAGGTAGTCTGTATAAATATCGCACAATCTTGTATCCATAAATACTCAACTCATGTGAATACGTTAGATAACTTCTATCTACTGCTTTTCCTCAAATATCGCAACTCACTGCGTAAGGTGAGAGAATAAGAATGAGCATAACTACAGCAACAGCATGCAAAAAACCTAGACAAGAAAGACTTCTTAGATTTTTTAACAACAGCTCTTCGGGATTGATCTTCCTGTTCAAACTTATAGCTAGCACCTGCTAACCCAACACTCAAACAGACAAAAATAGTTAAACATCCAAAAACAGACATAATAGTTTTAATTTTTATCAACTGTCGACTCTATCACGCAAACCAGACTCATTCCAGCTAATAAAAATTATTAGGGTTACAACAACTTACCTAAATCAATTATATCCTTAGAGATTGATTGATCATCAAAAGGAATTTCACTGTACCCCAGTTTTCTATAGAAACCTTCTGACCTTAGTGCCGCATGCACTTTGACAATACTTCTTCCTTGGTACTTGATCCAGCGCTCTAGCAAATACACCAACTTTCTACCAAATCCTTGATTTTTGTATTGCTCATCTGTTGCTAGAGTACGCAAAGCGGCCTCGCTATTGTTTAGAAACTCCACATGGGCTACAGAAACAATCTCCACACCTTTATAAAAAACAAAATGGAAATGGTTATCTAATTTAAAAGTCGGATGATTACGATCATATGTTAAATTGATTGGTTTAAAAATTTGTTCTTCCCTCATTCTATGATAAGTGTCCCATTCGGTGTAATGCGTACATCGCATCAAACGACAGCCAGAAAAACCAGCCTTCAACAAAAACTCCCGAATAAGATCATTTTTCCCCAACGTATAGCTAGAAATAAATCCTGAATTATTTTGATTAGTAGACTGTTCTTTTGCCAATTTCTTTTTTAATTCAGCATATGCAGCACATGCTTTGGGGGTATTACGCAAATAGTCACGAAACAAAAGATTTAATTCAATTTCAGAATTATCTGACTCAAAAATGTGTAGATTAACCTCAGTCCCCGTACGCTTTATAAAAAACATACGCATAGGCATATTGAACTCACCCAAATAGGTAAAGCCAATTTGCTCAAGCGAGCCAACTTTAACATCAGTAAGGTTGTTAACCCCACATATTATATCAATTACAGGCTTGGCGCTTAAACCTGGTACTGATGTAGATCCCACATGGTGAATAACTACACAATTATCACCCAATACTTGTTTAATTACAGTAGCCTCTGTCTCAAACATTGCAGGCCAATTTGGATTATAGTCTACTACTTTAACTACACCGGTAATTGGAATCATTTTCCGCCTTCCCATTCAAAACAGTCAAATTTCCCTAGTTCCTCAAAACCTAACCGCTGATAAATGCGATACCCTGAATCACTTGAAGCCAATAGACAAGCATAATTAAGGTAAGTATCCTTCGCGTAATTTAATAAATGGTGCATCATTTGTGTGCCTAAACCACGACCTCGTTTATCTTCTTTAGTTATTAAATTAAAAACAGCTGCAGAACCATTCTCACGATCAATATACAAACTAGCAATTACTACAGGAATACCTTGCTCATAACCGACGAATAGTTTTTCATTTTCCTTAAGCATCCACTCTTTAATTTTTTCATAAAAACTACGAGCCGATACATCGTATGGCTCAATTACATTTATGTAATCTTCTAGTTGTGCAAAATTTAGAACATGAACTATGTCTGTTTGACTTGAATCGCTATTTTTATATTTAGATAAGTCACAAGCCATTGCGTATTCGGTTGAGTTATTTTTAAATTGCATTTCATTTAAAATTCCCCTTATCCAGTAAGGGTCACAAGATGGCCCAACCCACCAAGCAAAGGGTTGTTTTTCAAAAAAATCGATAACTTCTTGAATTTTTCTCCTAACAAAACCTTCATCATAAATATAAAACCTTCTTGAAGTTGCTTTATAACTGCTATCAAAATATTCAACATTGTGTTGATTCTTTGCCCACTCTTGCAAATGAGTATTGCACACAACATTAAACATAGAGGAATCAAGCCTACAATTTACAATATGTAAACGTTCACTTTCTCTAACATCAAAACCTAATAATTGGGGCAAATATTTAAAATGGCCAGTAACAGTTTTCTCAAGATTACTTAGTTCCATAGGCCATTTTTCCCTAGTTAGTGATGCGCACAATATTCATAGTGCGTCCACATCTGCAAAATTTTCACCAGCTTATTTTTCTTATCAACTTCATACACTAATCTGTGCTGTATGTTTATTCTTCTTGAATAAAATCCATGCAAATCACCAACCAATTTCTCATAAGGTGGACGCGCAAAAAACGGATCTTTAGATAAGACATTAAGTAGAAAATCACACTTTGATTCCAAATGTGCTTCTTTTATTTTCCTGCTATCTTTTTGAGACTGCTTTGAAAACAATAACTTATACATTGTCCCAATCGATACTTTCAGAAAAATCTTCTAAAGGCTCCCTACTAGCTTTTATAATTGAATCTTTTATCCCAGGTATTGAGGTTAAATGCAAAGTCTCAAGCATTGCCCTGTAGTCAGATTCCGAAATCAAAACAGCCTTGCCTTTTTCACCAACAATGTATGTGGGTTCATGCGACTGCGCGACATGATCCACAATCTCAATCAAATTATCCCGAGCCTGACTTGTTGTATAAATTTCCATAATTAACCCCTACCAACTCCAGTTAAATTGTAGTGCAAATTACTACTATTTTCCAATTCCTATATAAATATCCAAAGTTACATTTTGGTGATCAAGGGCTCTTTCATCATAAATTTCAAAATCAGCAATGTATGACCGTTTTCCACCGAAATCTTCCGGTGTCATTTTCCATATCTCTTGCCACATGCCAATACATACACCAGGCATTGGTCCAGGACCATTTGTAAATTTTGCGTAAGGCTGAGACTGTATAGTATGAATTACAAAACCTTCAGGTAAATCATTGAATGACTCAACTTCTTCACCAATAAAATAAGTGTAGTCACCTGTGAAATCGCTTTCATAATCGGTGTAAACACAATAGGTAACACCTGGATTTTTTCTATTTGGTATTTTTTCACACAAAGCGCCGTGAAAATATTTCTGAATTGTTAGGAGAATTTTTCCAGTTGCTGGATTCATTTCAGAAAGGTTATTCGTTCTTGCCTTAATACCTATCAGATTGATTTCCGGTAATGTTGCAGTTGTTTTTTGCATAACGATTCCTTTTATTTATTGTTTATCAAAGCCTGTATATCACCAGCAACAATTGCTGGAAGATTTTCTGTTATTTTATCAACTGGCCAATCCCACCAAGCTAATTTTACCAACGCATCAATATCTTTATCGCTAAATCTTTTGCGAATAAGCTTTGCCGGATTACCACCAACAATTGTATATGGCTCAACATTTTTGGTTACCAAACTATTGGTTCCAATAATCGCCCCATCGCCAATAGTGATACCTTGCATAATCGTTACGTTATTTCCAATCCAAACATCATTGCCAATAACTGTGTCACCTTTGCTAACAACGTCCATGGGAGTTTCCCCCCAAGATTTGCCAAACACTTTAAATGGATAAGTTGAAATCCCGTCCATTGCGTGATTAGCGCCATTCATAATAAAACGCACACCAGTAGCAATTTGGCAAAATTTACCGATGATCAATTTATCGTCAATAAAATCAAATAAATACAGTACATTTTTTTCAAAATTATAAACGTCTTCAGGGTCATCGTAATAAGTATAATCTCCAACAATTATTTTCTGACTCTTAATGGTGTTTTTTAAAAAACATGTATGATCCCAACCTGCGATTGGATAGAGTGTATTAGGGTCTGGATGTATCATTTTCGTTATTCCTTAGTAATTACTCAAAATTTTAAAAATCTGCATCTGGCAAAAATCCACCAATCTGTGCATCCCATAGGGCTTTGTAAAGGCCACCTTTCGCTAACAGTTCTTGGTGAGTACCATCTTCCATAATCTTGCCCTTATCAAACACCAAAATACGGTCCATATGCAACAATGTAGAGAGCCTGTGGGCAATAACAATTGCTGTTTTTCCCTGCATCAGTTCCCACAACGACTCTTGAATCTCTATTTCTGTTAAGGAATCAAGCTGCGATGTGGCTTCATCAAGAATTAGAATTGGTGCATTTTTTAAAATTGCTCTAGCAATCGCAATGCGTTGACGCTGACCACCAGAAAGCTTTACGCCACGTTCACCCACCAAAGAATCATAGCCATCTGGTAGCTTAGTAATAAATTCATGAGCATGGGCACGCTTAGCAGCTTCGACTACCTGTACATCAGAAGCATCTATCAAACCATAGCGAATGTTATCCATTAAACTACGGTGAAATAATGATGGATCCTGTGGCACCATACCAATAGCGCTACGCAAGCTGTCCTGCGTAACATCTTTAATGTTCTGGCCATCAATTTCAATATGCCCTTTTGAAACGTCATAAAGACGGATAATTAGATTCACAAAAGTAGACTTACCACCACCAGAATACCCAACCAAACCAACTTTTTGTCCTGATTCTATGGTCACCGATTTGTTTTGAAAAATTGCTTCAGAACCACTGTAGTGAAACTTAACATTTTCAAACGATATGCAGCCATCTTTTACCGATAACTCACATGCATCAGGCTTATCTTGAATTTCAGGAGAATCCTCTAACATTAAAAGTGCCTGATCTACAGCACCCCAATTTTCCACAAAGTCTCGTAGCATATGAGAAATTGTATATAACCTATCAAACATTCTAAAATTGAGCATAAAAACAAGGGTAAAATCCCCAGGCGTTATAATATTTTTTCCATTCAAGTGAATAAGGAATATCAAAAAGCCGATAGTATAAATTGATACAATAACTCCCTGCACAATGTAAAAATTCATTAGGTAATAACCTTCTGCCTGAGCTTTTTCTATAAAAACTTGTGAAGATTTCTGAAACGATTGTTTTTCAAAATTAAACCTACCAAACAGCTTTACATTAAGAATGTTGGCCAAGTAATCAGCCAAATGGCCAAATACACTTGATTTTGCCTCTGCATATGTTTTTGACAAAGGTATAACGTTGCGTAATCCAAAATACGTAATCACTAAAAACGTAACTATCCATAAAAGTAAACCTAAAGCAAACAGAACGTGTACATAGAATAATAAAATTAAAGTTATGATAACTGTAAGAGCAAATTGAATAAATTCATAATTAACTATAAAAATAATTTTATGAATATAGTTGAAGGCATCACCTATTTTGGAAACTATACCACCGCTTAATTTATTTTGAAAAAAAACATATGGATAATTTGAAATTTTATCTGTAAACAAAGAGATTATTCTCACCCTAAGGGGAGAGTAAAATCTTACAATTAGCCAATCACTACAAGACCAAGCTGCCATTTTCAAAATCTCAAAAACCGCAAAAGCTATAACGATATACCAAATATTTACTGCAGATGGATTTACAGCGCTATCAATCAAAAACTTAATAAGGTAAGGCTTAACATTGGCGTCAATTGCAACAATAACCATCATAGCAACAATACCCACTAGATATAATCTATACGGTTTGGTTGCTTCTAAAATAAACCTAAGAACACGCATTTTTATTCAGTCCTCTCATCCAACAAAAAACCACCAACTTGCGATTCCCATAAATTCTTAAAAGTACCACCACGTTCTAATAATTCATGACAGCCGCCATCTTCTACAATTTGACCTTTATCAAATACTAAAATACGGTCCATATGCAACAATGTAGAGAGCCTGTGCGCAATAACAATTGTTGTTTTTCCTTGCATTAATTCCCACAATGATTTTTGAATATCGCTTTCTGTTAACGAATCAAGCTGCGATGTAGCTTCATCCAAAATTAAGATTGGCGCATTTTTTAAAATTGCTCTAGCAATAGCAATACGTTGACGTTGCCCGCCAGAAACCTTCACCCCACGTTCTCCTACTAAAGAATCATACCCTTGGGGTAATCTAGTAATAAACTCATGGGCATAGGCACGCTTTGCTGCTTCTATTACCTGTGCATCGGATGCACCAACCAAACCATAACGAATATTATCCATTAAACTACGGTGAAACAACGACGGGTCTTGAGGAATCATACCAATTGCGGCCCTTAAGGAATCTTGAGTAACACTCTTAATATTTTGATCATCAATCAAAATACGACCATCGTTAACATCATAAAGACGTAAAATTAGATTCACAAAAGTAGACTTACCACCGCCAGAATACCCAACCAAACCAACTTTTTGCCCTGGATGAATAGTCACCGAAGTATTTTGAAATAACGCCTCATTTCCTTTGTAATGAAACTTAACATTATCAAAAACAATCCCCCCCTGGCTTACAGATAATTCCGTAGCATTTGTTGCATCAACAAATTCAGGATCAGACAAAATAGCTTTTAAAGATTGTGTAATCTTACCCAGATATTTGGTAAATTGAGAAAAATCCCTAGCAACTTCCCACAAAAAATCAACTATAGAAACATTAAGCACAAGCACTAGGGCGAAGTCGCCAATACTAACCCAACCTTCCTGACGACCCTTTAGTAAGAAGTAAAGGTTAACTCCAAGTAACATGCAAAAGGAATAACCATAAAGAACCCACATCCAAAAAAATGACCATTGCAATTTTTGTTCAGCTTTTACCGTTGCCTCAAATGTCTCACTTAATGATTTTTTTTCACTTTGCTTTGCACTGAATAGGCGAACAGACAAAGAATTTGAAAGAACATCCACCACCTTACCAGTAATTATTGAGCCGTATTCTGACCAGTCATCAGCCAGCACAGTCAAACGCTTAGAAATAAATATAGCAAAAATTGTAAAAATAACTGTCCAACCAAGTGTAAATAAAGCAAACCTAATGTTTACTTGCCACAAGGTACAAATCGCAAAAATTAAAGCTAAGCCGTGACTAAAAAAACGATCAATCGCAATTTGCACAATATCAGGCACATTACCAGTTAAATAATTAACCTTATTTGCCAGGCTTCCAGAAAAATTATTTTGAAAATAATTGTGACTTTTATCCAACAAAAGCCCCAATGATTCGTTCGCAATTTTTGCCCTAAGTCTAGGAAACATATTTATTTGCACAAAATAATCATATATTCGCCAAGAAGTGGCTAGAATAAAATTCATTAACAGATAGCAAAGGGATGGAATTGCCAGGTACTGAAAAACATTCTGCTCCGAGTTTTCGGTAGCTCTGTCAATAATCACCTTTAATATGTACGGCTTAACAGAAGTGTCGATAGCAAAAACTATAGCCACAGTAAACATTACAAACAATGCACCTGGAAATGATTTCAGCATTTTTACGATGTATAAAAATACGCTCTTCGTAGTAATCTCGGATTTCATACGCCACTTCCCCCTTTAACCCTACATTGTAACTTTTT
Source organism: Pseudomonadota bacterium (assembly GCA_026400695.1). Lineage (GTDB taxonomy): Bacteria > Pseudomonadota > Alphaproteobacteria > Paracaedibacterales > CAITNM01 > CAITNM01. The sequence continues at coordinate 7,490 of JAPLON010000035.1, forward strand.
CTATATCAAAATTCAAATTACGCAGATAAATTAAACTCAAACTATTGTTTGGAAATTATATGTATAAAAAGTCTTACTTTAAGTCATTAACTACTCAAGGTAGTATGTCTGCCATTTTGCTCTTGCTAAACGCCTGCTCCCTAGAAGTTAATCAAGCAACGCAAACTACAACAATTCAAAAGTACCATAGACAAACAATCCAAATTCCAAACAATAAAAATATTGTATTAGTCGGCGGTTGTTTTGATATTTTACATTTTGGTCATATAGAATTTTTAAAAAATGCAAGAAAGGCTGGAGACTATTTAATAGTGGCCTTAGAACCAGATGAAAGTATCAGTAACTATAAGCACCGCACACCAACCCACAACCAAAACGAACGCGCTGATATTTTAGCTGCACTGCGTTTTGTAGATCATGTAGTTTTGCTACCAGTATTAAAAGGTTTTGTTGATTACAACCAATTAGTTAAAAACATCAAACCACAAGTTATTGCGATAACTGCTGATGATCCACAAATTGCCAACAAACAAAAGCAAGCAAATTCAATTGGAGCAATCGTTAAGGTAGTTGCACCCAGGATAGGTGATTTTTCAAGCACAAAAATTAAGGAAAAACAAGATTGTTACCAAAATGCCACTAAATTTTATTAAATATTAGTTAATTTGAAAATTTGACACATTCTTAAACTTTGCCATCTACACTCTTAAAGTACGGGATAAATTTTTTAAAGGAGTAGATGCAAATGAAGTTTAATTTAAGATTTTTAAAAATGGCACTTTTAACTGGAGTATGTTTAACATCATTTGGTTATAGCACCTCCTCCTCAGCTGTTGATGTGGTAGATGGTTTACTTTCAGCCCAACCAAAAAAAACTATAACACCTGGACAAGCGGTGAATAATAGGGATTTGCGAGATGATTTTTTCACAACATTTGATGGTGACAAAGTAAGACTTTTAAGGGCTTTAATAGGTATCTCCGTAATGAATGTCCCTTATGGCAAACAGACCAGAGAGTTTTTAAAAGAAGCAGCACGTAAAGGTTTTTTCACAGTAGAAGAATTAGCTATACCACTAAGCGGAGATAAAGCATCGTTAGCACAATATCTTCAAGGAGCTGCTAAATGGTCAACTATCACTGCAAGTCAGCAAGCACTTCCAATTCAAGTGCATGCATTTGCTACACCACAAACTTTACATATAGAACAAACTGATTTACCTGTAGCTTTGAGAATTACCCCTGCAGCGTCTTCCTTAACGCTTTCGGAACAGATTTATGCATTAAATGTTAGATCAAATCTTGGTGGCGCCGGATTAGATGATGCATTAACAATGCTAGACAAGATACTGACGCTAACACAACAGGCAGCAATAGCTGAAAAAACCGAAGGAAGCTACCAAAGTTCAGCAGACTTAGTAAGATTAATAGGCACAATTCGTGGAATATCCCCGGTAATAGGAAGATATCTAAGATCTGTTGATGTTCAATTAACAGCAATCAAACCTTCTGAAAAAAAAGTTAGCGTGGGCTACTTATGGAATGGAGAAGAACTTGTATACTCTGCAGATCAACAATTGCAAAGAGCGGCCTTACAAACAAGACAAGAACTAGCACTTGCGGTATTTGATGCATTCCTAGGAACAATTGTAAAACCAGCCACTGTACCAGCCCCTGTTGATTTTAGACAAGATCAATCTCCAAACAACCAATTAGTTAGCAAAACTTACAGTTTGCATGCAACTCTTCCTGCTATCTTGGCTTCAAGAACATTTACAGCAAATAGTAATGGTACTGTTGGAGACAAAGCAGAAAACGCAGCCACTACAGAAATCTGCGGAGAGACTACAGCGTTCCTTAAACAAGTTTGGGCAGCTGCAATCTTAACAAACAATACTGCTATCACTGAATTTGTAGCACCTGTAGAACAGGTAGTGGAACAAAAAGAAGTAGCAGAACACAAAGAATAAATAACACATACAAAAAAAAGGGAGGCTTCTGCCTCCCTCTTTAAATTCATAAATAGCAAGCTTAAGTAGCTCAAACTTCCCTCTCAAACCATTTAATATTTTTTGTACAATACATAGCGGCTGTGATGGCTAAAAACATTCCAATCGCACCAATTAAGAAAGCAATTTCTTCCAAGCGCAAGACGATAAATAGATACAGGTAAATACTTATAAGCAAACTTACAAATGTTATGCGTTCTGATTTTTTATGCAAAACCCCAAAAGCGTAAAAAGAAATCTGCGATATAATCGCTAGCGCTGAGACACCATAAGCTACTTCAAAAGGTGCATGTTCAGCCACTGCAGTTAATAAAACCGAAAAACATAATAGCGAGCAAGCAGTAATAAAATATTGAAAAATATGAATTTTAGTTTTTTTGACTACTTCATATAAGAAAAATAATAAAAAAGTATACAACACAAACAGGAAGCTATATTTAGAAGTTCTCTCTGCTTGTTGATAATGATCAGCTGTCTTTAAAAAACGTACACCAAACTTTTGATCGAACATACTTTTAGTATTTAGTTCTTCCACGTAAAAACTCTCATTTAGACTAGTGGCATACGACGATATTGCCCACTGTGCATCAAAACCTTGCTTGGTAACATTTTTGGTATTAGGCAAGAATTGCCCAGTAAAACTTGGGTCTGGCCAGTTAGAACTTAATTCAATCTTATTTTCTTTAGCAATTGGTAAGAAACTGAGTGATTCCGAACCTTTAATATTGATACTAAAAGTTACATTAAGTGGCTCATTTTGGTTGATTGAGGTAAGCGGCGCATGTACTCCCTTAAAACAACTGACAGTACTACTTGATTGAACATGAATATCTGAATTGTTTATTTTTAGGGTGACCTTATTCAACCCCTTTATGTCTTTAACAAAGAGAGCAATTTTTGCCTGATCCCAATGGATAGTTTTATTTGCAATTTTGTATTGTTTTAGAGATGAAAATTTACAGGTTAATTCAAGTTCAGCTTGGTAGACAAGAACATCAAAAATACCAC
>JAPLON010000151.1:0-701 GCA_026400695.1 Pseudomonadota bacterium
GAAATCAAGGGGGCACGGCGTTGGGTTATTATTTTTGGAAACTCAATACAGGCGTCAGAGTTTGTGAGACCAGCCCTTACGGTGATAACAGCATGGCTAATTGCTGAAAAAATGCATGATGAAAAATTCCCAGGAATTACCTTATCTATGGTTGCTGTAGGAATTATTGTTGGGTTGCTTCTATTGCAACCTGACTTAGGTATGACGATTGTAATTATTGCAACTTGGGTTGGGCAGCTATTTATTGCAGGATTACCAATTTTTTGGATGGCAGGTCTTGCAGGCATTGCAATTGCTGGTTTAGTTGGAGCTTATTGGCTATTACCCCATGTTACTAAACGTATAGATCAATTTTTAGATCCATCTGCCGGTAACCCTGTGCATGATCTTTACCAAATCACCAAATCTCTGGCTGCTTTTGCCAATGGTGGATTTTTTGGTAAAGGACCTGGAGAAGGAGTGATTAAAAAAAATGTACCTGACGCACACGCTGATTTTGTATTCGCTGTAGCAGGTGAAGAATTTGGTTTATGGATGTGTATTATAATCGTTGCTTTATTCATGGTAATTATCATCAGATTTATGATGCGCGCCACAAAAGGATCTAGTTTGTTTATTTTACTTAGCACCACAGGAATTGCTGTACAGTTTGGTTTGCAGGCATTTATTAATATGGCATCAACCTTACACTTAATTCCAAC
>JAPLON010000151.1:785-3225 GCA_026400695.1 Pseudomonadota bacterium
AATTCCAACTAAAGGAATGACTATGCCATTTATTAGTTATGGTGGCTCTTCTATGGTAGCTTTAGCTATATGTGCCGGTATGTTGCTAGCACTAACTAGAAAACGTCATGGATTTCAAGACTGGGAAGAATAGATTTCAGAAAATAATTAAGGAGAATAGCATGGATAAATTAACAGTAAAAATTGCCGTAGTAGGTTCCACAGGTAATGTTGGACGCATAATGCTAAAAATTTTAGAAGAACGCGGTTTTAATTATAAAAATATTTATGCTGTGGCTTCTGAAAAATCGGAAGGCAAGAAGGTTTCGTTTGGAGACGATGAAGTTATAATTGTGGAAGCAATCAACAAGTTTGATTTTTCAAAAGTTGATATTGGATTATTTTCACCAGGAAGCAAGATTTCAGCACAATATGCACCTATAGCTGCAAAACATGGATGCGTGGTAATTGACAATACATCCTACTTTCGCGATGACCCAAAAATTCCCCTAATCATTCCAGAAGTTAATGGGGAAAACATTGATTGTTATACTAATAAAAATATTATAGCCAACCCAAATTGCGCAATTATTCCAATCGCTATGGCATTAAAAGCCCTTCACAATAAGACCCATGTAAAACGTGTAATTGTTTCAACTTACCAATCTGTATCAGGGGCAGGTAAAGCAGCTATGGAAGAACTGGATCAACAAACCCGTTCACTTTTCACTGGCACTCCAACACCTGCTGAACACTTAGCAAGACCAATTGCACACAATTTAATACCGCATATTGGTGAATTTGAAGAGTCAGGATACACAGGCGAAGAAGCGAAAATGCGCAACGAGCTTAAAAAAATGCTTGATCCAAAGATCGAACTTTCTGCTACTTGTGTACGTGTGCCTGTTTTTGTTGGTCACTGCTCTGCGGTACACGTAGAATTTGAAAAACCTTTTTTAGTGGATGATGCTCTAGAAATTTTACAAAATTCTCCTGGTATTCAGGTTATGGATGCAGAAGATCCTATGGATTATGCTACGCCACTTGATGCAGTAGGAAGTGATGACGTTTTAATAAGTCGACTACGCCAAGATGCCTCACATCCAAATGGCTTAGTATTTTGGACTGCTTCTGATAATTTACGCAAAGGCGCAGCCTTAAATGCTGTACAAATTTTGGAACTTTGGTTGGAACATGAGAAAAGCAAAAAAGCAGCTTAAATGTGTTAATAACCATAAAATCCTTTGTAACCCAATGTAAACATCGCTATTGTGTTGCTAGATAAATTATTGCAAGGGAAGGTTTGATCATGACTAAATGCGGATTTGTTGCCATTCTAGGCGCACCAAATGCTGGTAAATCAACGCTTGTTAACGAATTGGTTGGGCAAAAAGTATCAATTGTTTCCCCAAAGGTACAAACGACGCGTAGTCGTATTATGGGAATAGCAATAAAAGATAGTGTGCAGATAATTTTGCTTGATACTCCTGGAATTTTTGATGCAAAAAAACGTCTTGATAAAGCGATGGTTCGAGAAGCCTATGATGCAAGCTCAGAAGCTGATGCCCATGTTTTAGTAGTAGATGTTACCTTTCCTAATTTAACCCTTATCCAAAATCTATGTGAAAAACATAAAAAGGGAATAATAGTTACACTTAATAAAATTGATTTAATTGCCAAAGATAAATTATTAAAAATAGTAACTTTAGTTAATGAATTTCCTAACGTTACAAAAATATTTATGATCAGCGCTTTGCATGCAGATGGAGTTGATGATTTAGCAAAATATTTATGCAGTATTCTACCAAATGGGCCGTGGCTTTTCCCAGAAGATCAAATAACCAACATCCCAGCTAGATCTTGGGCTGCCGAAGTGACACGCGAACAAGTTTTTTTACAGTTGCATCAAGAATTGCCCTATAACATTTTTGTAGAATCCGAAAGCTGGGAAGAATTTGACAATGGTTCAGTGAAAATTAGTCAGGCTATTGTTGTATCAAGAGATAATCATAAAGGGATTGTCTTAGGCAAACGTGGACAAACTCTTAAGAACATAGGGCAAGCTGCCAGAACTGAACTTGAAGAACAACTAGAGCGGCGAGTTCACCTTAAGCTGTTTGTAAAACTAGAAGAAGATTGGCAAGAACGTTCTTGGGCTCTTCGCGCACTTGGAATAGGGGTTTAGGTTTCCCCTAAGCTCCTTTGTCTAAAACTGAACTCCATAATTTAATAGTACTTCTTGAGACTTATGATATTTCTGGAAGTGTCCAGTGTAAGCAATCTTAATGCGCGTGTGAGCTTCTTTGTCTTCAATACCTAGTCCTGCAGTAGCAGAAAGTAAATGTCTTCCCATGGTACCACTTTGTGCAATGGTCTGATGACCAGTACTTACATTTTCAATTTTTTGCTTCATTGACCCCATTCTTACAAAATTCGTGTAGGTTATTTGTGGAAGAAACGC